>DATEQM010000073.1:0-9948 GCA_035272605.1 Candidatus Acidiferrales bacterium | reverse complement strand
GCGTGCTCGCCCGCATGGGCATCCGCGCGCTGGTCATCACGAATGCCGCCGGCGGAATCAACCCCAGTTACCGCCGGGGCGGCCTCGTCGTCATCCGCGACCATATCAATCTCCAGGGCACAAATCCCCTGATCGGTCTCCATGACCCGCGATTGGGCCCGCGTTTTCCGGACATGACCCACGCATACTCCGAGCCGCTCCGCCACATCGCCTGCGAGGAAGGCAAAAAGCTCGGCCTCGACGTGCAGGATGGCGTGTACCTCGCGGTCAGCGGCCCCAGTTTCGAGACGCCGGCCGAAATTCGCGCTCTACGTACCCTCGGCGCCGATCTCGTCGGCATGTCCACGGTGCCGGAAGTGATCGTGGCGCGCCAAATGGGCCTCGAAGTCCTCGGCATTTCCTGCGTCACCAATCTCGCCGCGGGCATCCTCGATCAGCCCATCACTCACCAGGAAGTTCTGGACACCGGCGCCCGCGTCCGCACGCAATTCACCGCGCTCCTGCGCGCCGTGCTCCCCCGCATCGCCAAGGAGTTGCCATGAAGCGCCATGCCTCTGTAGCCCGCCTCTTTAGAGACGGTGTCTTTTCCCTGGCATCTTCGCCCAATTCCCGCAGGGCCGTCGAATCACGCCGCGCTCGTGCCTCTTCCGGAGAAAAGTCCCGCAGAATCCTTCTCGCTGCACTCTGTGCTGTATGCCTGCTTGTCTCCGGCTCTGCCGCCGGATTCCCGCAGCAGGCGCCAGCCCCCGACAGCACTTCGAATCCCGCACCGCAGCTTCCGCGACACCCGCTGCCGCATCCCCGCGGCCCGTCACAGATCCCGGCCGATCTCCTGATCACTGGCGGCACCGTGGTGACCATGGATCCGGACCGGCGCATCCTCGAAGACGGGGCCGTGGCCGTCCGCGGCAGCGTCATCCTGGCCGTCGGCCCGCGAGAAAAGTTGGAAGCTCTTTATCCCGCTCCTCACCACATGGACGCTCGCGGGCGCCTGGTGCTCCCCGGCTTCGTCAACGCCCACACGCACGCCCCCATGTCGCTCCTGCGCGGTCTGGCGAACGACGTGACGCTCGAAGACTGGCTCACCAACCACATCTTCCCGGCGGAGAAGCGCAACGTCACGGAAGACTTCTGCGTCTGGGGCACGCGTCTGGCCGCGCTGGAAATGATCGAAGCCGGCATCACCACGTTTGCCGACATGTATTACTTCGAGGACGCCGTCGCGCGGGAAACCAAGGCGGCCGGAATGCGCGGCGTGCTGGGCGAGAGTGTGATTGATTTCCCGGCGCCGGACAGCCGCAGTGCGGACCAGTCGTTCGCGCAGATCGAGCAATTCCTCGAGCGCTGGCATGCCGATCCCCTGATTCGCCCGGCCGTCGCGCCGCATTCGCCCTACACCTGTTCCGCAGACACGCTGCGGCGGGCCGCCGCCCTCGCCCGGCGTTACCATGCGCCGCTGCTCATCCATGTGGCGGAGACGCGCCATGAATTGGACGAGAGCCTCCAGAAAAAACATCTTTCACCCGTGGCCTGGCTCGATTCCATCGGCTTCCTTGGCCCGGACGTCACCGCGGCGCACTGCGTGTGGGTGGACGATGCGGACATCCAGCTTCTCGCCGCTCGCGGTGTGGGCTGCGTCCACAATCCTTCCAGCAACATGATGCTGGCCAGTGGCGTGGCCCCGATCCCGGCTCTCTTGGCGGCCGGCGTGCGCCTGGGGCTGGGCACCGACGGCCCTGCCGGAAGCAACAACGATCTCGACATCATGCAGGAGATGGATCTGGCCGCGAAGCTGCAAAAGGTAGCGCGCCTCGATCCCCGCGCACTCACGGCCTCACAGGCCCTGGAGATGGCTACACTCGGCGGCGCCCGCGCACTTCACCTCGAGGACCAGATCGGCTCGCTCGAACCCGGCAAGCAGGCGGACATCATCCTGCTGCGTCTGGATGCGCCGCACGCTGTCCCTGCCTACGACGTTCCCGGCCAGATTGTCTATGCGCTGAAAGCCAGCGACGTGGACACGGTCATCATCGCCGGCCGCGTGGTGATGGACGCGCGCCGGGTGCTCACTCTCGACTCCCCGTCCATCCTGGCGAAAGCGCGCGAGTATGCGCAGAAGGTCCGCCAATCGCTCGCCACCCCGGTGCTCCAATAAATCTGCGTACCCGGCGATCCCACCAACGGGCGAGTCTGTCTGATAACGGAGTCCAACCGGAAGGGCCAAGCTTTCGCCCGCCGCGGCGGGTTCCGCGCTTTTTGGCGGGAAGCCCCGCCGCGACTGCTCTTTCTTCCGCGAGGCTTCTAGCGTCTGAAGCCAATGGCCGGGGCAGCCGAACGATCTGCGAGATGGGCTCTAATCCCCCTGGCCCAGGACGGCCTTCTGCCGCACCATCTTCGTGGCTAGCGTGCGCACGGTTTCCGGTACGTTCTTGTTCATGGTCAGCTTTTTCAGGTCTGGGGTCAGCAGCCGGGGCAGAAGGTGGAGAGAGACGTCGATCGGCGTCTTCGGATTGTTGATCAGATTGCGGACAATCGCGTAACTCTTAACGAAGTTTCGGTTCATGGAAATGGCGCGAAGCACCTCATCCGTCACATTGGCCATCGCGGAGAAGTTCTCCACTTCCTGCTCCGTCAGCCGCGGCGATTGCAGCACGGCCCGCTGCACCATCTTGTTGGGGTCGCGAATCAGCGCCATGCGCTCCGTGCGCCCCCCTTTGAGCGCCAGCGTGAGCCGCTCGAGCACATTCATAGTCGAAAGCCGCTGGAGCAGCGTCGTCCGCTTTTGGGGGTCGGGTTCCGCTTCGGCCACCACTTTTTCCAGCGCGTGTTTGTCCGTCTCTGTGGTCAGCTCCTCCAGCATCCGCTTCTGCTCCAGGGTTAGATCCGCTCGCGCGGCCAGCGCGACAATCAGCTCGCGGGAGGCGAGCTGTTCCAGGTTATTCATGATCGCGCCGACAGCTTCCCGCGTCAGGTGCTCGGCCACCCGCGCCAGCGCCCTTCCCGGGCAGTGGGGGTTCGCCGCCAGTGCCGCCGCGGCCCCCGCGCGATCCGTGGCGGATTCCGCCACGTACTCGAACACCGGCGCCGGAGCGTCCGGCTGTTTCGCGGCCTCGATCAGCGCTTCCGGCGTGACGGTCAGCAGCGTGTTGCGCGCCCGTCCGGACACGGCGGCGTCGGAGTCGCGCGCCAGCAGCACCAGCAACTCGGCCCGCATCCACGGCTCCAGGCCCGCGCCGCCCGCCACTACCGCCAGCTTCCGTTCCCGCGTTGCCCGGCCGGCGCGGATCTCTTCTCGAATTTCTGCGCTAATGGGGTTCTCCTGCGGTCCCCCGAGTCGGGACCAGATCTTTTCGAGACAGCGTGACGCTTCCCGGCGAATTCGGCTGCCCCATCGGTGGCATGCTCACCCCGTTCAGTTCGAGCACCAGCGCAAATGAATTTTTCGCTGAAACGTCAAAGTGGTCCTTGGCTTTGAACACCCGGCTTTCCCCTTGGCTCATGCGCCCCTGGAAGAGGGGTTTTCCGTCCGCCACGATGCTCACTTCCGTCGCGCGGCTCGCTTCCACGCGCAACTCGAGTTCTGCCGGTGCGGGTGCGGGGGATTGTGGCGCTCCGCTCGTTGCACCGCCTGTCGTGCCGGCGCCGGCTGGATTCGTGACGGACATGTTGGTGCCGCTGGATTCCGAGCTCGGCGCGACAACAGGCGCAGCCGGCGGCTTCGTTTGGGGAATTGCGGGAAGCGGACTCCGCCAGGCGCGCAGCATGCTCCCGTACTGTGTCCAACCCCACCATCCAGCCGCGCCAGCAGCCACCAGCACGAGCAGGGTCACCAGCCAGCCGAGGCGCCGGCCACTTTTCACCCGCGTCTCGAGGCCTCGGTCCGCCGCGGAAGTGGCCCACTCCGCCATCTGCGGCCGGTCGTTGGTGGTCTGCGCGTATTCCGCCACCAGCGCCTCTTCATCCAGTCCGAGGTAGCGCGCGATCGAACGCAAGAAGCCGCGATTGAACACCCCTCCGGGCAGGTCCTTCCAGTGCTCATTTTCCAGGGCTTGCAGGAAGCGGGTGCCGATGCGGGTGGCCTGAGATACCTCGTCCAGCGAGACGCCACGCATCTCGCGTTCGCGCCGCAGATGCTCGCCGAACGTGCCCTTTTCCATAGCGGGCGCGCCGCCGAATATGGTGTTCAACGGCGAATTTTCCGTCCCGCAGGCACTATAGGCAGCCCGCACCGCGCTGTCAACCGCCGGGAGAGTCGATAGAATGGGCACAGGGCACTGCGGAAGCCATTGCGGGGGGCGCGCCGCCTCTCCTATAATCCCGGGGAGTCCGAAGGGCGGTTCGCCTGGGCCACTCCTTCCCTCTTATTTGCAACTAATGCGTTCCCAGTGGGTTGGAAGGCTTGACCGGCATGGCCGAAGAGAACACGAGCTTCAACGGCATCGAACGCCGCCGCAACCCAACCATCGCCCACGTGAAGGCGGACCCTCGCGGCTTCAGCGAAGTCGCCATCTTCCACGAGCTGGGCAAAGCCCTCACCTCGTCTCTCCAGCTCGATCAGGTCCTGCGCACCATCATGCAGAAGGTGGACGAATTTCTCCATCCCGACACCTGGTCGCTGCTGCTCATGGACGAACCCAAGCAGGAGCTCTATTTCGAAATCGCCACCGGCGAAGGCAGCGCGGCGCTCAAAGAGATCCGCATCAAGATGGGACAGGGAATCGCCGGCTGGGTGGCGCAGACGGGAGAAGTCGTGATCGTGCCCGACACGAGTTCCGATTCGCGCTTCTTTTCCAAGGTGGACGAGAAGACCAAGATGCACACGCGCTCGATTGTCGCCGTTCCCGTGCGCTTCCGCGATCGCTCGCTGGGCGTCATCGAGCTGATCAACTGCGTGGGCCCCCAGGGCTTCGGCGAACGCGACCTGGCCCTGCTCGAAGTCCTTTCGGATTTCGCCGCCATCGCCATCGAGAACGCGCGCCACGTGCAGAAAATCCACGAGCTCACCATCACCGACGATTGCACCACCCTCTACAACGCGCGCCATCTCAATTTCGTACTGGAGACGGAGATCTACCGCTCGCAGCGCTACAACTACGAGTTCTCGCTCATTTTCATCGACCTCGACCACTTCAAGAGCGTCAACGATACCTACGGCCACCTGACCGGCACGCGCCTGCTCTCCGACATCGGCAATATGGTGAAATCGAACTGCCGGCTCATTGATTTTGCCTTCCGCTACGGCGGCGACGAATTCGTGGTGCTGCTGCCGCAAACCTCGAAGGAGAACGCTCTGATCGTCGCCCGCCGCCTGCACAAACGCATCCGCGAGCACGTTTGGATGCAGGATCTGGGCCTGGAAGTCCGCATCACCGCCAGCGTGGGCGTGGCCTCCTATCCCACGGACTCGAAGGATAAATCGAAGCTGCTGCACCTGGCCGACGAGGCCATGTACCTGGTGAAAAACACGTCGCGCGACAGCGTCGCCGCCGCCGGCGTCGGCATCCTGCCCTCGCACGTGGACCCTGCCGCACCTGCCCGCGCTCCCGCCCGCCGCACGGATTAAATCCGCTCAGGCCGCCCCGCCACGGCGGGCAAGCGCGGCGGGCTCAGGACCTTCGGGAAGCCGGCGCCATACTTCCAAAAGCACAGCTAGGAGTGGCTGCGCCACGGGGGGAATCTACTTCGGGGCGGTGAGGGTGGCGGCGCGCTGGCGAGCTTGCGCGGCGGCGTCTGATCTGCCTTGGGAGGAGTAGAGATCGGCCAGCAGTTGCCAGCGCCCCGGATTTTCCGGGGTGAGTTGGACGGATTGCTCCGCGTAGGAGGTGGCGCGAGCGAGATCGCCCGCGGCTCGCCAGGCGCGCGCGCGGTCTTCGGCCAGAATGGCGTGGAAATCGACGCCGAGAGCAGAGGCGCCCTTCTCAAAGGGGCTGCTGCGCTGGGCGCGGTCGAAGGCTTCGAGCGCCCGTTGCGGCGCGTTCATCGCGAGATAGATCTGGCCGAGGAGGCGGTAACGGTCGTAGTCGTAGGTGGACAGCTCGGCGGAGTTCGCCATGCACTCGGCGGCCTCGGAGTAGCGGTGCTCGGTGGCATAGAGGCGGCCGAGCGCGTACCAGCCTCTGTCCGTGTGCGCGATTCCGAGAGAGGTGCGGTACTCCTGCTCGGCTTGGGCGGCGTGGCCGGTGGCTTCGAAGAACTCGCCGCGGATCAGGTGCAGGCTGGGATCGCCGGGGAAGATCTCTTCGGCGTGGTCGAGCGCCGCGAGCGCTTCTGCGTCGCGCGAGAGCACGTAGAAAACGGAGCCGGCGTTGGAGTAGAACTCGAAGAGTTCAGCCCGCCCCCAGGGGGAATCGGCGGCAATATCGGGCGCGGCAAATTGCGCGGAGCGGCAGTCGAGCGTGAGACGCCGCAGCCAGGGCTCCGTCTCCGGGCGGACGCGCAGGAAGACGGCGGAGACCTCGTCGAGATAGACGGGCTTCCAGTTATGGCTGGAACAGAAGGCCACGAGCGGCGCATTTTCCAATTCGCCGTAACGCGAGAGCGAAAAGATGGCGAGATTGATGTGGCGCGCGTCCACTTCGGCGGTCCAGTCGGGCGAGTCGGGCCGCGAGGCCATGAGATGGTTCTTGTGGAGGAGGATTTTCAAGCCGAAGGGGAGGTAGCGGCTGTCCACGTAGTCGGGATATTCCGGCCCGATGCGCCAGGCCAGATAGCCGCCCAGATCGAAATCGTTGAAGATGTTGCCGGGAATGTTTTCGCGCAGCAGGAATTCCGCGGCGCGTTCCGGATACCACCAGGAGGGGCCGGTGCCGAACAGCGAGAGCTGTCCCTGAACAAGGTAATGGCGGTCGGAGACGAGGTCGTAGCTGCGAAGACTGACGAGGAGCGCGGCGGCGGCGAGGAGGGCGTAGGAGAATTCGCGGCGCGCGGCGAGGGCGCGCAGAGCGCGAATCCAGCCGGGCGAGGCGCCTGCGGAAGCCGTTGGGGAGGTGTTCTGGGCGCCTGTGATGCCTTCCGGCAGCGACCCGGCGATGGTCACGACGAGAATCGCGAACAGGGCCTGGAAGCGGATGTGCGCCATCGAAAGATAGGCTCCGCCGGCGAGCAACACGGCAGGTCCCAGGCGGCGACGGAAGATGGCGACGGCGATGGCGGCCAAGGCCACCAGCAAGAGCCACCAATCGCCGCTCGCGGAGCTGCGAAGATCGAGAAACTGTTCGAAGGCCGCGGAATTCAGCCGCACGCTGGACCACTCGGTGATGAAGGCTTCGTGGAGTTCGCCCGCCTGGCCCTGGCGCAGCAGGGATTCGTAGATGCGATAGCCCCAGGGATTCACGAGCGTGGCCAGCGCGGCCAGCGCGCACCACGGCGCAGCCTGGCGAAGACGCGAGATGGCGGCGGCCCGGCCCGGGGCGAAGGGCATTTCGAGCAATTCGAGCAAGACGTAGCCGCCCACCAGCGCGAGGCCTGCCGCAAAGCCGGTGTGGAGATTCACCCAGAGCGCCATCAGCACGGGGAGGAGCCAGAGGCGCGCGCTCTCGCCGCGGAAGTGGCGCCACAGGATGCCGAAGAATGCGGCGAACAGGACCGTGGTGCACATTTCCGAGCGCGGCGCGGTGCGGAAATCAATTGCCGGGACAGCCAGGATGGCGAGCAGCGCGGTGAGGCGGCCGCCGGGCAGGACCAACAGGGCAACGGCGGCCAGGCAAGCGAGCGCATTGAGCCAGGAGAGCGCGGCCCATCCGCCAAGGCGGGCTACGGCGTAAAGGATCACGCCGGAAAACGGCGGGTAAATCCATTCGTTGCCGCGCGCGGTTTGGGAAAGCACGTCCACGGAGGGGATGGAGTGATGCGTGACGATCCAGCGGCCGGTGGCGAGCTGCCAGCCGAGGTCGTAGTCGGCCACGGTCTTCAGCCCGGCGAGCAGGGCGTAGAGGAGCGCGAGGCCGATGAGGGCGGCGCGGATGGGATCGCGGCGGAGTTGCGGGAAGGATTCCATGCGGAGTTTATTGTGACGGGGCGGGATGCGGTTCGGAAGAGGAAAGCGGCGGCCGAATCGAGGGAGTCAACAATCGCCCGGCGGCATCAGTGATGGACCCGTTTCGGGTGGGCGCGTTAGACGCGCAGTGACCCTTAGCCGCAGTCGTTCGGATTCGGGCTTGGTCAATTTGGTTCCGTGCGCCAGAGGCTTTGCAGGAGACTGAAGTCGGCTTCGTGCTGTTTGTGCGCGATGGTGATACCGGATTCCCACTGAATCGAGTGATCGAGCGCGTCGAGGCTCATTTGGCCAGCGGCGCCCTGCGGGGGTTTCATCCACTGGAGGCGGCTCTGGACCGAATGAATCCCCGAATCGCTGTGGCAGCCCACGCAGCGCAGGAGGATGTCCGTTTGCCCGGCCAAACGTTGTTTGGGATCCAATTCGTCCATGCCGTGCGTGGCGAACGTGGCGAATTCCAAGTCTCCGGGATACACGGCGACTAGGCCGCCGTTGCGGCCGGCGAACAGCTCCGGCCGGCTCATGCGGAATTCGAAGAAATCCTGGTCGTGGCTCGACGGACCGTTGATGTAGTGGATGTAGGCCGATCCGTGAGTGACGGCGTGGTAGACGCGGAGTTGCACGCTCTCTGTGAGCGCGGTGGGAAGCAACTTGCCTTCGGTGTCGAGCAGAATGGCCTGCCGAACCAAAGCGACCTCGGTGCCGGCGGGAAATTGCGGCAAGGCCAGGTTCAGGAGTTCCATCCCCTTGGCGTCGCGGACCATCGGCGTCATTGACGAAGAGCGCAGTTTGTGGACGTAGGCGAGCGTCGCGTCGCGCCCTTCGGGCAGGCGCAGGAATACGAGGAAGCGCGAGCGGCCGGAGAAATGCGCGATCGCCGTGGGTTCGTCAAGATGCGCGCTCAGGCAGACCCATGGGCCATCGGAGCGGAACAAATCCGGCGGCAGGAACGGCTGCCGCGGGTTGTGCGGATCGTAGCCGGCGGCGAACTGTTGAGCGGCCACGGCTGCGGCGTAGGTATCGGGCAGCGCACGGACCTGTTCGGGTGTGAGTGCGAGACGGCGGGTGGCCTGCGCCAATCGGGATTCCAGCTCGCGCCGTTCCTGCGGCAGTTCATCACTGATGGCCGCCGCCCAATCGAAGACGGCCCAGAGATCGCGCTGGAAGATGGCGCGCTTGAGCGGATCCTGCACCTTGCGCTCGGCGTGGGAGCGCAGAAATTCGTCGAGGCAAGCGAGCGCGCGGCGATGCGACTCGCCCGTTAGCAGGTGGCGCGTCTCGTACCACAACAGCGGATCGAGCGCGTCTGCGCCGTATGAAGTCCCGTCCGCGGCCTGCCGCACAAAGAGGCAGCCATAGGTGCGATTCCAGATGTGGTTCGGATCCGAATCGAAAATTGCCGGCGCCGCCAGCGGATGCTGCCCCGCGGGGGAAGGGTGCGCTCCGCAGAGGGCTGCCGCAAAAGCCAAGATCGCAAGCAGCGCAAGACCTGGTGAGACGCTGAGTCGCATCATGGCTGGACGTTGGTGACGCCTTCGGCGCCGGGGCGCGGGAAATGTTTTTCGTACCAGGCGATGGAGCGGTCGATGGAGTCGATCTGGTGGCCGGTTTCGGCAAGGCCGTGGCCTTCGCGGGGATAGCGGACGAAAACGGTTTCGACGCCGACGTCCTTGAGGGCGACGAAGTACTGTTGGGCTTCGGCGATGGGGACGTCGTTATCGTTTTCGCCGTGCATGAGCATGGTGGGGGTGTGGACGGCGGCAACGTGCTTGAGCGCGGAGCGCTCCCAGGCCACGTCCATCAGGTTGCCTTGGTGGAGGAATTGGCCGAACTCCATCTCCTCATACTGGTTGTAGTATGTCATGTAGTTGTAGCTGATCAGGTTGGAAATTCCGGCGGTGGGGATGGCGGCCTTGAACTCGTTGGTCTGGGTGATGAGCCAGTCGGTAAGCTGG
>DATEQM010000072.1:0-13668 GCA_035272605.1 Candidatus Acidiferrales bacterium | reverse complement strand
GTCTGGACAAAATCTCACATTAGATATATTCTAATTGGCGTATGGACGCCGAGGCGATTCAGCGGTCCCTGGAGGGCGGCGGGTTGCGGTGCACGCCGCAGCGCTACGCCGTGATGGCATTCTTGATGGAATGCAACAGGCATCCTACGGCTGCGGAAATCTACAAAGCCGTGAATCGCGTGGATCCGCGCTCTTCCAAGGCCACGACTTACAACAATCTGCGGGACTTGGTGCAAGCAGGTTTGGTGCGTGAAGTGGCCGTCGAGGGCCGCGCCGCGCGCTTCGATGCGAAAGGGATGCGGCATCACCACTTCATTTGCGACCGCTGCGGCAATGTTGAGGATCTGGAGTGGTACGCCGTGCCCAGGCCTGCTTCGGGCACCCTCGGCAAGCGGATTCTTCGCGAATGCGAACTCATTTTCCGGGGGCTGTGCACGAAGTGCGCTTCGCGGCGCGCTTCCCGTTAGTTTCGAAGGCGTGTGCATACCGGATGAATCGCGCACATCAGCAAGCGCGGCCGACGGCGATAGCGCGAATGGCAGAGCCAAGATGGTTTCGCAGTTCGTCGCAGTTTTTTGACTCATTCGAAGGAAGGTGAACACATGGAGAAAGGCCGTACCACCTCAGCGGGGGTGCCTGTCCCCCCGAATCAGGAGCAAAACAGGTCAACCGAATCCAAGTGCCCGGTATCAGGCGGCGCTCGCAGCCATACCGCCGCGACGAATGCGGACTGGTGGCCGAATCAGCTGAACCTGAAAATCCTGCACCAGCACTCCCCCCTGTCCGATCCTATGGACAAGGGATTCAACTACGCGGAAGAATTCAAGAGCCTCGACCTGAAGGCCGTGATCAAGGACCTGCGTGCCTTGATGACGGACTCGCAGGAGTGGTGGCCGGCCGACTTTGGCCACTACGGGCCGCTTTTCATCCGCATGGCGTGGCACAGCGCGGGTACGTACCGCATCGGCGACGGCCGCGGCGGGGCCGGAGCCGGTCAGCAGCGCTTCGCGCCGCTCAATAGCTGGCCGGACAACGTGAACCTCGACAAGGCGCGCCGGCTGCTGTGGCCGATCAAGAAGAAGTATGGGCGGAAAATCTCCTGGGCCGACCTCATGATTCTCGCAGGCAACGTGGCCCTCGAGTCGATGGGCTTTAAGACCTTCGGTTTTGGCGGCGGGCGCGAGGACGTCTGGGAGCCCGAAGAGGACATCTACTGGGGCCCTGAAGGCAAGTGGCTGGCGGACGAGCGCTACAGCGGCGACCGTGATCTTCAGAATCCGCTCGCTGCCGTGCAAATGGGTCTGATCTATGTGAATCCGGAAGGGCCGAATGGAAAGCCGGATCCGCTTGCCGCGGCACGGGACATCCGAGAGACTTTCGCCCGCATGGCGATGAATGACGAGGAGACCGTTGCGCTCATTGCCGGCGGTCACACCTTCGGCAAAACCCACGGCGCCGGCGATGCGGCACTGGTGGGCCCAGTGCCGGAATCCGCCGGCATCGAGGAGCAGGGCCTTGGCTGGAAGGGCAAATTTGGCACCGGCAAAGGGGATGACGCGATCGGCAGCGGCCTGGAAGTCATTTGGACCACGACGCCTACGAAGTGGAGCAACAACTTCTTCGCCAACCTGTTCAGCTACGAATGGGAACTGACCAAGAGCCCGGCCGGTGCGCATCAGTGGAGGCCGAAGAACGGCGCAGGCGCCGGTACGGTGCCGGATGCGCACGATCCGTCAAAGCGTCACGCGCCATCCATGCTGACCACGGACCTCGCCTTGCGGTTCGACCCTGCTTACGAAAAGATTTCACGGCGCTTCTACGAGCATCCGGATCAGCTCGCAGATGCGTTTGCGCGGGCGTGGTTCAAGCTCACGCACCGCGACATGGGGCCGATCTCGAGGTACCTTGGCCCGCTCGTTCCGAAGGAGCCCCAGCTGTGGCAAGACCCTGTTCCCGCCGTGGATCATAAATTGATCGGGGAGAAGGACATTGCTGCTCTGAAGGCGAAGATCCTCAAATCCGGACTGTCGATCTCCCAACTGGTCACCACTGCTTGGGCATCGGCGGCATCGTTCCGCGGCTCCGACAAGCGCGGTGGGGCGAACGGGGCGCGCATTCGCCTGGCGCCACAAAAGGATTGGGAAGTGAACCAGCCGGCCGAACTGGCAAAGATTGTGCGGAAGCTGGAGGCGATCCAAAAGGATTTCAATCGCTCGAAGCCGGGCGGGAAAAAGGTCTCGCTCGCTGACCTCATCGTTCTGGGCGGCTGCGAAGCCGTCGAGGAAGCTGCAAAAAGGGCCGGCCACAAGGTGAAGATTCCTTTCTCGCCGGGGCGCACGGATGCTTCGCAGGAGCAGACCGACGTGCACTCATTCGCCGTACTGGAGCCGACCGCAGACGGGTTCCGCAACTACCTCCGGAACGGACACCAAATGTCGGCGGAGGAGCTGCTGGTGGATCGGGCGCAGTTGCTGAAGCTGACTGCCCCCGAGATGACAGTACTCATCGGTGGCCTGCGCGCCCTGAATGCTAACTTCGGGCATTCCAAACACGGCGTGTTCACCAAGCGGCCCGAGACGCTGACGAATGATTTCTTCGTCAACCTGCTCGACATGAATACGAAGTGGGAGCCCTCCTCTACATCCGAAGGCGTGTATGAGGGGCGCGATCGCGCGACGGGCAAAATCAAGTGGACCGGAACCCGTGTCGACCTGGTCTTCGGTTCGAACTGCCAGCTCCGAGCAATCGCGGAAGTCTATGCATGCGGCGACGCGAAGGGGGCGTTTGTGAAGGACTTCGTAGCTGCGTGGAACAAAGTGATGAACCTTGATCGCTACGACCTTGCCTGAACTCGGCGGAAGAAGAGAGCTGTCAACCTGGTGCCAACCGCGTTGCGGGCCGGAGGAAGACACAGGTAAAAACTGCAGAAGAAATTGCCTGAGGCGATTCACTCATTGAAACAAATGGCAGGCCCGTGGGGACTCGAACCCCAGACTTCTACCGTGTCAAGGTAGATTTCATTGTGTCTGCGGACGCCGGGAAACCCAAGGTCTCGCTCCTCCTGCTGTATTTGTTGAAGCATGAGTCCAGGGGTGACCAGACCTTGAAGAGCAATCTCGAAAACCGAACAGTACGTCTTCTTGCAAACCAAAACCCACTGCTAGAACGAGTAGGCCAGGCTTATCGGACATGCCCGGCCCTTCGCAAAACGATCGTCGATTTAGACCCTGTTGCCCCGGGCGCACACATCAATCTAGCGCGTCCGTTCGCACCGCCCCCAGTCCCGGGTCAGCCCCAGTGGCACAGGCTTTCGCGTCGTTTGCGTCCCGATGACTTCCATCGGGAACCCTGTGTCTTCGAAGCTGTAGGACCCACTCGAAGAGGCGGGCAGACTCTTGGGTCTGCCCCTACCGCGGGCAGCAGGAGGGGCGGGCTCAGGAGCCGGGCTTGGCGAAGAGCGAAGCATCCATCGGCTGGTTGAGGCGGACCTGCTGCACGAAGATTTCGGAATGGCGGACGCCGTTCTGATAGGTGACCGTATGGAAGGGGAACTGGACGCCCTCGACGTCGCGATAGTCGTCCCAGGTCTGGAGGGTCTCCGCGGGTCCGTGCGGGCTGCCGGATAGGAAGCGCGCGGCCACCAGAAAATGGCTGCCGATATCCACGTAGAGCCGCACGGGTCCTGACGGCCCGCGCCAAAGCGCGGCGCGCGTCTGCTTCCCTTCCACTTCTTCCTCTCCCAGGAATTGCACCTCGAGCGTGCCGGCCTGGGCGGCGTTGACGATGCCCACGGCCCCGGTGAGAAGAATCGAGCGGCGGAATTCGCTCACGGCATCCGGGGACACTTCGGAGACGCCTCCGGGAAATTGCAGCCATCCGACGGTTCCATCGAAGCCCTGGGTCACGCTGGCCTCGGGCAACTTCATGTCCAGCCGCATGTGGTCGGGGTAAGAAACCTGGAGGTGCAGCTCGACGTCCGCATCGCCGGATTGCTGGTAGAGCTTGCCCTGCGCGGTCACGTCCACGGATTTGATTCCGGCAAGGGCCTCGCCGCCCGCCGTTTTCGCGGCGGAGGCCAGCAGGGCGCGGCCCTCGTCGAGCGTCTCCGGCGTGGGCGCGGGCACGCCGGCGTCGGGGCTGGGGCTCGAGAGTTTGCGGCGCAGGGCCGGGGCGAGCAAATCGAGATCGGCGACGGCGACCTCCTCGATGCGCGCGCCGGGATAGGCCTTCTTGAGCGCCTCGCGGAACGCGCCCACGTTGCCCACCATCACGATGGAGAGATTGGAGGCGCCGAAATACTGCGCGGCCAGCGCCTTCACCTGCACCGCGCTCACGGCCTGGAGGTTCTCGCGGTAATGCTGGAAATAATCCGCGGGCAAACCGTAAAGCGAGAGCGAGAGGATGCGGCCCGCGACCTGCTCCGGAGTCTCCGACTGCATGGGGAAAGCACCGGCGAGATAGTCCTTGGCGAAGCGCAACTCGTCGGGCGAGACGTCGCCGGAGCTCATCTGGCTCATCAGGTCCAGGAGCAGGTGGAGAGCCTCGAGCGTGGTTTCCGTGCGCGTGGAGAGGCCGGCGGAAAGGCTGCCGGCGCGAGCGCGGCCCGCGAGCTGGGAATAGGCGCCGTAGGTGAGACCTTTCTTCTGCCGGATGCTGGCGTTCAGCCGGCTGTTTTCTCCGCCGCCGAACACGCGGTTGGCCACGAAGAGCGGGAGGTAATCGGGACTGTTGCGCGGGATAGCGGCGCGGCTGGCGCGGATCTGGGTCTGCACGGAATCGGGTTTGTCCACGAGCACGAAGCGCAGACCGGAGGAGGCGGCGGGAATCGCGGGAGCGGTGAAGGCCGGCGCGACGCCCGCCCAGTCGCCCAGAAACTTTTGCGCAGCGGCAAAGGCCTCGTCGGGAGTCACGTCTCCGGCGATGGAAAGGAAAGAACCCTGGGGCACGTAGCGCGCCTTCTGGAAATCGTGCAGGTCGTCCGGCGCGATGGCCTTCACCGAGTCCGCGGTGCCGTCTTCCGGCATGCCGTAGGGATGCAGGCCGTAGAGGACGCGGGCGGAGACGACCTGCGTGAGGTAGCCGGGATCGACCGATTCCACTTCCAGATTGGAGAGAGTCTGGCGGCGCTTGCGCTCGACTTCCTGGGGTTGAAAGATGGGGTGCAGGACGACATCGGAGAGCAGGTCCATGGCCAGGAGAAAGTCTTTTTTCATCACCGTCACGGTGACGTTGGCGGCGTCGCCTTCCGCGCCGGTGGTCAGGGAGCCGCCGACAAAATCAATGGCCTCGGCGATCTCCTGGGCCGAGCGGTGGGTGGTGCCTTCGGGGAGCACGGCCGCGGCCAGGGAGGCGAGTCCCGTTTTGCCGGGCGGGTCAAAAAAGGATCCCGCGAATGGAATCAGCAGGGTAATCGAGACGGCCGGCTGGCGGTTCCGCGGAACGACGAAAACTTCCAGGCCGTTCGGCAACAGCTTGGTGGCGGGCCGCGGGAAGTCAAAGGGCCGGGGCGCGGCCGCGGCGGGCATCTGGGATTGCAGGTGGACGCCGGGCGGAACTTTTCCCAAAGGGCTGGAAGGCTGGGGCGCGGGCTCCTGCGCGGCAGCGGGAGCGGCGGGAGACGGAGCAGGCTGCTGCGCGCGCGCGGGCAGGGCGAAGCAGGCGGCGAGAAGACTGCTGGTGCACGCGCGGGCGAGGAAGCGTTTCATCGCTAGCGTTGTGAATCTCCTTGTAGCCGGCCCATTCATTCCTCTTCGGGCCTCTCCGGGTCGCTCGTGACGACTCACCGCCGGGGCGCGGGCGGCGTGATGATCAGCACGGTGCAGTGCGCGCGGACGAAGTATTCCCGGGCCACGCGTTCGATGTCGTCCGGAGTGACGCGGAGATAGAGATCGGTGTCGCGGTTCATGAGCTCCGGGTCCTTGCCGATGACGGCGGCAAAACCGAGGTTGTCGCCGGTCTGCTGGTCGGCTTCGCGCGCGAAAATGGAGCTGGCGAGCACCTGGTTCTTGGCTTTGTTCAGTTCGTGGTCGCTCACCGGCTCATCCTTCATCTGGTCGAGAACGCCCTCGATGGCCGCCTGGCCGTCTCCGGCCGTCTTTCCCTGATTCATGACGGCGAAGGCGAGGAAGAGGTTGGGGTCTTCGGTAAAGTTGCCGACGCCGGCGGCTTGGGCGGCGAGCTGCGTTTCGTAAACCAGGCGGCGGTAGAGCCGGCTGCTTTCGCCTGCGGACAGAATGTTGGAAGCGAGGTTCAGGGCGTAGTAATCCGGCGAGAACGCCGCGGGCATTTTGTAGCCCTCGACCACGGCGGGCAGCGGGGAATTTGCGCCGTAGGATTTTGTGACGATCTTCTCTTCAGTCTGCGGCGGCTCGACGAGCTTCTGGCGCGGCACGGGCTGGGCGGGCTTGGGTATGCCGCCGAAGTATTTCTCGGCGCCGGCGAAGAACTGCTCGGGAAGAACATCGCCGACGGCGATGAGGATGGCGTTGTCGGGACGGTAAAAGAGGCGATAGAAGTCCTGCACGTCGGAGAGGGTGGCGCGGTCCAGGTCCTCCATGCTGCCGATGGTGGTGTGATGGTAGGGATGCACGGTGAAGGCCACGGCGTAGAGGTCCTCGAAGAGGCGGCCGTAGGGAGGGTTTTCGATGCGCAGCCTGCGTTCTTCCTTGACCACCTCGCGCTCGGAAAGGAAATTAGCCTGGTCCACGTTGAGCGAGGCCATGCGGTCGGCCTCGAGCCACAAGACACGGTCGAGGAAGTTGCTCGGCACGGTTTCCCAGAACACGGTCGCGTCGTCGTTCGTGTAGGCGTTGTCCACGCCGCCCGCGGCTTCCACGATGCGGGAATGCTCCTCCGGGGCAACGTGGGCCGAGCCTTTGAACATGAGGTGTTCGAACAAGTGGGCGAAGCCGGTGCGGCCGGGTTGCTCGTCCTTGGAGCCCACGTGGTACCAGACCTGCAGATTCAAAATCGGCGTGCTGTGATCTTCCACGAGCAGCAGACGAAGGCCGTTGGGGAGCGTGCGGCTCTGGATGGAAAGCGGGCGGGGCTTGACCGCGGAGGGCGAAGCCGCCTCGCTGGCCTGGCGGGCGTCCGCCCGCGCCACCCCGCAGGAGAGCAGAAGGAGGGCAGCCAGCAGTACAGGTTTCAGAGCCGATCGCACCGGGATTCCTTTCCGCTGGCGGATGGGTGCCGCAAGGGGAGCGCGCCGGGGGAACTGGTGCGGCCCGTGCGCGTGGCGCAGAGTATCGTAGGGGCGGGGAGGAGTGGTGTCAATGCGAGCCGGACGGGTGAGGCTGGGCCGGTCAAGAAACTCGCAGCAGTGCCGCGGTGATGTCGTCCTGCGGCGGGGCGTGGCCGGAGAATTCCTCGACGGCGGAGAAAAGGCGCGCGAGGAGGGCATCGGCGGAGGATTGCAGGTGACTCTTGCAAATCTCCATCACGCGGGAGGCGCCGAATTCCTCGCGCTGCGGGTCGTGCGCTTCGAGCAGGCCGTCGGTGAGGAAGAGCAAGCCATCGCCAGGCTGGAGAGTGACGCTGTACTGGTCGTAGCTGGCCTCATCGAACAGGCCGGAAGGAAGCCCACCGTGACCCACCTCGCAGCAGTTGCTGGCGGAAAAATGGATGGGCCGCGGCAGGCCGGCATTGGCGTAGAGCAACTCGCGCGATTCCGGATCGTAGACGGCGTACTGCACGGCGGAGTAGCGCCCGGGAACGGCGCGGGTGCGCAGGCGGCGATTCAACGTGGAAAGCACGGTCATAGGCGGGCAGCCGGTTTTGTGGATGCCGCGCAGGGTGCCGACCGTCAACGCGGCATACATGGCCGCGGAGAGCCCTTTGCCCACCACGTCGCCCAGATAGATGCCGATGCGGCCGTCGCTCAGGTGGAAGTAGTCCAGAAAATCGCCGCCGACAGCTGCGGCGGGCTTGAAGCGGGAACTGAACTCCGCGTTGGGCGCCCGGAGGGGCGCGTTGGGGAGCAGAGAGAGTTGGAGGTTGCGCGCCTCTTCCAGCTCCGACTCGCGGAGGTGGAGCAAAGCAGGAACATCGAGCTGTACGGCCGGGGCTTGCAAGATTCTGGCTCCGCGAAAACACCTTCGTACGCTGAATGCCGTTGCCATGATAGCAGGAGTGCGCGGGCGATGGGGAGGACGCTGCGCGGCGTGTGACGCAAAGTGCGCTGGGTGGCGCTGCTCGCCGCGGGCGATCGCGGGCTGTGCTGCGTGCGGCACAGGGGCAATTGGTTGTGCCGCCTACCGCGGGCGGACTGCGCTAGGCTGGGGCGGCAGGAGGAGAAAATGCGCGGAATTGTAGGATTGGTGGCCGCTCTGGCGATAGGATTTCTGGTGTACCGCCTGTACCTGACGCAGTCGCTGCCAAAAGAGGAAGGCGGGGGCTCACCCATCCAGGCGATCAGCACAACGGGAGTGAAGAACGATTTGAATGCCATCGCCCAGGCGGAGCGAGCCTACCTGGCCGAGCACGGCTCCTACGCGTCCCTCGACGAGCTCATCTCGAGCGGCGCGATGACCATGACGCGCTCCAGCCGGGATGGATACACGTATTCGATCGACACGCAGGCCGGCGGATTTACCGTGACGGCGCGCTACTCCGGGCCGATCACTCCCCCACCTTCCAGCTTTGTGATTGACCAGACCATGGAAGTCCACCGCGTGCCCTGAACCGCGCTCCGCGGAGGCGCCCGGAGCCTCGCGCGCGAGCATCGCCGGGGCCGCGGCGGGCCGTGTGCTAAGATTCTGCGCGATGCATACCGGCCTGAAGGAACTGCTGCACGTGCAAACGCTCGATCTGAAGCTGGCCGAACTGGCCGGACAGCTTGCGCGGTACCCGCGGCGCATCGCGGAAGCGGACGCGCAAGTGGAAGCCGCCCGCGGGGTGCTGGTGAAAACGCGCGAGGCGCAAACCGCCAGCCTGAAGGACCGCAAAAAGCTGGAGCTGGACGTCGAAGTCTGGAAAGAAAAAGTCCGGAAGTACAAGGACCAGACGGGCCAGGTGAAAACGAACGAGGCGTACCGCGCCCTGGTGCACGAAATCGAAGGGGCGGAAGCCGAGATTCGCAAAGCCGAAGACACCGTGCTGGAGCACATGGTGGCAAGCGAGGAGCACGACCGCCAGGTGAAGGCGGGGGAAAAGGCGCTGGCGGAGGCGGAAGCGGCGGCAAGGGCCGCGAAGCAACAGATCGAAACCGAACGCGCGGCCACCGCGGACCAGCAGGCGGCGCTGCGCGCCGAGCGCGACGCCGCAGCAGCCGCCGTGCCGGAAGAACTCTACGAGCGCTACCGCGTGTATGCGCCGCGGCACCACGGCGTGGCGGTGGCGACGGTGGACGGCGAAGCCTGCTCCGGATGCCGCGTGCATCTGCGGCCCTACGTGGTGCAGCGCCTGCGCAGGCCCGAATACAATGAACTCGAGGAATGCGAGTCCTGCGGGCGAATGCTGTATTTCGAGGAGCCCCCGGCCACAGCCGCGGCAGGGACGGGAGCGCCCGTCGCGCAGAGCGCAGCCCCGCAGGATCCGGCGCAGGAATGAGCCTCGCTCCCACCCCGCCATGACCCGTCCAGAGAGACCCGCGCCGCGACCCGCAGGGCTTTTTGCAGAGCCGGCGGCGGACGCGTCCGAACGCGGGCTGGTGACTGCGAATATTGATGGCGGCGCACGCGGCAATCCCGGGCCCGCGGCCTACGGAATAGTGCTGCGGGAGGCCGGCGGAACCACGCTGATGGCCACCGGAAAATACGTGGGCCGCACCACGAACAACGTGGCGGAATACTATAGCCTGATAGCCGCGCTGGACGCGGCGCGGGAACGCGGCGTGACGCGGCTGCGCGTGGAAAGCGATTCCGAGCTGCTGGTGCGGCAGATGCAGGGACGCTACCGCGTGAAAAGCCCCGACTTGCGCCCGCTGCACGAGCGTGCCGTGAAACTCTCGCGCGGATTCGAGTACTTCGATATCGCGCACATCCTGCGCGAAAAAAACCGCGAAGCCGACCGGCTGGTGAATGCGGCCCTGGACGGAAAAGACGAAACTCGAAATTCGAAATACGAAAATCGGGCGGAGGGGAACCCCGCGGCAGGGATGGGAGCGGCCCCCGTGGCGGGGTCGCCAGCGGCCGGCGCGCAGACGATTCGGGCTCGCTACCGTGGCGGGGTGCTGGTGCCTTTGGAGACGCTTGAAATCCCCGAAGGCGCCGAGGTGATTGTCACTGTAAAGCCAGCGCCCGCAAAGAGCCACTGACCCACGCGGCGATTGCTGCGCAACATCAGGCGCAGGCTCGATCGCTCAGTGCGGGGGCGGGGCGGGGACTCCCGAGATGCCAGCGCGGCGCATTTCGTCCAGGATGTAGTCCTCCACGCGGTTCCAGATCTGCGGGTCCGAGTCGAATTGCGCGGAGCGCGCGCGGCGCGGCGGGCCGGGAGATACTCCCTCCGGAAGGTCCACCCATTTCGCGTCGTCCGAGAAGAGCAGATTGGCGAGGATCTGCGTTTTCGCGGGATCCTCGGCGTGGATGCGCATGGCACCGGCGGTTGCCGCACCGGCGTCGTACAGATTGGCAGCGCGAGCGACGTTTGACGGGATCACGCCGTCGCTTCGTCCGGCGGTGTCCACTTGCACGGTGAGCGCAACGGGCAGGCCCAGGATTTTCAGCTCGCGCGCGAGTCTCAATACCGTAGCGCCGCCCTCGCCGCGGCCGTAGAGCAGGAGCTGGACTTTGCTGCAGCCTTGGACCGGGCAGCGGCCTTTGGCGTCGCGGCGCGTGGCCGCTTCGATGAGTTTGAGCGCCTGGGTGTAACGATCATGCCCGGTGGTTTCGATGTACACGGCGGGGATTTCCAGCGCGCGGAGGCGTTCGGCGAGCTGGATGGCCGGCCGGTTCTCGTCCCCGCTTCTTTTGCCGCCGCCGAGGAAACCCAGGATCAGCGTGCTGCCGGAAGTGACGGGAGTGGGAGTGGTGAACTCCGTCCTGTGCTGGGCGGCGGCCGGCGCAGCTACAGCGAGAATGGAATAAATGACCATCGCCAACGGTAGAAACACGCAATTTGAGTGAGTTCGTCCGGTCCGGGGAGAGCCTGCGAAGCGGGGCAGACACCTGGGTCTGCCCCTACGAAGAGGTGCGGCGGTTTGGCCAGGTGTGAGAGGACACCGCATGGCGAGGCACTAATTCTTCAGGATGTACGAGCGATAGAGCGTGTCGCGCTGGGCGGGGATGTAGCCCGCGTCGGAGATAATGCGGCGGAGCTCGGCTTCGTTGGTGCGATTGCGCACGCCGGCGGCGTAGACCACGTTCTCCTCGATCAGGATGCTGCCCACGTCGTCAGCGCCGAACTGGAGGCCCACTTGGCAGACTTTGATGCCTGGGGTGAGCCAACTCGTTTGAATGTGATCAATGTTGTCGAGATAGAGGCGGCTGACGGCGAGCACTTTCAGATAATCCACGGCGGTGGCCTGCGGGACTCTTTTTCCCAGCGAGGTATTTTCCGGCGCGAACATCCAGGGGATGAAGGAGGTGAAGCCGCCGGTTTCTTCCTGGAGGCGGCGGACGCGCTCGAGATGGTTGACGCGATGGCGCAGCTCCTCGCCGCAGCCGAACATCATGGTGGCGGTGGTGCGCAGGCCGAGGGAATGCGCGGTGCGGTGCACCTGCTCCCACTCGTCCGCGGTGCACTTGAGCCGGGAGATGCGGCGGCGCACCTCGTCGTCCAGGATTTCCGCGCCGCCGCCGGGGATGGAGGTGAGGCCGGCGTCGCGCAGGCGCGCGATGGTGTCGCGCAGGGTCAACGCGGAAAGCTCGGCGATGTTGATGATCTCCGGCGCGGAGAAACAATGCAGGTGCACCTGGGGGAAACGCGCGCGGAGGGAACGCAGCAGATCCTCGTACCATTCGATTTTCAGGTCGGCGTGCAGGCCGCCCTGGAGCAGGATTCCCGTGCCGCCGAGCGCCAGCATCTCGTCAATCTTCCGGCAAATCTCTTCGAAGGGCAGGATGTAGCCCTCCTGCGATCCCATGGGGCGATAGAAGGCGCAGAAGGAGCAATACTCGGTGCAGAAGTTCGTGTAATTGATGTTGCGGTCGATCTGGTAGGTGGCGATGCGCGGGTCGTTTTTCAGGCTGCGGACCTGCTGGGCGGCCATGCCGAGGCCGAGGAGGTCGTCGGATTCGAGCCATTCGAGAGCTTGTTGTTGGGTGATCGGCATAGGGACTCCGTTACGGTTGTAGATGCTCGCAGCGCAGAATGCGCACAGACTAAAGTCTGTGCCACATGGCCGAAGACTAAAGGCGCGCAGGCTGAAAGCCCGCGCTACCGGCGGCCGCATATTCGAGCTGGCGCACCAGCGGGATCAGACCCGATTGGGCGGCCTTTTCGAAATAGAGGTCGAGGCCCGCGCGATTTTCGTCGTCCAGGCTGTAGTCAATATTTTCGCTCAGGTAACGCTCGAGATGCGCCTGGGGCAGGCCCAGAGTGGCGGCGGCGTTGGCGGCAATCTCGGGAAGATGCGCCAGGCCGTATTCCTTCGAGGCCTGGAAATCGGCTACGACTTCTGGCGTCACCACCTCGCGCCGCGCGGCCCACATCGCCAGCACGCCGGGGCGTCCGGTCCAGGCGCGCCACTCCGTAATGACGTCGTAGAGGTGCAGCGCGCCGGGCGGGACGCCGGTCAGGAGCGGCTCGCCGGCGTCGTGGCGCTCGGCGAGGCGCAGGGCGGGATCGCCGATGAGGAGCGCGGCATCATGGTCCTCGAGCATCTCTGCGAGATCGGGCGCCGCGGGGGCGAATTCGATTTTCGCTCCCCTGCGGGACCACCAGCCGGCCGCAAGCAGCCGCACGAGCGCGGAGGTGGTGCGCGAGCTCGTGTCCAGCGCGAGCCGCTGCGCCGCTTCGATGGGCGGCCGGGAAATCACCAGCAGGCTGCGCACCGCGTGTTTCGAAGCGATGGCCATGCCGGGCAGCACGACCAGGCCGGGAATGCGCTGGCATTCGATGGCCGGAATGATGGCGATGTCGGCTTCGCCCCGCGCGAGCTGTGCGGCGCAGAGGGAGGGCAGAGTGAACGACAAATCGTAGCGGCCCGCGAGCGGTCCGTGGGTGAAGCCCCAGACGAGCGGCGCTGTGTTCAGGTACTGCACTCCGGAGATGCGCAAACGGCCCATGGCTGCGGTGGATTCGAGAAACTCAACTATAACATGCAGCGTCGCACTGCCCGGCGGAATCCTGTGCCCGGGCGGGCCAGCGGGCGCGCATGAAATTCAAAACGTCCGGCGCGGCTGAAATTGCGCAACCTGTCGTTTTTGACGGGGAGATTGCGGGGCGTTGCGAGGGCAGCGGTCACGGGACGGGCAGCCCGCCGCGGCGGGCTGCGCCACCGTGCTTGACAAATCTAGTGGCTTGTTCAAAGGTTCTGCGCGTCATACGGAGGCCTGATATGAAGCGGCTATTCCTTTCTTTCGCATTTCTCCTGGCGGTGGCGCCCATGGCGAGGGCGCAGAACAAACCTGAAGCGGGGACTTCTGGTCAGGCAACCCCTGCGTCTGCTGGTCCGATGTCCATTGCGGCGAAGACTGCGGGAATGGAGCGGCTGCCGGGCTACGTGCCGCTCTATTGGGACGCGAAGACCGGAAAGATGTGGCTGGAGGCGGGCGACTGGGGGAC
>DATEQM010000071.1:0-6504 GCA_035272605.1 Candidatus Acidiferrales bacterium | reverse complement strand
CGGCGCGCCGTGGCGCGCGGGCTTGGCGGACTTCTTCGCCTTCGAGGGAGTCTTGGATCGGGCGGCGGGTTTCGCTGCGTGCGCTTTGCCCGTGGCCGCTGGCTTCGCGGCTCCGGATTTGGGGGGCGGTTGCACTGCCGGATGAACGGGAGTTTTTGCCGCGCCTTTTGCGGGCGGCGCGGGTGCGGGGGTTCCGGGCTTGTTTGCGGCGCCGGTTGCGGCGGCGGCCGCGGCTCTCTTGGCAGCGTGCTGAGCGAACGCGCCCTTGGCGGCAGGCTGGACGGCCTTGGGGGCTTCTTTGCCCTTCTTCTCGACTTTGGCCTTCTTTTTGAGGTCGAGCTTGATGCCGGCGAGATTGCGAAGAACGCGTTCGTAATCCTCCGGGCCGTGGACGCGGCCGTGGAGCTGGAGAGTAAAGAAATTCTCGAGGACCTGGTCGAACTTGGGGCCGCGGGGAATGCCGAGCAGCTCGAGCTGCGTAGCGGGGAGCGCGGCGCGCATGGGCTTCCACTTAGTGAGATAGGCTTTGATGCGCGAGAGGACTTTCGATTGGCGGGTGTAGGTGAGGAGAAAAACGATGGTCTCGGAAGCAACTTTTTCCAGAGTGTCGTAGGCCACGCGGGCGTCTTTCATCTTGGCGCTGCTCAGGAGCTTGACCGCGGCGTCGGCTTGCTCCTCGAGAGCGGCGACGGCCTGGACTTCGGCGGCGCGCAGTCCCAACTGACGGAGCGCGTTGCTGCGCTCGATGCGGGAGAAGCGCCCAAAGATGTAGTAGAGCGTGGGTGCGGCGAGGCGGGCGCGGCGGTTAACGCTGGCGAGCTCCTCGCGGGCCTTGACCAGGGCCTCGAGCCCTTTGTAGTCGGGCTTGCGGGAGGCAAATTTGGGATGCACGACGTTCAGGAGATCGTGCTCCTCCCAGGCTTTGAGGACGCCGGCGGCGTTCTCTTCGCGTCCCACCTGGCGGACCTCGTCGGTGATGTCGGCCGAGGAGATATTCAGGTGCAGTTTGCGTTCCATGGCCAGGTCGAACCAGCCGGAGGTGCGCTCTTCGAGCGCGAAGCCGAGCCGGGCACCGTAGCGGAGTGAGCGCAGCAGCCTGCCCGGCTGGTTGGTGAAGCCGTGCATGGAGAGGAGACGAATTTCGCGCCGCTCGATATCGGCGAGGCCGTTCGTGGGGTCGAGCAGCAGGCCGCGGGAGGCGGGATTCAGAGAGAGCGCGATGGCATTGATGGAGAAATCGCGGCGGCGGAGATCGTCGAGAATGGTGCCGAAGCGGTACTGGGGCTTGGCGCCGGGGTGGTCGTAAACCTCGTCGCGGGCGGCGGAGAGGGAGCCGTCCACATCGCCGTGGAAGACGATTTCGACGTGGCGGCGGGTCTCGTCCTCTTCGACGATGCGGGCGCCACCCTTTTCCAGTTCGCGGGCCATGCGCAGCGGGTTGCCTTCCACGACGAAGTCGAGGTCGCGAATGGCCATGCCGGAGATGAGATCGCGGACGGCGCCGCCGGCAACGTAGACGTTGGCGCCTTGCGCCTGCGCGAGCTCCACCACGCGCATGACGACGGCGCGCTGCTCGGCGGAAAGCCGGCTTTCCAGCAAGAACATGTAGTCGGGCATACGCTCTCCTGTTTTTCGAGCCGCTCGTCAGTGAGTCTCACGCACAGCAGATCCCTCATCCCGCCGACGGCGGGATTCGGGATGACAGCGCGTGTGCTTTTTTCGCATGGCGTCAAGCTCGCGGGTGATGCGTGCGATAAATCTGGCGCAGGCGCTCCTGGGTGACATGCGTGTAAATCTGAGTCGTGGAGATGTCCGCATGGCCCAGCATGGCTTGCACCGACCGGAGGTCCGCGCCGCGCTCGAGGAGGTGCGTGGCGAAGCTATGCCGCAATTTATGCGGGCTCAGCTTCGGAGGCAGCCCCGCGCGCCGGCCATAGGCCTTCAGCACTTTCCAAAAGCCCACGCGGGACATCTTCGCCCCGCGATGATTCAGAAAGACGAAGGGAGAAGGACGGTCGCGGAGCAAGCGCGCCCGGGGCTCGCCCAGATAGCGGCGCAGGGCCTCGAGCGCCCGGCGGCCCAGGGGCACCAGACGCTCCTTATTTCCCTTCCCCACGCAGCGCACGCATCCCATGCTCAAATCCAACTCGGCGAGGCGGAGGCCCACGAGTTCGGAGACGCGCAGACCGGTCGAATAGAGCACCTCAAGCATTGCGGCGTCGCGTGCGCCGAGCGGAGCGGCCAGGTCGGGCTGGGCGAGGAGTTTTTCCACCTGCGGAATCGAGAGCAATACGGGAAGGCCCTTCCAGACGCGGGGTGCCTCGAGGTTCAGGGTGGGCTCCTCGCGCAGCAGCCCTTCGGTGACCGCAAACCGGAAGAAGACGCGCAACGTGGCCAGGTGCCGGGCCACGGAACGGCTGCTGAGCTTGCGGCGGTAGAGGCCGGACAGGAAATCGAGGACCGCATCGCGGTCGGCCGTCTCGATGGTGAGCTTTTGCGCCGCGCAGAAGGCGGCGAATTTGCGCAGGTCCTGCCGGTAGGCGGTGAGGGTATTCACGGCCAGGCCACGCTCCACCTGGAGGTGGCGGAGAAAACGCTCGATGGCCGCGTCCAAGCGTCCGGCGCGGCGGTCCGGCGGAGTCGGGGCGCCGTGCGATGTTCGGCCTTCTCGAATCACTTCTTTATTCCCCCGCGAGCGGCCTTGCGCCGCCGCGACGCATCACGCCCCAAACTTCTTCGACCTCGGGGCAATGGATCAGCCAGGTGATGCCAATGTAGGCCACCGTGGCGATCACCAGAATCCCGGATAACAGTCCCA
The DNA here is from genome assembly GCA_035272605.1 of Candidatus Acidiferrales bacterium. Lineage (GTDB taxonomy): Bacteria > Acidobacteriota > Terriglobia > Acidiferrales > UBA7541 > JOPF136. The sequence continues at coordinate 3,686 of DATEQM010000071.1, read as the reverse complement.
ACCGGACGAGGAAGCTCCCCTGCCCCTCGAAATGGGTGAACCGGAGCATAGCCCAGCAGAGCGCGCCCATCAAAGCGGAGGCTGCGCCAACTTTCAGCATCGAGAAAATAATCTCGAAGGTTCCCAGGCGCCCGAATCGCTGGCGAAAGACAATGAACAGCAATAAGAAATTGAAGTAGCCGGCCGCAGTGGTGGCCATCGCGGGACCGCCGTTTTGAAATGTTCCGAACAGGGATTTGAGGAACAGCGCGTTCAGCCCGAAATTCACCACCAGGGCATAGGCCGCGACCATGACCGGCGTGCGCGTGTCTTGCGTGGAATAAAATCCCGGAACGATCAGTTTGACGGCGGCGAAGGCCGGGAGGCCCAGCGCGTAGTAAAGGAGAGCACGAGCGGTGAGATCGACGGAGGAGGCCTGAAAACGTCCGTGCTCGAACAGAACGCGGATAATGGGCACCCGCAAGACCACCAGTCCGACGGCCGCGGGAATGGTGATGTAGGAAACGATGCGCAAGGAAAACGCGAAGGTTCGCTTCATGGCTTCGAAGTCGTGGGCCGCGGCCTGGTGGGACATCATGGGCAGGATGGCGGTGGCCACGGCAATGGCGTAGCCGCCCAGCACCAGCTCCATGACCCGGTCGGCCACATAGCCGGAAGTGAGGCTGCCGGCGGGCATCTTGGCGGCGGTCCAGAAGACCGTGTCCACGAAAAAATTGATCTGGTAGATGCCAATGCCGAAAAAACCGGGAATCATGAGGCGGCCGACGGAGCGGATACCCGGATGGTTCAGGGAAATTCCCCAGTTGAAATGCATGCCATGACGAACGAGCGCGGGAACCTGCACCAACAATTGGAGCGTTCCGCCGACCAGCACCCCAAAACCGAGTGCTCTGGCGGGATCGCCGCCCATGCGTCCCCACACCATGTGCGTGGAGAAGGCAATGATGGATAGGTTGAGGAAAATCGGCGTGGCAGCCGGCAGGCCGAACACGTGAAAGCAATTCAAGATGGCCATGGAGAGCGCGGAGAGTCCGATGAAAAAAATGTACGGGAACATGATGCGATTGAGCGCCACGGCCTGGTCCCACTTTTGCGGCGCCTGGCCGAACATGGTGAAGAAGTGGATCAACTGCGGCGAGAACAGCATGCCGGCAACTGCCGCCATGGACAGCAGAAGCGCCAGGGTCCAGAAGAGGCGGTTGGCGAAACTCCAGACCTCTTCGCGCGATTTGTGGGCCAAATAGCTGGTGAAGACAGGGATGAAGGAAGCGGTCATGGAGCCTTCGCCGACCAAGCGGCGAAGCAGATTGGGAATGCGGAAGGCCAGGAAAAAGGAATCGGCGGCCAGGGAGGTGCCGAGCAGCAGAGTGACGCGCTGGTCGCGCACGTAACCGAGAGTTCGGCTGACGATGGTGATGGCGGTGATGAGAGAGGCAGATTTGAGGATCTGCTTTTTATCGGTCAAAACGAGGCGCCCCAGTAAGCACTAATGTTTTCAACACGTTATGGCCGAAAGTCTTGCAAGTATAACCGAGATTCGGTATTTTTGCAATGGATCTTACGGGATATCCATCTGCCCAAACGGAAAGAATCGTCTCCGAGCCACAAGAAGGTTTTCGTGGAGACCTTCGACGGGCGCACGCTGCCCGGCTACGTTTCGCCGGCGCACCTGGACCGCGCCGAGGGGCTGGAGATTCTGAACCTGGACGGCGCAGTGGAACAGGTGGAACTGGAACGGGTGCGGGCCGTTTATTTCGTCAACGACTTCCAGGAGAAATTCCTGCCCGAACGAAAGAGTTTTCTGAGCCGGCCGAAACTGGACGGGCTGTGGGTACGCGTGGAGTACCGTGACGGGGATACGCTGGAGGGAGTGGTGGCCAACGACCTGCTGGCCCTGCTGGATCGCGGCGTGCACCTGGTGCCGCCCGACCCGGCGACAAATTGCACGCGGATGTTTATTCCCCGGCGGGCGATTGCAAAGCTGACGGTGCTGGGCGTGGTGGGGATCGCCCGGCGCACGCCGGCGCGGCGGGCGGCAGCAGGGCAACCCTCGCTGTTCAATGAATAGGGCTTCTCTTCGATCCCGTTCCGCCGGTGTCACTTCTTAGCGGGCGGTGTGAACGACCACATATGCTGGGCGATTCGCCAGCGGCCATCCGGCAGGCGGCGGAAGACGATCAGGTAGTATCCCTGCACAGTGAGTTTTGTTCCTGGAGGCGGAGTTTTGCTGCCGGCATCCACCAGAGGCTGGGCCTTTCCGGTGAAGGTGAGGACCTCCGAAAACTCGCCGCTGTCGTAGGCCAAGTGTGAGGAGACGCTGGAGGAAAGGGTGTGGAGTGTGATGCTGGGGTCGGCGGAGTCAAGGCCCTGCTGGAAAAGTTTGTGGATAGCTGGCAAGCCGGTGTAGCGGCCGCCTTCGGCGGTCAGAAAGGCGGCGTCGGGGGCGTAGAGGTCCAGGGTGGCGTCGAGTTGCTTGGCGTTCCAGTCTCGCGCCCATTGCTGCGTGATCGCGGTCACGTCGGTGGGCTGCCGACGAATCGCAGAGAGGGAGAGAAACGCCGCCGGGACGACGAGGAGCACCGGAAGAATCCGTAGATTCATGATGACCTCCGGGGAGACTGTAGCACCGGCGACGGAGTTCTGGCGACGCGGGCCGGCGCGCCCTGCTGCTCGCCGTTCGGCGATGGTGTAGAGTTGGCGCCTGCTGCTGGCAAAAGAGCACAGGCACGATGGCCTGAGCTACTGAGGACATTATGAAACTTCGAGAGATAGCGGAACGGCTGGGTTGCGTGTTGGAGGGAGATGGCAGCGTGGACATAACGGGGGTGGCCGGGATAGAGAAGGCCGCTCCGGGAACGCTGACGTTTCTCTCGAATCCAAAATATCGCCGCATGCTAGCGTCCACGCGGGCGTCGGCCATCCTGGCGGCGCCGGACGCTGGGCCGATGCCCGTCGCGGTGTTGCGGTCGGCCAATCCTTACCTGGATTTCGCGCGGGCGATCGAACTGTTCCACCAGGCGCCGCGCTATGCACCCGGAATTCATCCCACGGCGGTCGTTGCGGCGAGCGCGCGGATCGGGCCTGGGGCGCATGTGGGGCCTTACTGCTTTGTTGACGAAGACGTGGAAATCGGCGGGAACGCGGTATTGCACAGCTTTGTGGTGATTTATCGCGGGGCGCGGATCGGCGACGATTTTTTCGCGCATTCCCATGCGGCGGTCCGCGAGGGATGCGCGATCGGCGACCGCGTGATCCTGCAGAATGGCGTGGTGGTGGGCGCGGACGGATTTGGATTTGCGCGGCGGGACGACGGGAGCTGGAAGAAGATGCTGCAGAGCGGCCGCGCGGTGGTCGAGGATGACGTGGAGATCCAGGCGAATGCCTGCGTGGACCGCGCCACGGTGGGCGAGACGCGCATCCGCAGGGGCGCGAAAATCGACAATCTGGTGCAGGTGGGCCACGCCTCGTCTGTGGGCGAGGACACGCTGCTGTGCGCACAGGTGGGGCTGGCGGGGACAACCACGGTGGGAAATCGCTGCATCCTGGCCGGGCAAGTGGGCGCGGCGGGACATCTGACGATCGGCGATGGCGCGGTGGTGACGGCGCAGAGCGGAGTGCCGAACGACGTGCCGGCGGGGGCGCAGTACTCGGGATATCCAGCGATCGAAAGCCGGCTGTGGCGAAAA
>DATEQM010000070.1:0-19054 GCA_035272605.1 Candidatus Acidiferrales bacterium | reverse complement strand
GGCGTGGAAGTGGACTACGAAGGGGAACTCGTGGTGGTGATCGGGAAAACGTGCCGAAACGTGGATCGGCAAAACGCCCTTTCCCATGTGGCCGGCTACACCTGCGGCAACGACGTGGGCGCTCGCGACTGGCAATTGAAGCTCGGCGGAGGCCAATGGTGCCGCGGAAAGAGCTTCGACACGTTCGCGCCCCTGGGTCCCTGTCTCGTAACTCCGGAATCGCTGCCCGATCCGGGCGCATTGCGCATCGAGACCACCGTGAACGGCAGGCAGATGCAGGACGGCAACACGCGCGACATGATCTTCGATGTTCCCGCGCTCGTCGAGTTTCTTAGCCAGAGCACCACGCTCTTGCCCGGCACGGTGATCATGACGGGCACTCCGGCCGGCGTCGGCATGGGCCGCACTCCGCCGGTGTGGCTAAGAGCAGGAGACGAAGTCCGCGTGAGCATCGAAGGGATCGGCACGCTGTCGAACCCCGTGCGCGGCGAGACGTAGGACTGCGCGCCGCCGCGTCCTTGGACCTGCGGCCCGGGTGGCGGAATTGGCAGACGTGCTGGATTCAGGGTCTAGTGGCCGCAAGGCCGTGGGCCGGCCCCGCGGACGCCCGAAAACCCGGCGCCACTTGTTCCCGGGAGCGGCTAAGGAGTAGATTCCCGGCAAGGGGAGGCGCCCTATGGGAATCCGAACCCCAGTCATTCGCATCCTGGGACTCTGCCTCGCATTTGTGCCTGGGCCGGCCGCGGGACAGGCACCACAGGTTCCGGCAGGCGCTCCACCGGCGGCAGCATTTCGAGAAGAAGTGCTGGCCGATCTGCCGCGGGACAGCGAGGCAAAGCAAGTGGTGGCCGGCGTCCACCACGTGGTCTGGACGGAGAAGCTGAACGGCACCTACACTGTGAAACTGGACGGGAAGCCGCAGGGCGGAAGCTACGAGGAAGTCAAGTACCTCTCGATCAGCAGGGACGAAAGCCACCTGGCATTTTTTGGCAAGCGGGAGGGAAAGAATTGGGCGCTGGTGCTCGACGGGAAGGAAGGCTCTCAGGAGTACTCGAGTGGCACGTCGGTGGGCTTCCAGACTGGAGGAAGCTCCTACGCATATGGCGCTTGCATTGAAAAAAGCTGCCACCTGTACGTGGATGGCCGGGAGAGCGGGGCGGAATATCAAGAGATTTCCTACCCCAGGTATTCTCCGGACGGCAAGCAGCTTGCCTACCTCGGCAAAAGCGGAAAACTGTGGACGGCGGTGGTGGACGGCAAGGAGACCGGGCCCAAGTTTCGCGGCTTCGCGGGTTTCGGTTTTTCCCCGGGTGGAGCGCGGTTCTACATTGCTGCCGCGTCTGGCTTCCAGTGGTACTACGTCGTGGACGGAGCCTCCGGGCAGGACTTCCAAGTGCTCAGCCGCATCGCGTTCACCGAGGACGGGCTGCACTACGCCTACGGCGGGGTACGCTCCGATAGCGGATTCAAAAGGAAAAAAGTCTTTGCGACGGTGATTTTGGACGGGCAGGACGCGGGCACTTACGAGGGGAAAGGAATGCGCGGCAACTGGTCGCTGCTGGGAGGGTCGGTGGAATTTCTGGCGCCCGGAATCCACTCGCTCAATCCGGATTTCCACGGCATTTCCGATCCGGACCTGACCTCCGATGGCAAGCTGGTGTACGCCATCCGCCGCGATAAGGGGGACATTGCGGTGCTGGTGGGAGGCGAGGCCGGCCCCGGGTTCGAGGACATCCTCAGCCCGGTGGCGTTCACGGACGACCTGAAACATTTCGCCTTTGTGGCGAAGCAGGGAAACGATTTCGTGGAAGTCCGGGACAATGTGGTGGTCCGGACGTTTGCCGCGGGAGGGCGCGGTCCCACGCTCGCACCGCGGATCTACCTGAGCAAGGATGGCGCGCATCTGGCGTTTGAAACCGCGGAAGGGGGGGACAACTTCAAAGCAGGGAAAACGCTCCGCGCCATTCGGTCCCTGGTGGTGGATGGCCGCGAAAGCCCCCGCTACAATGCCCTGGGGATCACCGGGTTCAACATGAGCAAGGATGGGAGCCGGTACTACTGCGTCGTGAAGGGAGCCAAGGGCGACCAGGACCTGGCGAGCGTGAACGGGCAGGAAAGTAAACTCTACGACCTGGTCACGGGAGCACGCTTCATCGAGGGCGAGAAGTCCGTGGTGTTCATCGCGCGCGACGGCCTGCGAATGCTGCGCGTGACCTACGATTTCCCCTGACGTTCCTTCTCAAGCAGGGCCGGCAGAATCTTTCGTGATGGCTGAGGGATTCCAGTTCCGTGATCTTGGCGACCTGCTGGCCCAAGCCAATAAAGAGAGGTCCGGCGATCAATTGGCCGGCATCGCGGAGGCCGTCGCCAAACTGATGAGCAACAAGGACCTCGTGCTGGCGGCGGGGCCGGCAATTTACGTGTTTTCCACCCCCGGCACTCACGCGGGTGTAATATTCGGGAGGTAAGCTCGCGAGCCTCAGAGGCAGCCGTGGCACACACAGAATCGGCAGATCCGCGCTTGTATCTCAATCGGCATTTCTCCTGGCTCCAATTCAACGAGCGTGTGCTCGAAGAAGCGCGCGACCCGTCGAACCCCCTGCTCGAGCGCGTGAAATTTCTGGCCATCACGGCGAGCAACCTCGACGAATTTGTCGAGGTGCGCGTGGCCGGCTTGTTGCAGCAGGTGGAACACGGCCACCGGGTCCCGGGGCCGGACGGCAGAGTTCCGGAAGAAGTTCTGACCGGGCTGGCCGAAAAAATTCACGGATTCGTCGAATCGCAGTACCGCTGCTGGTGGGAAGACCTGCTTCCTGCTCTGGGCGCGGAGTCCATTCGCGTCCTGGCGCCGTGGGAATTACGCCCTGCTGGGCGGGAATTCATCCAGAGTTTCTACGCAAAGACAGTCGAACCCCTGCTCACGCCGGTGACCGTGGACCCGGCGCACCCCTTTCCGCACGTGCTGAATAAAGCCCTATGCCTGGCCTTCCTGCTGCGCAAGAAGGGGCGCAAGGGGCGCACCTTTCTGGGCGTGGTCACGGTTCCCCGGGCGCTTCCGCGGCTGGTGCGTGTACCCTCGCCGGAAGCCGAGATTCACTACGTATTCCTGCACTCCGTGGTGCACGCCTTCGCGGAGCGGCTCTACCACGGATACGAAGTGCTTTCCTGTGCGGCCTTCCGCGTCACGCGCAACAGCAACCTGTACCTCGAAGAGGAGGAATCGCGGAGCCTCCTGGACTCCGTGGACGCGCAACTCCATCACCGCCGCAAGGGGGAGGCCGTGCGGATGGAGATCGAGGCTGGGGCGAGCCAGGAGATCGTGGACCGTCTGGAGGCGAACTTCCGCCTGGCCCCCTGGCAGGTGTTCCGCGTGAACGGCCCCGTGAACCTTTCGCGGCTCTTCCATTTCTACGAGGAGACGCCGCGGCCGGACCTGAAGTACCGGCCGTTTGCCCCGCGGGAACTGACTTTGAAGCCCGGGCCGGCTTCCCTGTTCGAGATGATCCGGAAGCAGAGCCTGCTGCTGCACCATCCTTACGATTCCTATGCACCGGTGGTGCGCTTTATCAGCAGCGCGGCCCAGGACCCTGCGGTGCTTTCCATCAAGCAGACGCTGTATCGAACGAGCGAGAATTCCCCCATCGTGCGGGCGCTGATCGAGGCGGCGGCAAAGAATAAAGAAGTGGCCGTGGTCGTGGAGCTGAAGGCATCGTTCGATGAGGCCTCCAATATCCGCTGGGCGCGGCGCCTGGAGGAAGCGGGCGTGCAGGTATCCCACGGGGTGGTCGGATTGAAGACGCACTGCAAGCTGGCGCTGGTGGCCCGGCGCGAAGCGAACGGCCAGATCCGGCAATATGCCCACTTGGGAACGGGAAACTACAATCCCTCGACAGCGCGGTTCTACACGGACCTCAGTCTGCTCACCAGCGACCCGGAGATCACCAGGGCCGTGCAGCATGTGTTCAGCTATTTGACGGCGCATTCGGAGAGGAAGCAGTATCGCCCGCTTTTTGTGGCCCCTCTGAACCTGGGGAAAAGCTGCGTCTCCCTGATCGAGCGCGAAGTCGCCCATGCGCGGGCGGGCCGGCCGGCGTTCCTGATTGCCAAGGTGAATGCGCTGGTGGACGAGAAGATCATCCAGGCGCTCTACCGCGCCTCGCAAGCCGGCGTGCAGATCGAGCTGATCGTGCGCGGGGGGTGCGCACTGCGCCCGGGCGTGCGGGGAATCAGTAGCCGCATCCGCGTGCGCAGCGTGATCGGGCGGTTTCTGGAGCACAGCCGCATCTTCGTCTTTGGGAACGGGGGCAGCCCGGAAATTTACCTGGGCAGCGCGGACTGGATGCCGCGAAACCTGTATGAGCGCGTGGAGGTGATGTTCCGACTCAAGGATGCCGCGCTGATCGATCAGATCCTCACCCAGGTCGTGGCCCCTTACCTCGCGGACACCCAGAAGACTCGATTCCTGCTGTCCAGCGGAGAATACGTGCGGGGACGCGCGGCGCGGGCACTTTCCGGCGCGCGAAACGGCTTCCAGTTCAACGCCCAGGAATTTCTGATTGAGTTCGTACAGGGCAACAAGGAAGCCCAGTCGCTCCCGGCGCTGCCGCGCTTCCTGAAAGCGCATGCGGCGTGCGGCGCGGCTCCGCTGACAAAATAAAAAGCCCTCGCTGTTTCCCGGTGTCCCTCGCGCCGCTCCGGAACAATGCGATCACAGAACGCCCGCTGCGGCTGGCCCTCGGGTGCGTTCACAGGCTGAAGACCTGGGTCTCTGTTTCGGCATTCCCACAAAAATGAAACAGGCCCCGAACTGCGGGGCCTGCCTTGAACGGATGGTGTTTGCGCGGCCTTGATGTAATCGGTTACCTTCGTCCGCTGGCGTGGAAACCGCCGCGGTAGCCGCCGTAGTAGCCCCGGCCGTAGTACCCCCGGCCACCGTAGTAGAAGCCAGGTCCGTAATAGAATCCGAACGACGGCCCCCAGAAATAGGGATAGCCATACGGATAGTAGCCCGCGCCGTAGTTCGCGTAATAGGGATAAGGGTAAGCGTACGGAGCTGGCGCGCAACCGTTGGGTCCGCACGCCGGTCCCGGTGACTCGGAATTGTAGGTGGCTGTGGACTGTTGGTAGTCATCCGGACCTGCGGCATGAAACGCCTGCGGCGCGTTCTGTGTGTCCACGGTGACGGGAGCCGACGTCTGGAACGTCAGTAGAGTTTCTGGATAAACGATTGTCGGTCGGCCGCGCGTCAGCAGAACCCCGATCACGCCCGCGGCTGCGCCGGCGCCAGCGCCGATTGCCGCACCCGTGCCCCATGCGGCAGAAGCGCCGACGGCTGCGCCAAACCCCGTCGTCCCGGCAATGGCTGCGGCGTCACGGCCGACGGAGGTCGGGCCGTTCCAGGTAATCAAATGGGATTTGAACGGGACGTTCTGGCCGTCCGCCAGCGTCAGGTCATTCATTTCCAAGCCCAGATGCGAGACGCCGGAGACCATTCCAGCCTTCTTCGCTTCGGCCACGCGGCCACCCACGACTTGCCCGCGCTGCGCCACCACCACGCCGTTCACGATCACGGGCTGCGCCAATGTTGCCGTAAAACCGTCGCCCACCTTGTTGCGGTCGGAGGAGAGCGCCTGATTAATCCGCACCTTCAGGTAGGTGCCCGAGGGAATGGTCAATTCCCAGCCGGACGTGGAAGCCGATGGATCGTTTGACGGCGCGTTCGCCGAACCGTTCGCCGGACCAGTGGTGGGCGCGCTCTGCGGATCGGTGGAAGGCGCGGCCTGCGCGTTCGGGTCCGCGTTCTGCTCCACCTCCCTGGTCACAGCCGCGCTTGGAGCAGGCGCCGCTTTGGTGCTAGACGATGTGGTTGAAGTGGGCGGAGACGACCAGCCGCCGTTGAACCGCTTCCAGCCGTCCTGCGGTGCGGGACTCGCTTGCTGCGATGCGGTCGAGTTTTGCGGCGCGCTCGCGGGCGCTTCCTGCGCGACCGCCACGCCTGCCGGTATCAGCAGGGCCATAGCGAAACCGAGTGCCGAACCGCGCAGATAAGAAGGAAGAAGAATGGCGCTCATGACTTGCTCCTTACACTCCCACGTGAGCAGCCTGCAAATGCATCTCCACTCTGGGCCACGCGTAAACCGCTGATAGCATAAACCTTATCACTCTGTCTGACCGCCCTTCCCGGCGCCGTTGGCCGGAATCCACCACCGGCGGTGCATTTCAGCCATGCCCGCCCAACTTCCACTTTTTCCATGGCCGGGGCAATCGGCGGGCGATTTCGCCTATCATCTTGAAGGCTTGGGATTCTGAGAGCAGGGTTCACGGCAGAGGCCAGAGAGCACAGGGAAATAAGAAGGAGGCGACCCAGGTCGTAAGTCGCCTCCTCGTTGCGCCCTAGGAGTGGAGATACCCGCTGGAATGCCAGCGGGCGGTTGATGACTCAACCTAGCTGATTGGAACACGCGAGCGGGAAGAAAGTTGCCTCAAAGAGAGAAATTCGGGATATTTTCCACAACAGATTTCTGCCCGCCGCGCCGGAAAGTCTGTATCTTATAGTAAGGACATCACCTATGGCTCCGACGAATGGTCCCAAGTCCGACCGCCTCTCCGAGGTTGAGGTGCTCGCCTACCTCTCCCATCATCGGCACGCGATCGCTTTACGCCAGATCGCGGAGGCGCTCGACCTGACCCATGCGGGGCGACGCGACCTGAAAAAGATTATCGAGCATCTGGCACAAACTGGCGCAATCGAGGAGTCGGGGTCGGGAAATTACCGCCTTCGCCGAGACAAGCCGGCGCCCAGGGAGTCGGACACCTCGGGTCCGCAGCAGGGGTTCCCACGCGCGGCCGGCGAGCAGCAATCTCTGGGAAGAGCGGGCAGAACCGGCAGCCCGGGACCGGCCGAAGGCCCTCCATCGGCGGCTCGTCCTGCCGCCCGTCTCGCGTCGGACCCAAACCGAGTAACCGGGCGCATGGTGATGCACCGCGACGGTTACGGCTTTCTGGTACCGGACCACCCTGTCTCCGGCGTCGAGGGCGACCTCTACGTGGGCCGGAACAACACGGGCGACGCGATGCACGGGGATCGCGTTGCCGCGCGCATTGAGCGGCGCAAACCAGGCGGGCGAGCGGAGGCGGCCGTAACGCGCATCGTGGAGCGCGCGCACCCCACCGTCGTGGGCATCTTCCAATACGGCGCGACTGGAAATACCGTGCGTCCCTTCGACGAGCGGCTGCAGCAGGAAATCCTTATCCCGCCCGGGGACGAGTTGACGGAGGAGTTGCGCGCGCGCGTGCGGCCGGAGGATCTGGCCAGCGCCGCATCGCGCCGGCGGCTGCGGTTGAAAGAGCTGAGCGGCGCGGTGGTGAACGTGGAGCTAACGCGATTTCCCCGCGGCGGGGTGCACGCTGCCGGCCGCGTGGTGGAGATCCTGGGACGCACGGGTGAGATGGGTGTAGACGTGGAAATCGTGATCCGCAAACATCATCTGCCCGACCGTTTTCCGCCCGAGGTGCTGGAGGAGGCCGCGGCCGTGCCGCAGCTCGTGGGTCCCGTGGAGCGGGAGGGGCGCGGAGATTTCCGCGAGCTTCCCATCGTCACGATTGACGGCGAGACGGCGAAGGACTTCGACGACGCCGTTTACGTCGCGCGGTTGCCCGGCGGCCGCTGGCAGCTTCAGGTGCACATCGCAGACGTGGCGCACTACGTGCGCCCGGGCGGCGTCCTCGACCAAGAAGCTCGCCTGCGCGGTACCTCCGTCTACTTTCCCGACCGCGCCGTGCCCATGCTGCCCGTCGAACTATCCAACCAGATCTGCTCGCTCAACCCGCACGTGGACCGCCTGGTGATGAGCGCGCTGCTCGAAATGGACGCCCACGGAACCCTCCTGAGCGCGGAATTCATGCCCGGCGTGATCCGCTCCGCCGAGCGCATGACGTATACGAACGTCTTCCGCGTGCTGGAAGGCGACGCGGAAGTTTCACGGCGTTACGCCTCACTCGCCCCGCACTTCCGCAATATGCGCGACCTGGCGCTGGTGCTGAATACCCGCCGGACGCGACGCGGGGCCATTGATTTCGACCTGCCCGAGCCGGTGATCGAGTTCGACGAGCTGGGCCGCATGACCGGAATCCTTCGCAGCCAGCGGAATATCGCGCATCGCCTCATCGAGGAATTCATGCTGGCGGCAAACGAGGCGGTGGCGGAATATCTGGAGAGCCGGGGGCTAGGGCTGCTCTTCCGCGTGCACGAAAAGCCCGATCCAAAAAAAGTGCTCGAGTTTGAAGAGCTGGCGCAGGCGTTCGGCCATTCTCTCGGCGTCGAGGACCTCTCCGTGCGCCGCTTGCCCGTGCGCCACGGCCGGGTGCAGCCGGGGCCGCGCGGGGCGCGGCGCGGCGGATTTGGGCGCGAGCGTCCCATGACCGTTACGCTGCCGGGCGCGGCGGAGTTCGCCATCCGTCCGCAGCATTATCAGAACCTGACTCGCAAAATTGCCGGCAAGCCCGAGGAGCGGATTCTCTCCTACCTGATGCTGCGGTCGTTGAAGCAGGCGCGCTACGCCGCCGATCCCGCCACCGCGGGGCATTTTGCCCTGGCCACGCGGGACTACACCCATTTCACCTCGCCCATTCGCCGCTATCCGGACCTGATCGTGCACCGCGTGCTCAAATGGGCGCTGGCCCATCCGGAGGCGAATCCATCGCAGCGGCCAGCCCTCCACGCGGCGCGCGGCGCGCCACCCGCCGCCTCGCAGGGCGCGCGCCCCGGACCTTATCCTCCGGCGGCACTCGAGGAGATCGCGCTGGAATCCTCCGAGGCCGAGCGCCGCGCCGATGCTGCCGAGCGTGAACTGGTGGATTGGAAAACGGCACAGTACATGGAGCAGCATCTGGGCGAGGAATACGGTGCGCTGGTGATCGGCGCGCAGAAGTGGGGCGTGTACGTCGAATTGCTCGAGGTGTTCGTGGAGGGGCTGGTGCCCATCGGCGCGATTGAGGAATTTGCGGGGGAACGCTGCTTTTTCCGCGAGCGCGACCGCGTGGTCGTCACACAGGCCGGCCGGGCCGTCTGCCGGCTGGGGGACCGCGTGCGCGTGCGCGCCGACCGGATTGACCCCTTTTTCCGGCGCGTTGAGTTTGCGCTGCTGGAGCGCGCCTAGCCCTGCGTCCGCGCCCGAGCTTCCCCGCTCACTTGGCAGTTTCACCCGACTGCGCTATCGTTCCCTTCGCGCGCCCATTATCGAAGGCTGGCGCGGGAGATACCACGCATGGCGATTCGGAAATGTCCGGCCTGCCTGACCACCGCATCCATGGGCGACGTGGCGGCCCACTCGGATGATTTTGTTTGCGCTGGATGCAGCCAGCATCTCCAGGTGGCGAGGGCCAGCCGCGTGCTGGCCTCCACGGTGGGCATTGCCGCCGGCTACTTTGCGCTGCGGGCCGCGCCTCCGCCGTATTCCACGCTGGGCTGGGCCGTGCCCGTGCTGTTTGCCCTGCTGGCGTACGGCTGCGTTTCGGCGTTGATGCTGATGCTCTCGGCGGATCTTCAACTGATCCCTGCGCCTGCCCAGCCCGCCGCAGCACCGGAGCCAGCCGCGCACGGGAGCCACCATTAGCCTCACGTGGCCGGTCAATCGCTCAAGATGGGCGCTCAGTCTGAAGTTCAGCCATACTGGCTCCAGATCAGGATGAGACGGGGAGTGAAAGCGACGGCGCTTTGGATGTACCTGCCGCGGTAACGTTTTGTCACATGGCCCGTAAGCCCTTCATTTAGAGCCCTCTAACCGTACCAAACCCAAAGTACTATTGTGGAGACCGGACCTCCCTGTCCACACTGTCTTTGTATGGCCCGTTACGCCAGCCTGATGGGTCGGCGCGTTGAGGTTCACTACCGCGCCGGCGAAATCACCCTGCCTGTGACCGCGCTGCTGGTCGCCGATTCGGGGCGCTCCATCTTTCTCGAGGAGCATTACATGCTCCGCGGCAGGAACCAGACGTTTCGGTGGGAGATTCCCTACAGTTGCATCCTGCGGATGGAAGAAAGCCAAAAAGCCGCCAAACCCGCCAATGAACACAATCCCGACCTGCCGGAGCCTTCTTCGTCCTCCGCCAAACTTCGCCTGACGTCGCTGCGCGATCGGACCGAAGAAGCCTAGCGCCGGTATCTAGTTCCCTCCCGCACTTCTGCTGCCCGCCGCCGCATTTCTGATTTTGTTCCGTGACGATCTTCTGCGCCCCGTGCTCGCGGCCGGTTGCGCGCCTCTCCTGGGCGAAGTTCCCCCGCTTTGCCCGCTGCGCGCGCAGCAGGTATAGTGACTCCCTGCGCCGGCTTTGAAACAATCCGGCGAGGAGGCAGGGAATGGCGACTCGCGTGGGGTTCATTGGCTTGGGGTTGATGGGCCGGCCGATGGGCCTGAATCTTCTGAAGGCCGGATTCCCTCTGACGGTATGGAACCGAACGCGGGCGCGCACCGAAGCGCTGGCCGCGGCCGGCGCCGCGGTGGCGGCTTCGGCGCGCGAAGTGGCCGAGCGCTCGGACGTGGTCATCACCATCGTGAGCGATCCGCCCGCACTGGAGGCCGTGCTCTGGGGCGCCGACGGCGTGCTCGGCAGTCTGAAGCGCGGCGCCCTGCTGATTGATTCGAGCACCGTCTCCCCCGCGCTGGCGCGGCGCGTGGCCGCCGATTGCGCCCAGCGTGGCGTCGACTTTCTCGATGCGCCGGTCACCGGCGGCACCTGGGGCGCGGAAAAAGGCGAACTCGTATTCATGATCGGGGGTAAGAGTGAAGTTCTTGAACGCGCGCGGCCAGTCTTCGAAGCCATGGGAAAGCGCTTCTTTCATCTCGGCGACAACGGCGCCGGCCAGACCGTGAAGCTGGCCATGAACCTGATCCTCGCCCTCCAGGTGCAGGCGCTGTGCGAGGCTCTGGCGCTCGTGGGCGGCTCGGGAATCCCGGGGCAGAAGCTCGTCGAGGTGATGCAGGCGAGCATGGCCCGCGCCCCGGTGCTCGACGTGAAGGCCCCGCTGATTCTCGGCCGTAAATACGCGCCTAGCTTCCCCCTTCGCCTGATGCACAAAGACATGGGCCTGGCGCTCGAACTCGGGAATCAGACGGGCGTGCCGCTGCCGGCCGCGGCCGCCGCCCGCGAGGTGTACAACAAGGTGCTCGGCGCGGCGAAGGAAGACGTGGATTTCGCGGCCATTGCGCGTTTCTGGGAGAAATAGAGGCCGCCGCCCCGCCGCCATGCGGCGGCGTTATCGCTGCGGCTGCTCTGGATTACGGCAGGGCTGCAGGCGGGAAGTAACACATCGGCAGGTCGCGCGACGTGCGCAGGCCGGCGTTGGCCTCGAGCAGCACGGGGATCGCGTTCACGGCCACGGCCGCGGTGGCCAGATCGCCGTGCGCGCCGCCCGGCACGGTGAGCGAGAGGTTCGGCACGCCGGTGAGTTCGATCGTGTCGTGTGAGGTTTCCGCGCCGACGTACATCTTCAACTCCATGTAGATCTTGTCCTTGCCGTCTTCGATCCCGCGTGCAATCTGCTGCACGCCGGCCACTTGGCCGGGCTCGACGGTCAGATACTCCGTCACCACGCGCGCTTCCGCGATCACCGGCTCGATTTTTTCGATGATGTCGTCCAGCTCGAAGCCCAGGCCGTCGGCGACCATCGCTACCGACTCGGGCAGGCCGTGATGTTTAATCACGCCCGCCGCCACCTGGTTGCGGAATTCTTCCGGGTCGCTGCCCGCGCCGATTTTTTTCTGGAGCGGCTGGCGGCGGTGCGAGGCATCTACCAGGCGCACCACCCGGGCGGAATCCACTCGCTGCGCCGCAGCCGCCGCGGTGAGCACCAGCTTGTCCATGATGAAGCCGGGGTTCACCCCGGTGCCCACCAGGGCCACCCCCCATTCTTTCGCTTCCGCGTCCAGCTTCGCGCTGATTTCCGGATACTTGCGGAACGGGTAGGCCAGCTCCTCGCAGGTCGACACCACGCAGCAGCCCGCCTGGATGCATTCCAGGAGCTGCCCCGCGACTTCCTTCAGATACGAAGACGTGCAGTGCATCACCAGATCCACGCCCTGGTTCAGGGCTTCCGCCGCATTGGCGTATACCTTGATCCCCCAGGGGGCGTCCTCGGCGCCCACCAATTCGCCCAGGTCCCTCCCCACCTTGGCAGGGTCCATATCAATGGCCCCGGCGAGCTCCAGCGCATTTTTTGTGCGCATCAGCCGCACCACGGCCGCGCCGATCGGACCGACTCCATACTGCACCACACGGATTTTCCGCTTCGCCATGCTCTCCCCTGAGTGTGGGACGCCAGCCGGGCTCTTCTTTGCGGCTGCGCTCCAGAAATGAGTCCCCTAAGATAGCGGATACCCCCTGCCGCAGCAACCCAATTCACCAGGATTGTGCGACTTGCCGCGTCCCGCGGGAAACGCGATACTCATCCCGCACAGCGGGACGCCGCCCGCTCCGCTGCGTGACGATCAGCGTCCCGCCCCGAGGTTTCCAGGCCGGACCGCTGTGGTCAAGGAGGGATTCGTGAGCCGCCAAAAGCTCTCCGAAGCAGAAATCACCGCCGCGTTGGCCGGTCTCCCCGGCTGGAGCTATCGCGGTGGGAAGCTGCATCGCGAATTCACGTTTGAAAACTTTGTGCAGGCTTGGGGATTCATGTCCAGTTGCGCCCTGGTGGCGGAAGCGATGAATCACCACCCGGACTGGTCCAACGTCTGGAACCGCGTGACCGTTGACCTGATGACGCACGATGCCGGCGGCGTCACCAAGAACGATCTCGAGCTCGCACGCCGCATGAATCAGATTCACGGGAAATAGCAGCAGGGTGATGGCGATGGACTGCTCCGCTCGAGCAGCGGATCCTCGTGCCTCCCGCATGGTCCGGGTGATGCAAACAAAATGACCGAAAAAATCGGGCGCCGCGGCTGGAAGTCTCCGGCGGCGGTTCTGCGTCTCGCGATCGGTCTCGGGATTCTCGCGTTGCTCCTGGCCCTACTGCCGCGCCAGCGCGTCTGGGCGGCTATCCGGGCCATTCCTCCGGGACTCTGGGTCCTCGTCGTGGCGGGTTACCTCGCGGCGCACTGCCTGGGCGTGATGAAGTACCGCATGATGGTGAATCTGGGTGGCGCGCACCTGAACTACCCGCAGGCGGCGCAGTGCTACTTCGGCGGCCTGTTCGGCACGCTCTTCCTTCCCTCGATCGTTGGCGGCGACGTGGTGCGCGCCGGCGTGGGCCTGCGCATGGCGCGGCACCGCGCCGGATTCCTGCTCGGCAGCCTGATGGACCGGCTCATGGACATTTCCGCTCTGGCACTCGTGGCCGCCGCGGCTGCGCTGCTGCTTCCCGGCCAGCTTGAGCCGCACAGCCGTCGGATTTTCCTGCTTTCCACGGGCGCGGTGGTGATTGGGGTGGCGGGGGTGATCGCAGCCATGGCCGTGCTGCCGGCCGGACGTTTTCCATTCCGCATCCGCCGCCAACTCGCGCGCCTGCGCCAAGCCGCGCGCGGGATGCGCCGCCGGCCTCACCTCGTGGTCGCTTCGCTCGCCGGCGGAGTGGCCGTGCAATCCTCTTTCGTGACGCTGACGGCGGTGCTCGCGGGAGCCTGCGGCCTGCATCTGCGCTTGCGCGTCTGGTTCCTGGCCTGGCCGCTGGCAAAATTCGCGGCGCTCCTGCCTGTGTCGCAGGGTGGTCTGGGCGTGCGCGAAGCAGCGCTCGCCGCGGTGCTGGTTCCTTTCGGCGCGCCCGCCGCATTGACGGTAGCCGTCGGCCTCGTCTGGCAGACGGTGATTTACACCGGCGGGCTCATCGCCGGCCTGCTCGCTCTGGTCGCGCGCCGCATGTCGTCCGGAGAAACCTCGCAGGCCGCCGCATTATCCCCGCACGCCACCGAGAACCCGCGTAGCGCCGACCTTTAGGCCGGCATCCGGGCCGGCCTCGCCACTCGCCGCTTCTTCTTACGCGTGTTCCTTCCGGTAATCCGCCAGGATGCCCGTGAACCGGTCGAGGTCGGCCGGGCTGTTGTAAATGTGCGTGCTGATGCGGAATCGCGAAGGGGATGTGCCGCGGCAGCGGATGCGATGCGTCTGGTAGACCCACTGCTCGAACTTCATGCGGTCGAACCCGGGAAAATCCACCGTGCAGATGCCGGCGGTGAACTCCGGGCCGGGGGCCGACTGAACCACGGCGCCGGGAAGAGCGCCCATGCTGGCCTTCACCTGCGCGTGAAGTTGGCGGATGCGCCGCTCGATGCGCTCGGGCCCCACGGCGCCCCAGAAATCGATGGCGGCGCGCAGCCCGGCGAGGATGCACACGCTGGTCGAGCCGAACTGCATCAGCCGCGCCGCATGGCCCTTGTAATCATCCCAGCCTCCGGTGGCGATGGTGTTCCACAGTTGGTCGCTGGCCCCTTCGCGGATGTAAAACACGCCGATGCCTTTCGGCGAGAGCAGCCATTTGTGCGGCGTGGTGATATAGAAATCGCAGCCCATGTCGTGCACGTTGATGGGAAACTGGCCGATCACGTGCGCGCCGTCAATGAACGACAGAATATAATTCTGCCGCGCCCACGCGCACAGTTCTTTCACCGGCAGGACGCACCCGGTCATGGTCGTGATGTGGCTGGCCATCACCACGCGCGTGCGCGGCGTGCGCGCCGCTTCGAACAGGTCCAGGATCTGCTGCTTTGTCGCCGGGGGCTTCGGCAGCGTCACCTCGCGCACCACGATGCCGTAGCGTTTCTGCTTCATCAGCCAGGGGCTTTTTCCGCTGCCGTGCTCCTCGTCCGTGTAGATCACTTCGTCGCCGGGCCTCAGGTCCAGTCCGTTGGCCACATAATTCAGGCCCTCGGTGGCGTTGCGCACCAGCGCGATCTCATTCAGGTTCGCGCCCACGAAATCCGCCGCCGGCTGCCGGTAAACGTCCCAGTTGCCGTAGCCCCACAGCGGATACAGTTCCGGGTCGTCCGACGATTCCATTTGTTCTTCCTTCAGGATGCTTTCGATGTAGGCGCGCAGGACCGGCCGAGGTGTGGAACCGTTTGTGCCGTTATTCAGGTAGAGAAACCCCGGGCGGAAGATCCACTGTTTGCGCAGTTCCGCCCAGTAGGCTTCCGGATCGCGGGCGTAAAGCGCGTCCGGCGGCATGGCCGGCTGCGCGCCGCACAGGATTTCCTCGATCAGGCCGGTCGCGCGGGCATTGGCAGTCGGTGGCCGCGTTTCCTCAAACGCAACCCTGTGATCCGCCCAGGCGAGCGGGGGCAGGGCCGCCGTCGCACCCAGCATTCCCAGCAATTCACGACGATTCAGCATGGCAGCCTCCGCGCAGAAGGGGCGAGTCCCCACGTATCATCCGTGCGCGCCGCCGAGCATAGCAGAACCCCTGTACCGAGTCAGGCTGTGAGGGGAGCTTTACTGTGCCGCGGCGCGGCGATTGCGATGGAACGATTCCAATTCCCGGTTCGCCGCGGCGATGGTCTCGAGCTTGGAAACGACGGCGTCGAGCTGGCCGCCGGGTATGGAAAAATACATTTCGTCGTCGCGCAGTCCGGTGTACACACGGTTTCCTATGCAGCCCGCGCTCGCCGCGGCCAGGCCGTCTTCTGTCGTCACCGGGATGAACGCGCACGTCGGCCGTCCCATCACGCCCTCGTGCACCGGCGCGCCCGCTGCCGATGCCGCTTCCGCGAGTAGCATGATGGCGCGGGCATTTCCGCGCACCAGCACCGCGTCCGGCGGGAACGTGGCGCTCTCCAGCGGCGCGTACGACGCAACGCTGAACGGGCGGCGCCGCCTCGGAATCTGGGGAATCTCCTCCATGCGGATGTACTGGAGCTGGACCATCGTGTCCACCATCCCCTGAAGCTCCTTCTGCTTTTCGAGCGGCAGCGAGACGTTGTGCGTGTGAGCCCCCACTGGGCAGCCGAAATGATCCTCCGCCTCGGTGTAGAAGGCGCGGCCCTCGGCGGCAAGCTTCCAGTACGTGCAGCCGGAGGCCGCCGGCGATGCCACGCGGTCCAGTCCCACAGGCGGGGCGTCCGAAAAGGCAACCGCCACCGGACGGCTTTCGAGTCCTAGAAGAGTCTGCAGGCGTGCCGCGGCAGATGTGGGTTCCATGAGCGTCTCTCCCTGCGCCTCGCGCTCCTCGCTCGATTCACTGCCAGACGAGCCGGGCGCGCGGCAAAGTATAGCGGAGTCGGGCAGGCGGGGCGCTGCGAAATTCGTCTGTCCTGCTATGATTTCGTTTCCCGCGCGCCGATCGTTGCGGTGCCGGCCCCGGGAGCGGGGGGATCCATGGCCATTGGCCGAACGAAGAAATCTTCGGAGCCCTCCCGCTCCCTGCTTCGCGCGCTGGACGCAGCCTACGACCATCGTGCCTGGCATGGCACGAACCTGCGCGGCAGCCTCCGCGGATTGACCGCCGCGCAGGCGATGTGGAGGCCCGCCCCGCGCCGTCATAACATTTGGGAGGAGGTGCTGCACTCCGCCTACTGGAAGTACGCGGTGAGACAACGACTCACCGGCGGGAAGCGCGGCGCCTTCCCGCGCAATGGCAGCAACTGGTTTCCCGCGCCGGATTCCGGCGGGGCCCGGGAATGGAGGCAAACGCTGGCCCTGCTCGGCGAGATGCACGAAACCTTGCGCGCCGCCGTTGCGCAGTACCCCGCGGCGCGCCTGGAGCGCCCCGTCCTGGGATCGAAGTGGTCCGCGTTTGATTCCATCCTGGGCGTGGCCTTCCACGACATTTATCATGCCGGCCAGATTCAACTGCTCAAGCGGTTGCAGAAGGCCGGCACATGAACCCAATACGCCGCCAATTCCGATTTTCGGCCGTCCTGACGTTGCTCGTCGCGCCGCTCCTCCTGCTGGTGTTCCGGGCCCCGGCTGACGGGTTTGATCCCAGTCCCTCCCTGCGGTTTGCAAAGCGCGAGGTGATGATTTCCATGCGCGACGGAGTCCGCCTGCACACGGAGATTTACACTCCGCAAAGGGCCACGGAGCTGTTGCCGTTCCTGTTCGTGCGTACCCCCTACGGCACCGCCCATGACGCTTTTGGCAACACGCGGCAGCTCGCCACCTATTCCGAAATGCTGGCGGACGGCTATATTTTCGTGATTCAGGACATTCGTGGCCGCTTCAGTTCCGAGGGAGAATTCGTGATGCTGCGCCCGCCCAGGGACCGCTCCGACCCGAAGGCCATTGACGAGAGCACGGACGCCTCCGATACGGTGGAGTGGCTGCTGAAAAATGTGCCAGGCAACAACGGACGCGTGGGGATTACCGGCATTTCCTATCCCGGCTGGCTCGCGGAAATGGCCGCGCTCGACCCGCATCCCGCCGTGCGCGCTGTTTCCGAACAGGCTTCCGTGGCCGACATGTACCTCGGCGACGACTTCCATCACAACGGGGCTTTCCGGCTCAGCTATGGCTTCGAATATTCCGCGATGATGGAGACCTCGAAGAAAAGTTACGACTTTCCATTCGACACGGAGGATACCTACACCTGGTACCTCGCGCTCGGCCCGCTTTCGAATGCGAATGCCCACTATCTCCACGGGAAATTGAGGACCTGGAACGACTTCACGGCCCATCCCGACTACGACGAGTTCTGGAAGAAGCAGTCGTTGCGCAGCTACGTCGGCGCGCCGAAGGTGCCGAATCTGAACGTGGCTGGCTGGTGGGACCAGGAAGATTTTTACGGTCCCCTGGAGATTTACGAGCTGCAAGAACGGCAGGACCCCAACCACTGGAATTTTCTGATCGTGGGCCCGTGGAATCACGGTGGCTGGGCGCACGGAGACGGCCGGAAGCTGGGGCCGGTGGATTTCGGGAGTGACACCTCACGGTACTTCCGCCGGCAGATCCAGGCGCCCTGGTTCGCTTACTGGCTGAAGGGAAAGGGGCAGTTGCCTTTTGCCAAGGCGGAGACGTTTCAAACCGGTTCCAACCGCTGGCTCTCCTACGACGCGTGGCCGCCGAAAGACGCGGTGCGGCGGGATCTCTACATCCGCGAAAACGGCTCTCTCTCGTTTACCGCGCCCCCAGCCACCGGCGACGATGCCTGCGACGCCTATGTGTCCGATCCTGCGAATCCCGTGCCTTACCGCCCGCGGCCCATTCTTCCCACGTATCAGGGCCCGGGCTGGGCCACCTGGCTCCTCGACGATCAGGGCTTTGTGGAGCGGCGTCCGGATGTGGCCAGTTGGCGGTCCGAGCCGCTCGCCACGGATTTGAGCGTTACGGGCGACATTGTGGCGCGCCTCTACGCCTCCACCACTGGCACGGACAGCGACTGGGTGGTGAAATTGATTGACGCTTACCCCGGTGAAAACCCTGAGGATTCTTCAATGGCCGGGTACGAGCTGATGATTGCCGGCGAGGTGTTGCGCGGGAGATTCCGCAACGGTTTTGAGCAGCCGCAGCCGGTCAAGCCGGGCGAGGTCGCGGAATACACCATCGACTTGCACACGAATAATCACGTATTCCTGCGCGGGCACCGCATCCTGGTCCAGGTGCAGAGCACTTGGTTTCCACTGATCGACCGGAACCCGCAAACGTTCGTTCCCAACATCTTTCTGGCGCGGGCGGAGGACTACCGTGCGGCGACGCAGCGCGTCTACCGCAATCAGCGGTATCCTTCCCACATCGAACTGCCCATCGCACCGCGTTGAGGCGCCACCTCGAAGGAGGAGACCGTGCTGAAATACACTCGCTGGAAAGATGTGGAACTCGAGCGGCTGAATCCGCTGATCAATCGGCAGATGGTGGTCGGGGATCAGCTCATGGTGGCGCGCGTCCTGCTGGCCAAAGGCGCGCATGTGCCCCTGCACAGCCATCACAACGAGCAGGTCACCTACATCTTGGAAGGTGCGCTGAAATTTGCGATTGACGGCCGGGAAATCGTGGTCCGCGCCGGCGAGGTGCTTTGCATCCCCTCCAACCTGCCCCACGAGGCTTGGGCGGTCGAAGACACCGTGGATCTGGACGTCTTCACTCCCCCGCGCGCCGACTGGCTCTCGAAGAACGACGATTACCTGCGCGGGGC
>DATEQM010000069.1:0-9585 GCA_035272605.1 Candidatus Acidiferrales bacterium | reverse complement strand
CCGCATGGAAGAGCTGGACATCAACCTCTCCGGCGAATTCCTGTACATGGCCGCCACGCTCATTTACATCAAATCGAAAATGCTCTTGCCCGTGGACCCGGACGCGCCGCCGGAGGAGCAGGACCCGCGTCAGGAACTGGTCCACCAGTTGCTCGAGCACGAGAAATTCAAGAACGCGGCGCAGATGCTTTACGAGCGCCAGCAGATCGAATCCCACGCCTTCTCGAAGCCCGACCTGTCGCTCTATCAGGGCGAAGCCGTGGAAGGCGAGCTGGTGGTCTCGCTGGTGGACCTGGTGAAAGTGTTCCAGCAAATCCTGGAGCGCAAGCGCCAGGAAACGAAAATCGAGCTGCGGCATGACCGCTTCACCGTGGCGCAGATGGTGGAACTCCTGCGCAAGCGCCTGGCGGCGGAGGAAGAAGGCATCGAACTCGCCGGATTTTTCGCGGATTGCCCCTCGCGCCATGCCATGATCGTGGCCTTTATCGCCGTGCTGGAGCTGGTGCGTTTGCAAGCCGTGGTGCTGACGCAGAAGGCGCTCTTCGGCGAAATCCATTTGCGCAAGACGCGCCATTTCGACGCGGTGCTCGCCGCACAGGCTACCGGTGCGGACGCGGGAACGGAGATTGACAGCCAGTATGCCTGAAGAGTTTGCCATGGAGGCTTCGCCGGAAGCCGGGACGCCGCCTGCCGCTCCCAGTCCTGAATTTCGCGGGGCGCTCGAAGCCGTCATTTATGCCGCCGAGGAGCCGGTGACGGTCGCCCAACTCGCTTCCGCCGTGCACGCGGAAAAAGACGCGGTGCGCCGCGCCCTGCGCGAGCTGATCGCCGTGTACGCAGCGGAGGACCGCGGAATCGAGATCCGCGAAGTCGCCGGCGGATTCAAGTTCTACACCAAGCCGCAGCACCACGACGCCGTCCGGCGGTTCATCAAGAGCCTGCAGCCCCCGCTGCGCCTCTCCATGCCGGCCCTGGAAACGCTTTCCGTGATCGCCTACAAGCAGCCGGTGACGCTCCCGGAGATTCAGGACATCCGCGGGGTGCAGGCCGCCGGCGTGATCAAGACGCTGCTCGAACGCGGCATGATCACCACGGCCGGGCGCAAGGAGGCGCTGGGGCGCCCCATCCTCTATCGCACCACAAAAGACTTTCTCATGCGTTTCGGCCTGGCCAGCGTGGATGATTTGCCGAGCCTCAAGGAATTCGAAGCCCTGGCTCGCGCGGCGCTGGGTGAAGACGGAATTCTTCCGGAAGAAGAAGGCGAGGCGCCGCAGGCCGACAGGGCACCAGAAGAGCCGATCGTAGGCGAAGGAGCAGGCCCGGAGTAGCTTTGGCAACGAAAATCGAAAATCGAAAAACGAAAACCGGCCTGGAACCCGCCGGGCCATTCAACGCCTGATGCTCGAGAGACTCCAAAAACTCATCTCCCGCGCCGGAATCGCATCGCGCCGGCATGCCGAGCAACTCATCCTCTCCGGCGCGGTGACGGTAAACGGCCGGGTGATTACCGAGCTGGGCACAAAGGCGGATGCCGAGCGCGATCACATCACCGTCGGCCCGCGCGTCGTGCGCTCGCCCCAATCCGCCGTCCAGGCCTATTTCGCGTTCTACAAACCTGCCCGCGTGGTTTCCACGATGAACGATCCGGAGGGACGCCCCTGCCTCGGACCCTACGTTCGCAATACGAAGGGCCGGCTCTTTCCCGTTGGCCGGCTGGAATTTGACGCGTCCGGGCTGCTGCTGCTCACGAGTGACGGCGAACTGGCCAGCGATCTGATGCGCGCCTCCGCCGCGATTCCGCAGGTGTGGCGTTTCAAAGTAAAAGGCCGCATCGCGGTGGATGTAGGGCGGGCCATGGAACGCGAGGCCCACGCGCGGTTGCGGCTGCACCGCGACGCCGCCAACGCCTGGTACGAGGCGGAACTCCGCAATGCGCCGCGCGACCTGCTGCGCCAGACGCTTCTCCGCCACGGGTTCTTCGTCGAAAAAATGGCCCGCACCGGTTTTGCCGGCATCGAACTGGGACCTCTCCGCGCCGGCGAAATGCGCGAACTTGCGCCGGAAGAGGTGAAATCCCTGGTGCGGGCCGCGCGCGGGCGCACCGGGCCCCCGGAAGAACGCCGGGAGCCGCAGGCGATACCAATTCGCCGCGGGCACGCGAGCGGCGGAAAACGCCCTGCCCCATCCGCAGCCTCGCGTCCCGGCGCGAAATATCGCGATGCGGAACGCAGTAACCGCAGCAGAAAGCCGCGCCAGGCCGCGGCTGGCCGGCCCCGCAGCGGCCGTCGCCCCAGGAAGCGAGCCGAATGAAACCGAATCCCATCGAACCGTGCGTGCCGCCCTGGATCCAGGCGATTGACGCCTACCGGCCCGGCCGCCCCATCGAGGAAGTGGAACGAGAGCTGGGCATCCGCGCCATCAAACTCGCCTCGAACGAGAACCCCCTTGGTCCCTCTCCACTCGCGGTCGAGGCTGGGCGGCGCGCTCTCGCCGATTCCAACTGGTATCCCGACGGCAGCGGCTACTACCTGCGAAGAAAACTCGCCGAGCGGCTGCAACTGGACCCGGAGCGCCTGATGCTGGGCGCCGGCTCGTGCGAGCTGATTGATCTGGCCGCGCGCACGCTGCTCGTTCCGGGCGGCAACGCGGTGTGCTCGGAAGGGTCGTTTCCGCTCTACTACAGCGCCGTGCGCGCCACGGGGGAGCGCCTGGTCCAGGTGCCTCTCCGCGAGTTCGTCTTCGACCTCGATGCCATCGCCCGTGCCGTGGACGAGCGCACGGCGATCATCTACATCGCCAATCCGAACAATCCCACCGGCACGATGTTCACGGCGGACGCGCTCGATGCCTTTCTCCCGCGCATTCCCGAGAGCACACTGGTCGTATTGGACGAGGCCTACTTCGAATACGCGGACCGGCCCGGATACTCGCGCTCCCTCGATCTGGTTCGCGCCGGCCGGAACCTGCTGGTGCTGCGGACGTTTTCCAAGGTGTACGGTCTGGCCGGCCTGCGCGTCGGATATGCCGCGGGGCCGCCCGGCCTCATCGAGCAGATGAACAAAGTTCGCCAGCCCTTCAACGTTTCCGGCGTGGCCCAGGCCGCAGCCCTGGCCGCACTGGACGATGCAGAACACGTGCGCCGCTCGCTGGAAAATAATCGCCGCGGTCTGGCCCAGCTCGAAGCCGGCCTGCGCGACCAGGGAGTGGCTTTCGTCCCTTCGGTGGCGAATTTCTTGCTCGTGCATCTCGGGCCCGCGACCGAACGCCTGGCCGAAGCCATTCTCCGCCTCGGCGTTATCGTGCGGCCGATGGCCTGGATGGGATTTCCGGCAGCGGTCCGCGTGAGCGTTGGCACCCCCGCGGAGAATGAGCGATTCCTCGCGGCGCTTGCGGAGGCGCGCAGCTCGCCCGAAGTGCGCCGGCCGGAAGTGGTAGGCCCCACGCAGGCGAAGGATTGAGCGCTGCGCCTGTCTGGGTAGTGGGTCAGTTCGGCCTGATGGATTCGAGGGGAGGCGCACTTTTTCTTCGACGGCTTGATTCGAGGCGGTTGAGCGCGCGCACAGACTGAAGTCCGTGCTACTGGGCAAACTGACGCACAACTGAGCGCGGCGCCTGTTTGCATTGAGGAGAGCCGTTCCGTTAGGCTGAATGATATGAAGACCGCTGCCCGACCCGCCGCCAGCGATGACCCTGTGCAAAAACTGCTGGAAAAGTGCCGCACCATCGCCGTGGTGGGACTCAGCTCCAACCGCTCCCGCGCCAGCTATGGTGTGGCCCAATATATGCAATCGGCGGGCTACCGTATCATCCCCGTCAATCCGAATGTGAAAGAAGTGCTGGGAGAGAAGGCCGTGGCGCGTCTCGAGGACATCCGCGAGCCGGTGGACATCGTGGACATCTTTCGCCGCTCCGAATACGTCGCGGAAGTGGTGGATGCGGCCATCCGCATCGGCGCGAAAGCCGTGTGGATGCAGGAGGGTGTGATCGACCAGAAGGCCGCCGAACGCGCGCGCCAGGCCGGCCTCTTCGTGATGGTGGATTCCTGCCTCTTGAAGGAGCATTCCAAGCGCTTCCGCGCCCCACGCTGACCTATTCGACTACCGGCGATTCCCGCGGGCACATTGCCGGCGCGAGCCAGAACGGGCTCCCCACGAGTCACCAGAACCCATCTGGCAATGTTGACATCCCGAGCGGGGGCGGTGCGAAAAGAGAAAAGCAGGTCCCTCACCCGCGCCAAAAACGCGGAGGTTCGGGATGACAGGCCTGCGGGTGGGCCGTAGTGAAGGGAATGTCAACAGAGCCAGGCGGGTTCGAGTCACGTGTCACGGAAGGTCAAACACCTCAATCACGTGCTTCCCCGGCGGGATTACGCCGATCTGCCTTCCGTCCGGTGAGACCCCGAAATTCCAAAACGTGAGGTCGTGGAAGAGGTCGTCGCTCGTCCCGTCCGACAGTCGAACCAATTGGATAATGCCGCTTTTCCGTTCCGGCCCCGACTTCAAGACCACGTGCTGCTCGTCGTTCGCCCAGTAATAGGGGCCAAGCAACGCCTGCACGCTCTGCGTCTTCTTCGGGTCGTCCAGCGTCCGCGCCTCGAGTGTTCCGGGGTCTCGGAAGTAGGCAATGCGCTGCCCGGAGGACGACAGGCTCAGTCCCCCGGAAAATCCTGCCAGCACCGCCAGTTCCTTTCGCGTTTGTTTGGCCAGGTCCAGCAGCACGAGCCGCGGTTTTCCCTGGTATCCCTCCGGGGCTTCGACGGCCACCGCCTGGCGCGACCGCTCGATCCACGCCACCGCGAGGAATGCCGTGGAAGGGAAGAGCCGCTCGGCGTGTCCCGCGGCGGGGCGCACCGAATACATGGCAAACCGCTCGTGGGATCTCGATTCGTCCTCGAGATATACGACCGTGGCTTCGTCGTCCAGCCACGCGGCGTCCGTGGTGTCCGGAATCAGGCTGTCCCCGTCGGCGATTTTGATTTCGTGCCCGTTCGTGTCCAGCAGGAACGACATGCCTGCTTCCCGGCTGTTCCCGTGCCGCTCCTCCATGGCGCTGGTGACCAGTTCAGCGGTGAGCTTCGAGCCGTCGGGCGACCAGCGCAGGGAACGCACCGTGTAGCTAAACCCGCCCTCGCCGCGCGCCATCAGTTTTCCGTCCAGGATGCGGTGTTTGCCTTTCCCCGGCTCTCCAATCCAGAAGTCGTCGCGCTGGATCAGGTATTTATGCTCTTTGAAGACGTGGTGGACGGCGAAGGCCACGCGGCCATCGCGCCCGAAGCGGAATGCCGTGCAGTCCTCGTCAATCGTGCCGATAGGCTTTTGCTGCGGGAGCGCCGCGGCCGCTCCCGCCAGAATCAGCAGCGCGGCGATGGCCAACGCCGCCCGCGGGACGCGCCGCGCGGCCGGGGAATTTCCGGTCATGTCTTCGCCTTCACTTTCAACCGGGCAATATCTTCCATACGCTCGCGAATCCGCTTCTCCAGCCCCTGATCGGTCGGATGGTAGTAGCGACGCCCGCGCAGCGATTCCGGCAGGCATTCCATATCCGTCACTTTGTCCTCGGAATCGTGCGCGTACTGATAGCCGTGGCCGTAGCCCTCCGCCTTCATCAGCCGGGTCACCGCGTTTCGCAGTTGCATGGGCACAGGCTCGGTGCGCGTTTGGTTCAGGTCGCGCATCACCTCGCCGTAGGCGGTGTACAGCGCGTTGGACTTCGGCGCCAGCGCCAGGTAAACGGCCGCCTCGGCGAGCGCCAGGTGGCCCTCCGGCGGCCCGAGAAACTCAAACGCGTTCATCGCGTCCAGCGTCACGCGCAAGGCCTGAGGGTCCGCCAGACCCACGTCCTCGCTGGCCATGCGCACCATGCGCCGCGCCAGATACAGCGGGTCCTCGCCCGATTCGAGCATTCGCGCCAGCCAATAAAGCGACGCATCCGCGTCCGAATTGCGCACGGATTTGTGCAGCGCCGAGATCAGGTTGTAGTGCTCTTCCCCCGCTTTGTCGTAGAGCAGCGTTTTGCGCTGCAACGTGCGTTCCAGCAGTTCGCGGGTGACCATGCGGCGTCCCTGGGCATCGGTCGGAGCCCCGGCCGGGGCGGCGGCCACCGCCGCTTCCACGATGTTGTAGGCGGCGCGGGCGTCGCCGCTGGAAAAGATGGCCACGCGCTCCAGAAGCTCGTCTGGAATCTCGATGGTTTGCCCGCCGAAACCGCGTTCCGCGTCCGCGAGAGCGCGCCGCAGCAGCAGCACGATCTGCTCGTTGGTCAGCGCCGCCAGCCGGTACACGCGCGCGCGGGAGAGCAGCGGCGCGATCACTTCGAAGGACGGGTTCTCGGTGGTGGCCCCGATCAGCGTGATGCTGCCCTGCTCCACGAAAGGAAGAAACGCGTCCTGCTGCGCTTTGTTGAAGCGGTGCACCTCGTCAATAAACACGATGGTGCGGAGCCCGCCGTGCCGCGCGCGTTCCGCCTGCGTCATCACCTCCCGAATTTCTTTGATGCCGGAAAGCACGGCGCTGAACGGCACAAAATCCGCCCGCGCGCGTCCGGCGATCAGCCGCCCCAGGGTGGTCTTTCCGCACCCCGGCGGGCCCCACAGGATCATGGATTGCACGCGGTCCGCTTCGATCTGCGCCCGCAGTGGCGCGCCCGGCCCGAGCAGGTGCTCCTGCCCGACCACCTCGTCCAGCGTGCGCGGGCGCATGCGCTCGGCGAGCGGGGCGGAGACGTCGGGGCGCTCGGCGCGTCGCTCTTCCGGCTCGAGCTGGCGGAACAGGCTCATCGCCCGGCATCCCCGCGCTGGCGCGCGGCCTCGTACAGCAGCACGGCCGCCGCAATGGCTGCATTCAGGGATTGCACCCCGGCCACGGTGGGAATGCGGATGCGCGCATCGGCCTCGCGTTCGATTTCCGGGGGCAGCCCGGCGCCCTCGCTGCCAATCCAGATTGCGCAGGGCCCGCGGAAATCTGCGTTTTGTGGAATCTCATCGCCGAACAGGGATGCCGCGTATTGCCGCAGTCCGAGCCGGCGCAGTTCCGCCAGAATATTCTCCGGAGACGCTCCCGCCAGCGTCGGCACACGAAGCACGGAGCCCGCCGAAGCCCGCACCGATTTCGGCGCCAGGGGATGCGCCGCGCCCCGGCACGCAATCACCCCGCTGGCCCCAAATCCCTCTGCCGCGCGCACAATGGTCCCCACATTTCCGGGATCCTGCACGCCCGCGAGCACCACCACCAGCGGCGCCGCGCCGAGCAGGTCTTCCATCCGCCAGCTTCGCGGCTCGACCAGCAGCGCGATCCCCTGCGGCGTTTCCGTGCCTGCCACCGAGGCAAACAAACGGTCTGAGGTGCGCAACACGCGCAGCCCAGCCGGAAGCAGCGCCTTGAGCCGCGCCAAATGCCGCTCCCCGGAATCCGCGACCAGCAGCGCTTCAATCTCCAGTCCCGACCGCAGACCTTCTTCCACCAATCGCGGCCCTTCCACGCCAACCGGCGACGCCTGCTCCCCGGGACGCTCCTGCAACGCCGCACGGAAGCGCTTTAGCCAGCGGTTTTCGCGGCTCTCCAGGCGCTCGCTCTTCGTCCGCACGGCAGTTGGCACACGCATCCATTCGAGCCTAGCAAACGCTCTGTCACGGCGCAAAGCGCAAGGTAGCGCCGGCCTCTCCTGAGACTGTGGAACGACGTCCCGTCCGCTACGTGCTCGCGTCCTCATCCCTCCGGCTGCGGCTTGTCTGTCGCTGCGCTCATCCAAATGTAACTTCCGTCCCCCGCGACACCAGCGAATGTTTTCCGAACTTCTCATCATCGCGGTACGGAAAATCGCTTCGATAATGCCCGCCGCGGCTCTCTTCCCTCGCCAGGGCGCAGCGCACAATGAGCTGCGCAAGCTGCCAGATGTGCCGCAACTCGAGCGCGGGACGCGAGGACACCTCCGGGCGCGCCGGCTCGAGGCCTGCCAGCATCGACAGCCCCTCCTTCAAATCCCGGCCATTGCGAATGATCCCCGCATCCTTCCACGCCAGGCCGCGAATCTTCTGCAATGCGGCAGCAGTCTCCGCAGCGGCCGCCGCGTTTCCCGGCTGGCTCGCCGAGGTGTTTTTCTCGGCCCGCGCGGACTCAGGCCAAGCCGCCGTGCGTTTCGCGGCGAATTTGCCGTCGCGGAGCATGGCTTTCCCGGCCCGCGCGCCGAACACCAACCCCTCCAGCAGCGAGTTGCTGGCCAGCCGGTTGGCGCCATGCACCCCGGTGCACGCCGTTTCTCCCGCCACGTACAGCCCGGGAAGGGAAGAGCGGCCCTCGAGGTCCGTCTTCACCCCGCCCATCACGTAATGCGCCGCGGGACGCACCGGCACGAGGTCGCTGGTGATGTCCACGCCATAGCTCTGGCAGGTGGCGTAAATCTGCGGGAAGCGTTTCCGCACATATTCATCCTTCAGGTGCGTCAAGTCGAGATAGACGAAGTCGGACCGCGTCCGCTGCATCTCCGCCACGATGGCCCGCGACACCACGTCGCGCGGGGCCAGTTCACCGGCCTCGTGGTGTTTCTTCATGAATCGCTCCAGGTCGACATTGCGCAGGATCGCTCCCTCGCCGCGCAGCGCCTCGGAAAGCAGAAAGCGCGGCGCGCCTTTCACCACCAGCGCGGTCGGATGGAACTGCACGAATTCAAGGTCGGTGAGCACCGCGCCGGCCTCGAACGCGATGGCCATCCCGTCTCCCGTGGCCACGGCCGGATTCGTCGTTTCCGGGTACACCTGGCCCAGGCCGCCGGTGGCCAGCGCCACGGCTGCGGCCCTGGCATCGTGCATCTCGTTCGATCTTTCATCGAGAAATCGCAGCCCGGTCACGCGCCCATCCTGCGTCACGAGTTCCGTGGTCACCGCGTGCGACCGCAGCAGGATGCCGGGAATGGTCCGCGCTTTCGCCAGCAGCGCCCGGGCGATTTCCTTTCCCGTGGAATCCCCGTGCGCGTGCAAGATGCGCGAGCGGCTGTGCGCCGCCTCGCGCGTGAAGGCCAGCTTGGACCCCGCGCGGTCGAACTCCGTCCCCCATTCGATCAATTCCAGGATGTACTTCGGACCCTCCTCCACCAGCACGTGCACGGCTGCGGGGTCGCACAATCCGTCCCCGGCGCGCAGCGTGTCCTCCACGTGCAGGCTCACCTCGTCGTCATCGGAGAGCGCCGCGGCGATCCCGCCCTGGGCCCATTCCGTGGCCGAATCCGTCAGGCTGGATTTCGCGAGTACCAGCACCCGGGCGCCCGCGGCGCCAAGTTCAATGGCCACGCGCAGACCGGCCACGCCGCAGCCGACCACGACAAAGTCCGTTTTAATGACTTCAGGTGTACTCATGTGCGCGCCGGAGTGTGTGGGCATCCTCGCGCCGGACTACGGCTCCGGCGCTTCCTGGAGAATGCCATGGTAGCACGGCGCGTTTCTTCACTCCCCCGGAAGGCGTGTTACAGTTCTGCCGTCGCCATGGCTTCCATTTTTGTCGAGGCTCCCTCCGGCCCGTATTTGGTCGAATGCGAACGAGGAGTCCTGCGCCGCGCCGGGGAACTCGTTCGCGCGCTGGGTCCCTCCACGGGAGT
>DATEQM010000068.1:0-13426 GCA_035272605.1 Candidatus Acidiferrales bacterium | reverse complement strand
TGCCGGAGTTGGTGGAGAGGCACTGGTATCACTACCCGCTGCACAACCAGCGCGCGGAGCTGTTGAAGGCCTTCCTGCTGCTCAACGGCAGTCCGCGCATCGTCCTGATCAACGTCCCCTGGTACATCGCCGCCTGACGCGTGCGGGAATGGAGAACGTGCCGCCGGACCCCGCGGCCCACGCTCCCCTCAATCGTTGCCGAAAGAAGCCAACAATGTTTTGGAATGACGATCGTGCAGCAGAAGCCGCGCGCGGCGCGAGCCGAGCCGAAACCGGAAGTCGGCACGGGTTTCCCTGTCGCTCAGGGCGATCTCCGCGGCAGGCACGCGGCAGGCATATTCGAGCGCGCGCACGGCCTGCATCTGCGCGTCGAGCGCCAGCCAGTTCAACGCGGAGTATTGAAGGGCCTGCGAGGAGACGAGAGTCACCTGCGGCGCCTCCGGCTTCTCCGTGCCGTCCACATGAATCAGGGCGAAGCGCCAGCGGCGGGCGCTCACTTCGCCGGGGCGGAGTGCGGCTCGGTGGGGGCTCGGAGGCGCAGGCGCAGCGTTTTGATCTCGTAGGGGCTCACGGCCACGGCAACCGTTTTCCCATCCGTCGGCAGCTTCTCGCCCGCGTGCTCCATCAGGTCGGCGTCCCAAACTTCCGCAACGCCCGCGGGAAGCGTGATCCGCGCGGCCGTCTTCTTCCCTGCGAATTCGTAAAAGCGCAGGATCAGATCGCGGCCGTCTTCCGCCTGCTTCAGGGCCGTGAGCAGCAGGTTCGCAGGCTCGAGCCCGAAGAATGAATGCACGGACGGAAGTGACCCGTCGTGATTCTGCGCGGCCACGGCGCGCAGCGGCGAGTTCAATTCGTAGCCCGCGCGCTCCGTGCCCGCCTCGCGCCAACCGCCCGCGTGCGGCACGAGCGAGTAAGTGAATTCATGCATTCCTTCGTCGGCGTGCGGGTCGGGCCACTCCGGCGAGCGCAGCAGGCTCAGGCGCAGCACGTTGCCCTTCCCGTCGTAGCCATACTTGCAATCGTTGAGCAGCGAAAGGCCGTGGCTCGCGTCAGACAGGTCGGCCCAGCGCAGCGCCGGCACTTCGAATTGCGCGCGTTCTTCCGGCGTGCGGCGCGTGGTGGGCCGCGCAATGCTGCCGAATGGGATCTCGTAGCTGGCCGTGTCCGCCTGGACGGCGACAGGAAACGCCACTTTCAGCAGGATGTGCTTTTCATGCCAGTCTGCCGTCATGCGCACGTCCACGCGGCGCACGTGGGGATAGAGGGTGATGTCCTGCACGAACGTGGATTTCTGGAAATGTTTCCGCACGCGAAGCACGGCGCGCAGCGGGCCGCGCTCGACCAGCGTGACTTCATCGGCCTGGTCCAGGTGCCACTGGTGGTTTTCGAAGTCCGCGTCGATGTTCCAGGCGTCCCACGCTTTCGGTTTATCCACAAAGGTCTGCAATTCGTTGCCGCACGAGCCGGCGGCGATGGCCTCCCATTTGCTCTCCTTGTCCCACAGGCTGGTGATGCAGCCGGTTTTGGGGTCTACCTGCACGCGGAAGAATTCGTTTTCCAGGGAATCGGGTCCGGCTTTCAGGATGGCGGAGGCAACGGGCGGTTTTGGCGCCGGAACAACGCGGAACACCTTGTAGCCCAGCGGGGGCACATCTTCTGCCAGAAAACGCAGCCGAATGCGCGCGGCTGATTCCTTCGAAAGCCTTTCCGCCAGCACGGGGCGGCCGGTGGGTCCGACCACCCGGATATTCGCCGCCGCACTGGGCAACTGCGCCTCCGCCTCGACGACGTCCGTGCGCGTCCAGGAAAGCGGATTGAACACCAGCACCGCCGCGCCCGCTCCTTGCGTGTTCACCTGCGACGCGATGGTTGCGAACGCGGACTGGAGATGTTCCTCGCCGAT
Source organism: Candidatus Acidiferrales bacterium (assembly GCA_035272605.1). GTDB lineage: Bacteria > Acidobacteriota > Terriglobia > Acidiferrales > UBA7541 > JOPF136. The sequence continues at coordinate 11,523 of DATEQM010000068.1, read as the reverse complement.
GCGGCGCACCTCGGCATAGTCCCGCGCGGCGTCCTTGTAGAGCACGGGAATGCCAGACCCCGCGGCGATGTCGTGAAACTGGTTGAAGAGCACTTTCTTCCAGGCCACCCGCAGATCGTCCGCGGGGTACTCGCTTCCGGCGAGCGCGGCGAGCGAGGAGAATTTCTCGGTGGTGGCGAGCAGCTCTTCGCTCCGGCGATTCCCCTTTTTTGTCTCCGCCTGCGTGGTGAACACGCCTCGGTGATACTGGAAATAGAGTTCGCCGTCCCACACGGGGAGATCGAGTGAGGGCGCCTTCTTCGCCAGGGCGTCGAACCAGGGCTGCGCCGCGCCGAACGCGAGCCGGGGATAGACCGCGTCCTTCTGCCAGCGCTCCGCCGTCTCCAGCATGGTCCGCGTCGGCCCGCCGCCGTGATCGCCCACGCCGAACAAATACAGCATGTCGGGATATTTCATCGCCGGGACGTAGGCGGCCAGGTCTTTCGCCATGGCCACCGGATTGATCGAGTTCGCATAGTCGTGCGGGAAATAGGTGAGCACGCGGCTGCCGTCCGGCGACTCCCACCAGAAGAGTTTGTACGGAAATTTTGTCGTATCGTTCCAGGCCATTTTTTGGGTCACGAAGTAATCCACGCCGGATTTCTTGTAAATCTGCGGGAGCTGCCAGTTGTAGCCGAACGAATCGGGATTCCAGCCGGTGCGCACGTCCACGCCGAATTTTTCCTGGAAGTAGCGTTTGCCCAGCAGGAGTTGCCTCACCAGCGATTCGCCGTCGGGCATGTTCAGGTCCGGCTCCACCCACATCCCGCCCACGATCTCCCAGCGCCCCTCCTTCACGCGACGGCGAATCTCCTCGAACAGCGCGGGATACTTTTCCTCCATCCATTCGTAGGCCGCGGCCGTGGAATGCGTATAGGTGAGGCCGGGAAATTCGCGCATCAACTGGAGAGCGCTCGACCAGGTGTGCTCCACGACCATGGTGGTTTCGCTGGAGGGCCACAGCCAGCCCATGTCGATATGCGAATTGCCGGCGGCGCGGATCGTGTAGCCCTGCATCCACTCGCGGAGCGGTTCGAGCGCCGTGCGCGCGGCGCCCAGCGAGCGGTCGAAGCGCGCTTGGTCGCCGCTTTCGATCGCGGACCAGTCCACGGCGGCGATGGACGCGTCCAATTGCCTCGCGCGATCCGCGTCGTTTGGCGCCAGGCCCTGAATCATTGCCTCGGAGACCAGAAATTCCTGGGCCAGCATTCCCGGATCGGGGCGTCCGGGTGGCAAATCCACCTGGATCTTTGCGCCGCGGAAGGTCCACGTCCATTCCAGCCACGTCGCGTGAACGGCAATCAGCATCTTCTCGCCCGGCACGGCGTGCTCGGTGAGCAGAAACGGGTCGCCCTCCTCTTCTTCAGCCAGCGCCGTGCCGTCCAGGAACGTAAGCACCGTGTCCGCGTTCCAGGCCTCGAGCGCGAGTTGCAGGCGCGCGCCGCGAATCTCGTAGCCGTGTAGCTGTGGCGGAACTTCCAATCGGATGCGCAGCCACACCGAGTTGCCGGGAAAAGCCGTGCCCGGCTTCCAGATGGGCCATGCGGAATCGTCGAAATCGGTGGAGGCGGCGCGCGAGTCATCTCCGCTGAAGTAGCGGATCTGCGGTACGTCGAAGGCAACGAGAGACTCGAGGCGCGTCGCGGCCTGCTGCGCCGCGGACGGCGGCTGCGCCGCCTCCTGCGCGAGCATCGCACGCGACCCAGGCAACCCGGCAGCCATGGCCAGCACCAACGAGAATGTGATCCGCGAGCTTCGGCGCATCTTTCCCCCTACAATATTTGGCTGGCCTTGGAGAGAACAAAAACGGCCAATACGAGCACGGCCACTCCGGCAATCATCACCCGCAACGGCTGCTTCCCCGTGTTCTTCCATTCACCGGTCAGGACGCCCCACACGCTCGCCGTGATCACGATGAGCGACATGAACAGCGGCCAGCCCAGCACCGTGCCCAGTTCGCCGAGCTTTACCGTGGCGACTCCGTACATCACCGTGCTGCCGAACCAGAAAAACGCCATCAGCGCGGCGAGGATCCAGTAGAAACCCGTGCCGGAAACGCCGAGCTTCGCCCCGGTCCGGTTTTTCCGCATCAGGTAGAGGCAATAAAGGAGGTTCGGCACGCCGCCCGCGCACATCAGCGGCAACCACACGGCGTTCGGGGCCCACAGCGGCGCGGCCCCCGCCCGCTCCGCCGCTCGGATCAGGGGTCCGCCGAATGCCAGACCGAAATTCACCAGCGCGGAACCCAGCCCGCTGAACAGGCAGAAGAGCAGTCCTTTCATCACGGACGGTTTTCCCACCGGCCCCTGGCCCAGCGCCGCCTCGCGCTTCCGGCCGGCCACGGCGCACACTCCCACTCCGGCAATCACCAGCGCAACCCCCAACAGCAACACTAGCCCGCCGCTCGTGAAAGCCTTCTCCGGATGCAGGCGGATGAGCGGGATGAGGGTTCCGACGGCGGCAGAGATACCCAGGATCACGGAGAAAGCCAGCGCGATGCCAACCGCGTCGACGGCCAGCCCGAAGAAAACCTGCGAAACGCCCCAGCCCGCGCCGCACGCCGCCACAATCAGGATTGGCCCCGCGCCGGCCTGCATGTAGACCTGGTCAAGCCCAGGTACCGTGGAAAATGTGAGTAGCGGCGGAAAAAGGCCCAGGGCGAACAGCGTCCACACCAGCCAGGTGTTTTCCCACGCCCATTGCCGCGTGAACTTCATCGGCAGCGTGAAGCTGCCGTTCATTCCGCCGGCCAGCACCAGAAGAAACAACCCGAGGGGAACAGAACTCACGGCTGGCGCCTCCTGCAAGTCGGCCGGCGGAGCGCGCGAGTATAACGCCGAATCTCGGGGATGTGGTAAGAATGAGGGCCGAACGACGATAGTCCGGTGTGGCGCAGCCACTTCTCTCGAACACTCTGTGGCAGAAAGGGACTGCGCTCTTTCCGAACACCACAGCAAGGGCAAAAGCCATGACGGCATCGAACGAAACCTGCACGCTCGGCGTGGATATCGGCGGCACCAAGGTTGCCGCCGGCCTGGTGAGCGAATCGGGAGAAATCCTGTACCACACCCGCGTGCCGATGGCGGCCCACGAAGACGCCGCGGCGGGATTCCGTTCCGTGGAGAGCGCCATCCGCGCGGTATTTGCCGAGCGGCCGGAAGAGACCGGCGCCGGGCGGCTCGCCGGAATTGGCGTGTGCTCGCCCGGCCCGCTCGATCCGGAAAGCGGCGTGGTGCTGAATCCTCCGAACCTGCCCTGCTGGCGCAATTATCCGCTCGCCGCGGAGATTCACCGCGCCTTCAAACTTCCGGTGCGCGTGGACAACGACGCGAATGCCGCCGGCCTGGCTGAGGCGATCTGGGGCGAGGCCAAGGGGTTCCGCTACGTCTTTTACGCCACGCTGGGCACAGGCATCGGCACTGGAATCGTGTTCGACCGGCACATCTACCATGGGAGGACAGGGAGCGCTGCCGAAGGCGGCCACATGACCATTGATTACCACGGCCCGCAATGCGCCTGCGGCAAGCATGGCTGCATCGAGGCGCTCTGCTCCGGCCCGGCGATTGCCGCGCGGGCGCGCGCGCGGCTCGCGGAGCCACGCCCGGCAAAATCAAAAATGCTCGAGCTGGCCGGCGGCGACGCGGGCCAAGTGACGGCGGAAATTGTGGGCGACGCCTTCCGCAGGGGCGACTCGCTCGCCTCCGAAGTGCTGCTGGAATCCGCCGGGCTGCTCGCCGTCTGGCTGGGCAACGTGATCGACCTGCTCGAGCCGGAAGTCATCGTATTCGGCGGCGGCGTGGCAGCGCTGATGAGCGCTTTTTTCGGCCACATCCGCGCGCAGTTGCCGCGTTGGTCCATCAACCCGCGCTCTCAGGAAATCCCCCTGCTGCTCGGACGGTACGGCGCGGATGCCGGCATCGCGGGAGCTGCCGCGCTGTGCCGGGCGGATTCCGACTTTTGACACAAGCGCTCGAAACAGCCCAGATCCATTCGGGAGGAATTCACCATGTTCAAGAGATTCACGCTCCTCGCGGTTCTCGGACTTCTGCCGGCGCTGGCAATCCCGCAGACCGCGGCGGACACCACCACGCAAAAACTGACCGGCATGCTGCGGCAATTCCTGGTGGACGCGGCGCAGGGCAACGCCGCAGGCTTTGATTCCTTTTTCGCAGACGACGTGATCTATACGCGCTCGGCCGGAGTGGTCACGAACAAAGCCGCGATCCTGAAAAACGTCTCCAGCCTGCGCCCCACCCCGGAAAGCAAGACCACCTATTCGGCGGAGGATATTACCGTCCACGATTACGGCGATACGGCCGTCGTCGCCTTTCAGCTCGTGGCACGCACCGAACACGCGGACGGCAAGATTACCACCGGGAATTACCGCAATACCGGCACGTTTCTGCGGCGCCAAGGGCGCTGGCAGGTGGTGGCCTGGCAATCCACAAAGATCCCCGAGGCTGCTGCGGCGAAGTAAGGGGAAGAGAGCTGCAGGATCCGTCCCGCATTCCTCCCGAACACGGCAAAAGCTGCGTGAACTTCTTCTCTAAGACATCTTCGGCGGCATCGCGACGACCAGAGGCTGTTTCTGCGCGTGACTGGGCTTGAGAACGAATGTGCCGAGAATGTTCATCGCAAAGAGGGTGAGCCCCGCAAGCTCGCACAGCGCGGATGTCGGCAGCACAGACCAAGCCCACGCTGCGTAACCCTGGTACGCAATGACCTCACAGGAAACGCGCAGCGCACATCCCAGAGTGACCAGGGCCAGTCCCGCAAACATGAGCTTCGTGCTCCACAGCAGCCGCATTCCGGCAAAGGCAGGCAGGATTCGCTGTCCCACGCTCATCACCATCACGGCGATGAAGCCAACCGTCAGTGCGTGGCGCGACGCTCCCCAGATTCCCCCGGAGGAATCCCACAGCACCGCCGCAACACCGAGCATGGCCGCCACCAGCAGCCAGCCGTACGCCGCGCGCACAAAGACAGGGAAACTGGAATGAACGCCCCGGATTTTCGCCTCGTTTACCGCTGGTTCGAACATCCGCAACCCTGCAATCGCCAGCGCGACTCCAGCGACGAATACCCACGACCCGAACCAGCCGATGCCCGCAAGCGTCAACGCAACGCCCGAAAGATTCACAAGAACCGCGGCCAGCAGCAGGTTCATTCGAAGCGGCTTCAGGCCAAGAAACACCGTCATCCACTTCGCGCTGAATCCCCAGACAAACGGCACCAGAAATCCCCACGCCACCAGAGCGAGATATCGCTGGTCAAGCACGTGGGGAAAAGCCGGGGTAGCGCCGCGAAGAGAAACATAGAAACAACCCAGGAGATTCGCAATCAGGACGAGCAAAAGTCCTGCGCTTGCGCTCACCACCACCCAAATCCAGGGCTCCATCCGGCTCTTGCCGGAATCGGCGGGCCGGTGATGCGAGACAGCGCGAAAGAAAATAAGAAAGGCCGCAAGCTCAAGAAGTGCGGATAGGGGCAGCAAGACTCGCCACTCCCATCCGGTCACATTGGCGGCCCAACGCACGGCCGCGCCGAAAGTCCACATCGCCCAACAGACCCAAGCCGCTGCGAACGAAGATTTCCCCGCACCCAGCATTTTGGGAATAGAATAAAAGCCGATGCCGAAGATAAAACTCCCCACCCATCCAAACACTTGGGCATGACCGTGCGCCTGCAGCCACGCCTGGGAAACGGATGCCACGCTCTCGCGTCCGCTGATCTGAAGAAGATTCCACACTCCGAGAAACGTCCCCGGGAACAACAGAAAGAACAGACCGGAGGTGACAAAAACCATCAGCAGACGAGACAAGACTTCCTCGCGCGCCCTCGCGATTTCAAACACTTCTTTGGGAGTCAGCGCGGGAGGCTGGGAGCTGTTCGACGAAGGTTCGACGCTGGCCGTCAGAGTTGGCATGGTTTCGGTCCGGGTCAGACGACCGCTGCCTCCATTTCCACCGCACGCGGGAAGAGAATGTTATTTTCCAGATGAACGTGCTGGTGAAGGTCCGCTTCAAACTGGCGCAACTCCTGATACAAGGCCGTGAAACTCGTGCACGCATCCGCAGGGGGCGTGTACGCTACAGTTGCTTTGCGAATCTGCCTGACCAGATCTCCCGCGGAGTCATGTTCGTTCATCATCATGCGAATCGGATTCCGTACGGACTGAAAGAAGGGAGGCTCGAGCGATGCCCCGCCGCTTGCCGCCTGCTCCACGGCGTCGATGTAGGGGAAGAGGATTTGCTCTTCCTTTTGCATGTGCATGAGCATCTCGCCTCCCACCTCCAGGAAGAGGCGCTCGATCTCTGCCAGTTCCCGGTGATTCTCTCCATGCTTCGCCTTCACTTTTTCCAGCAAGGGGCGAATCCGAGCGATCGCCTCACGGACGTACCGGTGATGCTTCTCACAGATATGTGCGGTCAGATCGCACAGCCGCGCCGAATTCCAGTGGGCATCGTCCGCACAGGCTTCTCCCGTATGCTCGCGGAGCTGCTTCAGAATCTCCTCCGCCGGTGCTCCGGCAGCCAGGCACGCTTCGCGCAGCGACTTCCCGCCGCCGCAGCAGTAGTCCACACCGGCCTCTTCAAGAACCCGCCTAGCTGCCGGGTCGGACAGGACAATATCTCTCACTTTGGTTTCAGTGCTGAAGATCATGGTTCCCTCCACATCTGCCCCCAGTGTCGTTGGTGAAATGCCGGGAGGCAGTGACTAAAGTCACTCTGCTGGAAAGATGTGAGCCCGCGTTCCCGGCCTGATCTCCAGCTAACGAATCCTTGTCCTCTTGCCTTCACCAATGCTCATAAGGGCGCAAGCACTAGGAAGAAGCGCAGAAGGGCGATACCCGGTGGGTGGGACGCGAGAGCGGCCGTACCGCCCAAGGAGACTGAAGTATCCAGTGTATCGACTGGACCGAGAATCCGCCGGCCGGTCGGAGATCGGGCCGAGCCGGTTTGGCCGTCTTTCGAACTGGAGGAGGATGTCACGAAGAACAATTCTCTTCACTCGGAAGCGCGTGAGGTGTATAAGGCGTCCACGCGAGTACTCAAAACGAAAACCCCCAGAGAAGAACTTATGCGCAAAGAATTCGCAGGTTCCGCGGCTCTGCTGCTGATCTCGATGCTATTGGCTGGCGCGGCCCGCGCCCAAGGCACACCGGCAACCGCAGAGGAAATATTGAAGCTTGCCGCCAACACTTCCAAGGAGAGCCAAACTTGCATCACCTGCCATCGCAGCGGAGCGGCGCCTCTGGTGGTGCAGCAATGGGCGGTCAGCCGCCACGCGGAGGTAGGAATCGGCTGCTACGAGTGCCACCAGGCGGATAAAAGCCGTCCGGATGCGTTCGAGCATTTCGGCGCCGGCATTTCCGTGATGGTCACTCCAAAGTCCTGCGGCACTTGTCACGGGCAGGAAGCGGGCGAGTTCGAGGCCAGTCACCACGCCCAAGCCGGGCAGATTCTCGGCTCGCTCGACAATGTGCTCGGCGAAGACGTGGAAGGTCCCGCCGCTGCGGCTATGGGCTGCGCGAAATGCCATGGGAGCGTGGTGAAAGTGGTGGGCAAGGGAAAGCTGGACCCGGCCACGTGGCCGAACGAAGGCATCGGCCGGATCACCCGCAGGCGGAGATTTACAACGAGAGCAAGCACGGCGTGACCTACCGCACGCTGATCGCGCAGATGAACCTGAACGCCTCCTCCTGGGTGCTGGGCAAGGATTACAGCGTGGCGCCCACTTGCGACACTTGCCACATGGGCGCGACTTCCAAGCTGGCGTCAACCCATGATGTCGGCGCGCGGCTTTCCTGGAACCTGCGCCCGGAGATCGCCATCAAGCAGAAGGACTGGGAAAAGAAGCGCGAGGTCATGAAATCCGTGTGCGCCAACTGTCACGCCTCAGATTGGGTGAACAATTTCTACATCCAGTTCGATAACGTAGTGGACCTTGGCAACGATAAATTCTTCAGGCCGGCCAGGGAAATCATGCAAAAGCTGCAGGCGGCGGGCAAAATCACGAACACGCCGTTTGACGCGCCGATCAAGTGGACGTATTTCGAGCTGTGGCACCATCAGGGCCGCCGCGCTCGGATGGGCGCTTCCATGAACGGTCCGGATTACGTCCAGTGGCATGGCTTCTACGAGGTTGCCAAGATCTTCTACAGCGACTTCCTTCCGGAGGCGGAACGCCTGCTTCCTGGCGTCACGGCGAGCGTAAAGGAGAGCAGCGCCCATCAGTGGTTGAAGGGACTTTCCGCCGAACAGAGACAGAAAATCCGCGAATACTACCAGAAGCGCTACGAGCAGCCGCCTGAGTAAGGGGTCTAAGCATACCGGCAGATCCTCTACTTCGGTCGAGCTGTCCAAGCCTGAGCCAGGAAGGACCCCGGCGCTCTCCAGCCCCGCCGGGCATTCCTCTCGAGAATGTGCCTCAGCGCCTTGCTGTGGGAGACCGAAGTGAGCTCCACCTCAATTCCATAACAGCAAGCATCCGCACGCCCTGCGCGTTCCGAAGGTTTAGCAAAGGGCCACGGAAATAGAGAGGTCACTCCGAGGAGGTCTGCTCGCCTTTCAGGCCCTCAAGGTCCTTCACGACGATTCGGCGGCCATCCACTTCCAGAAACCCTTCGGCCTGGAGCCGGCTGAGATTCCGCGAAACAAGTTCCCGCACGGTGCCCAGCTCCGCCGCCAGGTCTTGATGGGTCTTCGTGAGTTCCACCCGCACCCCTTCGTTCGAGGACTTTCCGCTCGCCTGCGCTAACCGCAGGATAAGGGCAATCAATCGTTGCCTCACCGTCGTGAAGGATAAGTCTTCGATGATCCCGACCAGACGTCGCAGCCGCGAGCCCACCACCGCAATCACTTTGAGCGCCACCTCCGGATGCTCTCGGCAGAAATTCTGAAAATCCTTGCGTGAGATGAACAGTACTTCGGCATCCTCCAATGCCGATGCCGAAGCAGGGTAATTGCCGCCGTCAAAGACGGGAAGCTCGGCGAAAGAACTGCCTGGTCCTTCCACCGCCAGGACCTGTTCGCGCCCGGTTGCCGACAACTTGAAGATGCGAATTTTGCCCGAGGCCACAAGAAAAAGGCCCGTGCAGGGATCTCCCTCACTGAACAGCAGGGCGCCGCGCTCAAAACGCTTGGTGCTCACCCGCACGGTAAGCGCCGTCATCTCCTTATCACTGAGACTTGCGAACAACGGTGTCTTTCGCAGTATTTTTTCTACGAACTCGTTCACCGCCACGCTCCGTAAGCAGCAATCGAACGCCAACCGGCACTTTGCGCACTGCTCGTCTCTCGACTCTCCTGGCAGAAATGTTTCATGGCAAGCGTCCATCCGAGAGACAGATGCCGGACAGAGACGCTGGCCATAGATTCATTGTAGTAAAGGAACTCCTCGAACGGGTGAGAGTTGCGCTGCGCGTCCTTCGGTCGTTGACCGAATCCTTGGTGGATTTTCAACCGATAAGAACATGAAGATTTGGCTCCCCGGGCTAGATTCGAACTAGCAACCCTTCGGTTAACAGGGTCGCTTTCAAAACCATAAGTCGCTGTCCAGCCGTCGCTTACGGTCCTTTGGAAGCCAATCTTCTCCCTCAAATGCTTTGAAGTTGTTCCGAACTGTTCCACGAATCAACGAACCGAAAAACGCCCGCTCCCCGCTGACGTACCCCTGCGTTCGCAACCGAGCTTCGGCAGCGTTTCGAAAAGCAGGGCGAACCCGAATTGGCTGCACAGGTGCCGGGATTGATGGTTAAAGGCCGCTGCCGCTGCGGGGACGGCTTCTGCGCTAGGTTACGCAGCCCAAGCCTCATGGTGGCTACGGCCCCGGTCATGAATGACGTGTTGTTCAAGCGTGCTCTCGTTGCCTTCGACAGGCCGGAAGGAGAACCTGACCCCGTCCTGCCGAAAAAAGTGCAGGTACGGGGACCAGCGCCCGTTGGGCCGGCGCATCTTGTATGTGTGGTCTTCCCCTGTCGTAAGGTCTTCAATTCGCATGTTGGTTGGTAAAATAGAGTGCCTCGGTGTTCACGGTGTACACATCGGGCCACCCCTCCCTGATTTCTGCACGACCGGTGGCCCGTTCAAGCGTAATGTAGATACTGACATGCACGAAGCTCGGGGTTTCATACACCTCGTGAGTCCGAATTTCTTTCCCACTCTGCTCAACGGACACACCGTTTTTGTTAAAGCCGATGGTTTTGGCCCCCACTAGGGGCACTACCGCATACTCGAATGTGACGCAGCGCCCTTTTTGGTACTGCGCGTAAGTCATGCTCGTGACAGTGTCCCCGTTTTCAATCTTGTGGGTGAAAGTGGTGACAACCCAAAACCTGTCGTTCCTGTCGTCAAAAACAGCATAGACAGCCGTGGGGCGGTCCGGTGGTATAAAAGCTGCGGCAAACTGGGTCAAGAAAACCTCGTCCCCCCTGTTCACAAGCCTCTCAAAGTTGTAGCACGCCCACTGTGCCGCATCGGCAGGGCAGTCGGTCTTTTGCAGCATTTGCTGGGCCTTTTTACGGTTCGTCTCCAAAAAAGCCGCATCGGTCTGGGCCGTGGTGGGCTGGGCCGTAGTGGGCTGGGCCGTAGCGGGCTGGGCGGCGGGAGTGCAGGCGGAACATACGAAGAGCGAGACAAGGACCGCACCGAGCATCCCGTTAACGAGCGCCCCGCATATCGAAGACCCCAAACGATTCGTGTCCATGGATTTTTCTCCTGTTGTTGGATTTTGAACTCGCATTGGAGTCCGCCTAGTCGGGCCGTTTAATTTGTATGCAAGGGGTCGAGGGGGTGCAGACCTGCGGGGGCTCCCCCCCATAGAGTGCCCGCCAGTGGTCGGCGTCCATGCCGTATGGATAACCGCTCGGACTCGGGGCGGGCTCCGTTACAGCCGGCGGTGGTGCTGGGGGCTCAGGCGGAGGAACATCTTGCGGCACTGTAGAAACAACCGGTGCCGCTGCCTGCTCCAGGTTCAGCGGAAAGTCCGCTGCCGCCGACTGTGGGTCTGGCCCCGCTGCGACGTAGTGGCCTGCAACGAGAATGATTCCCACTGCCGAAACACCGGCCACAATTTGCAGGGTCCGTGCCATCCGGGGGGACACCTCTTTCACTACCAACCCAATAAGGCAGCCACCCAGGGCACCCGCGAAGAAACCGGGGATGGCCGAAATAAACGGCGCACGGAGAGAAATCGGCAGGCCCGCGCTCTGCATCAGCACCCAGCTGGAGATGATTGACGCCGCCATGCCGAACGCCCCGCCCACGAGCGCCCCGCATATCGAAGACCCCAAACGTTTCGTGTCCATGGTCTTTTTCTCCGCTCTGTTGCCAAAGCTTCGGGTATGAGACTCCCGGGTGTGTGTATCCTCTTACTCCGCCTGCCAGCCGCACCGACCACCTCGCGGTTTAATGTTCGGGGACCAACCCCCAGAAGGGCGATGGTACTGAGGTACTTGAGTTTCAAAGTGAATAACGTAAGCGT
>DATEQM010000067.1:0-15501 GCA_035272605.1 Candidatus Acidiferrales bacterium | reverse complement strand
CGGATGCGTCACGTACCAGCAGAATTCCACGTCGTTGATCTGCGCCCCTCGATGGAACGCGGTCACCCGCGTGGTCCGTCGCACGGTCCGCCCGTCCGGCAGCTTCGTGGCCGGCCCCTCCTCTTTCTCCCTCATCCACACCGGGTCATAAACGGCGGCGGGGTGCACATGGAAGACATCGAAGATGAGCCGTCCGGCCCGTCCCAGATGCCGCCGCGCCGCGCGCAGGCAGCCGAACTGCTCCTCCACCGTGAGCAGATGCTGGAAGGGACGAAAGGGAATTGTGATCAGCGCGAACTCCCGGCCGAGCTCGAAACTTGCCAGCTCGCCGCGCACCAGCGCGGCTCGCCGCCGGACCTCTTCCGGCTCGGCAGCCAGCCGCGCGCGGCAGCGTTCCAGCATATTCACGGAGGCGTCCAGACCCGTGATTTCCAGCCCGGCGCGCGCGGTCGGCAGCAACACGCGGCCCGTCCCGCAGCCCAACTCCAGCACCGGCCCGCCCGATGCCTGCGCCTCCGCGACGTAGAACTCCACGTCCTTTCGCTCGTTGTACAGCGGCGTCGAGTCGTAGAACTCCACAATGCTGGTGGTCGCGTCGTATTGATTTTCCGGCGGCATGGATGGTCACAGCCCTTTCGACTCTAGCGCCCTCTCGTGCGTTTCACCTTCCGGCTGGCCCGCTTCCGCCGGACTGCCCCGCGCCGCCGCGGCACAATCGCCACCGCTTCGATCTCCACCAGCATCGCGGGATCAATCAACGCGGCCACCTGCACCATCGATGTTGCCGGGCGGACGCGCCCAAAAACTTCCCCGTGCGCCCGGCCGATTTTTTCCCAATCGGCAATATTGGTCACATACATGCGCGTGCGCACCACGTCTGCCATCCGCGCCCCGGCCTTCTCCAGCGCCCACTCAATGTTTTTCAACGTCTGCACGGCCTGCGCGTAGGGCTCGCCCGCGCCCACCACGCGTCCCTCGCGGTCCGTGGCCGTCGTGCCGGACACGTAGATGGTATCGCCCGCGCGCACCGCTCGCGAGTAGCCCACCACCGGCTCCCACGGCGTCCCGCTCGATACCATCCGCCTGCTCATCGCTCTGCCGCTCCTTTCCTGCCGCGCATCGCGTCACGCCCGCAGCGGCGGGCTGGACAGGCCGCAGCGAAGCCCCTAATCTGATGCGTATCGCATGCCCAGGAGATTTGCATGAAGTGCCAGAATATTCTCGAGGCGGTCGGCCACACCCCGCTCATCCGCCTCAACCGTATCACCCAGGGCCTCCCCTGCGAAGTCTGGGTGAAGGCCGACTACCTGAACCCCGGCGGCTCCGTCAAGGACCGCATCGGCATCACCATGATTGATGCCGCGGAAAAAAAAGGCCTGCTCAAGCCCGGCGGCACCATCATCGAAGGCACCTCCGGCAACACCGGCATGGGCCTCGCGCTCGTCGCCGCCGTCCGCGGCTACAAAGTCGTTTTCACCATCACCGATAAACAGTCCCGCGAAAAAATCGATCTCTTGAAAGCCCTCGGCGCCGAGGTGATCGTCTGCCCCACCGCCGTCGAGCCCGAAGACCCGCGCAGCTACTATTCCGTGGCCAAAAAACTGGCCAAAGAAATCCCCAATTCCTTCTATCCCAACCAGTACGAGAACCCGGACAACACCCGCGCCCATTACCAATCCACCGGCCCGGAAATCTGGGAGGACACCGAGGGACGCATCACCCACTTCGTCTGCGGCATGGGCACCGGCGGCACCATCAGCGGCGTCGGGAAATTCCTGAAGGAGAAGAACGCAAACGTCCGTGTGATCGGCGTGGACCCCATCGGCTCGCTCTATTACGACTACTTCAAAAGCAAGCGCATCACCAAGGCCACCACCTACGTCGTCCAGGGCATCGGCGAAGACATCCTGCCCGGCACCATGGATTTCTCGGTGCTCGACGACGTGCTCCAGGTGACCGACGAGGAGTGTTTCGTGGTGGCCCGCCGTCTGGCGCGAATGGAGGGCATTTTCAGCGGGGGTTCCTGCGGCGGCTGCGTCTCTGCGGCCTTGCGCCTGGCACGCACCCTCAAGCCCGGCAATTTCGTCGTTGCCTTCCTGCCCGATACCGGCATGCGCTATCTGAGCAACGTCTTCAGCGACGCCTGGATGGCGGAACACGGCTACAGCGAAAAGGCCGTGGCGCTCACCGCCGCCGACGTGGTGCGCGCCAAGAAGGCGCGCCGCCCCGCCCGCGAACTCGTCACCGTCAAGCCCTTCCAGACCGTCTTCCACGCCCTGAAAACCATGCAGGCCGAAGACATTTCCCAGATCCCCGTCTGCGAGGACGTCGTGCCCATTGGCACCGTGGCCGAGGACCAGATCCTGGCCCTCGCCCTGCACGGCAAAGACCTGCGCAAACTCGTGGTCCGCGAGGTGATGGGCCCGCCCCTCCCCCGCGTTCCCGCCGACGCGCCCATCGAGCAGCTCACCCGCATCCTCAGCCAGCAGAGCTCCGCGGTGTTTGTCGAACGGGGCGACGGCCACCTCGACATCCTCACCAAGTACGACCTCATCGGCTCCGTCATGAGCCACGCCGACCAGGCCCGCTGACCCAGTAACGCAGGCCCGCCGCCCGGGCCGGTACGCGTGTCGGTTCAGCACTCGCCTGAGCGCTGCGCACTGATTTTCTGGCTGGCAGGCTCCCTGCATTGTTCTGCCAGGGTCTGAGAAACCCAGGCCCAAGCGGAACTTGCTTATAATCATCCCGTCAAAGCCACGCATCCCGTGCGAGAGGCGCAAACAAAACAATATGGCCATCAAAACAATCATCGAGCCATTCCGCATCAAGAGCATCGAGCCGATCCGCCGCACCACGCGCGAAGAGCGCCGGAAATTCATGGAAGCCGCTGGCTATAATCTTTTTCTGGTGCCTTCGGAAGCCATTCTGATCGACTTGCTCACCGATTCCGGAACCTCCGCGATGTCCACGGAACAGTGGGCCGTGATGATGCGCGGTGATGAATCCTACGCCGGCTCGCCCAGCTTTACGCGATTCCGCGACTCGGTGCAGGGCATCTTCGGATTCCGCCATGTGATCCCCACACACCAAGGCCGCGCGGCAGAACGCATCCTCTTCAACGTCATGTGCCGGAAGGGCCAAATCGTTCCGAACAACACCCATTTCGACACCACGAGAGCGAACTGTGAATATGCCGGCGGAGTGGCCATGGACCTGCCCATCCCGGAGGCAAAAGAGCCCGCCTGCGTGCATCCGTTCAAAGGAAACATGGACACCGCCCGGCTCGCGGAATTAATCCAGCGCGAAGGCGCCGGGAAGATTCCACTGGTGATGCTCACGGTCACCAACAATTCGGGCGGTGGCCAGCCGGTCTCGATGGAAAACATTCGCGCGGTGAAAGTAATCTGCAAGAAGCACGGAATCCCGCTTTACATCGACGCGTGCCGCTTCGCGGAAAATGCCTACTTCATCAAGCTTCGGGAGCCAGGCTACGCGGAAAAAGCCCCGCGCGATATCGCGCGCGAGATGTTTTCCTATGCGGATGGCTGCACGATGTCCGCAAAAAAAGACGGCATGGCCAATATCGGCGGATTTCTCTGCACCAATGACGACACCCTGGCGCAGCAGGAAAAAGACCTGCTCATCCTCACCGAGGGATTTCCCACCTATGGCGGCCTGGCGGGACGCGACCTGGAAGCAATTGCCGTGGGCCTGAACGAAGCCCTCGAAGAGGAGTATCTGCGATATCGGATCGCCTCCACCGCATTCCTCGGCAATCACATTGCCAGCGAAGGCGTGCCCATCGTCCAACCGCCCGGCGGCCACGCCATTTATCTGGACGCGCGGGCATTCTTACCCCAAGTTCCGCCGTCCGAGTTTCCGGGCGTGGCGCTGGCGAATGAGCTGTACCTGGAAGGCGGCATTCGGTCCGTCGAAATCGGAACGCTGATGTTCGGTGAGCACGCTCATATGGATTTGGTGCGGCTGGCAATTCCGCGGCGCGTGTACACGCAGAGCCATATCGAGTACGTCGTGGAAGTCATTCTCGATGTCTGGCGCAAACGCCGGCAGTTACGTGGCTACGAAATCGTGTATCAGGCCAAGTTCCTGCGGCACTTCACGGCCCGGCTCAAACCCTGCATGGGATAATTGGCCGGCCCTCCGGCCCTCCGGCCATCCAGCCAAGCTCGCCTTTCTGGGTTTCCCGAGGGCTGAGTGGAAATCTCTGGCTCTTTGCAGCCCGCGTCGCGCCCGGCCCTTTGTTTGCTTCTGCGTGGCAAGAGTTGGCTTCCACCTCTTCGCCTCTGCTAGGAAGCCTCACGAGACGCCACAGAATCCGCCAGGCGCGCGTGAAGGCGTTCGATGGCGCGCAACAGTTCCACCATCCCGGTCGTCTCCGGGGTGATCTGCTTGTCCGCCAAGTCGGTCAGGATGATGGTGCTGAGCTCCGTGGTGCGGCGCACTCGTTCGGCGGTGAGCAGCGGCAGAACGGTGGCCGTGTCGTGCTGCTGCATTTGCCGCTCCTGCCATTCCTGAACCGCCCAGGCTGTTTTCCGGACATAATCCACCGCATCGCGAAAGTCGCGCAGGACGCGGGAGTCAATTCCGCCGGATTTGATTTCCTGCTCGAGCGCCCGGAGTTCGGCAGTAGCTTTTTTCAGCCGGAAGGTCACTCCCCAGAAGTTCGGCGCGGGGCTAAGAAACGCAACCGCAATTCCCTCGAATGTGCCTTGCTTCGTGAACTGTTCGCGCACCACGCGCGCCCGGACTGCCTCGCAGGAGAGAAGGTTTTGCAGCTCCACCTCAGTCCCCGCGGAAACAGGGGCGGGGATTTCCAGGAAACCTCCCTGAGCGTTTCCTTCGACTGCACGGCCTTCGCACTGAAGGAGATTCCCGCTCGGACCCTTCCATCGCAACGCCACGGATACGACCAGCGAGAAACGATCGCTCCTTCGCCGGTCATCTCGAGGGGGATCCCGGTCGGCGCCTGGTGGCCGAAACTCCATATCCCCTCCTGCACGTAATCCAGCTTGATTTGCTGTATATCACAAGTAACGCGCGGTTGGCATAACGGGAAGGCGGGAACGTCACTCCAGGGCCTCTCCCTGGCTATTTCGCTTGTGTAGGATAGCGAACCCGGGGAGTAATCACTGGCGCACAGCGCATGCGGCGCATTTGGACGCATTGCCGCCAACTCGGAAACCGCCCAGAAACGACGTCCTGCAAAATTGCACCGCCACTCAGGTAGGCACCTCGAGACTTCCCAAAACGCGGTTTCTGGGGCGCTCCGCGAGAATTATACTATGGCGTGGATCTGTTGTACGCTTCCTGCGTCCGGGTAGTGCCGCCGTTTTGTGAGCGGGTTCATCATGTATCCGGCGCTAGCGGAGATGCAGAAGCCAGGCAATGGGGTCGAATGATGCTTAGGAAGGTCGCGATGAATCGACGCTATTGTTTGTTCTTGTGGTTGATTGTCCCGGTTTTTGCGAAAGCTGATATAGGCAAAGTTGCCTGGCAGGGAGCCGACAAGCCCGTTTATGTCGTGACCGAGAATCACTACGCTGAAGGGTTCGGTCCCGAGGGTGACACGGCTCGTTTCGGCGATCTCATCGCCATTGAGATTTTTGATCCCAAAGCTCGTCCCGCGAATGAAGGCCCTGCCTACAAAGTCGGCGAACGTCTCGCTTTATATGTGGGAGGCCAACGAACGGGCGATGTGACAATCAAGAAGGTGATGCCCCTGCAGTGCGATTCCTCAGCCGCGCTGGTATCTGCAGATCCGTCCGTTCATCTGGCAAAGGACGCGATGGCGCTTGCGACCAATGCGGAGAAGATTCGCACCCACCCAAACCGACAGCGTCAAGCTGATGCCGCGGAACAGAAGTACGCCAGGCAACTGGCCCTAAACGTGTTTCGGAAACACCGGGTGCCAGAGGAATTGGCGAAGAGTATTAAAGTCGAGCGACTCATCGTGACCAAGGCCGACGAGAGCGAAAGCAAGTTTGTAATTGGGTTTTTATACATCCAGACGAAGGACGTCCGGCATGAGGTATTCCTGATCGGCAAGTTGGATAGTTCGGGAGCGACAACGGAACTGGCTCGATACCATAAGACGACGGACCTGGAAGATGGGAAGGACTCCGAAAACGTGCGTTTTGTGGATCAACTGGACCTCGATGGCGATGGGACAGACGAAATCGTTGTTGAAGTGACGGGTTACGAAAACGAGGAATTTGACATTTATACGCACCGGAATGGGAGTTGGAGCCAGGTGCATGTTGGCGGCCGGGGTGGATGCTGAGAATGCCAAAGCCGCAACACACTATTTCTTCGACTGAAAAGGTCGCAACTCCATGCAGGCCGGGCTACCGGACAAGTCGGTTACGGTCCAGAAACGACGATCTGGGAAGTTAGGGCCACCGCTCAAGCAGACTCCGGGCACTTCTCACAATCGGCCCCGCAATTCAAGACCCGGGCAGAATCCCCTGAGGTTTTCTGTTTCTAATGTTCGGCGTTCAGTCGGCCGGGGAATAGATCCAATTAAAGGGCAGAATCCGGCGGAGTGTGGCCTTGGACGCCTTTCCTCGCCAGCCGCACTGTGGATTGGCACAGGAAATCTTCTCGCCTCCGAACAGTTCCATCGCTTCGAGTTCGGAAAGCGAGGCCCGGGAGCACTTCCGTTCCAGGCTGATGTCGTGCCCGCCTTTGGGGCAAACGAAGACGAATCGGTAGGCTTTGTTCATAAACCATTATAACACATTTGATTGCATCGGCTTGCGGAACATGCCAAGTGGCCAGAAACGCCGAGGCAGTTATTCACCACCCGCCTGAACAGGTCAAGCCGAACAAGAAGCCATCTCACAAATGGTTGGCGTAAGGGCACGGCTTCAGCCGTGCCGATAAGTGCTGGGAAGAGAAGGGCTTTAACCCCTGAGGTCGGCGGCCGTGGTGGCAGCAGGATTCAAAGGTTGTACTGGGAGACGGAGGCGGGCGGTGAGACGGGCTTCTCCGGGTACAGGCGCTCAAACTCCGGGTCGCCATGAAGGAGGGCGAGGTCGGGATCACGGCGCGCCCAATCCGGGTCCTTAAAACCGGCTTCCCAGGCCTTGCGAAGAACCGCCAATGCCTCCGGCTTCTTCTTCATCTCACAGAAGGCACATGCGGCGTTGTACAGCACCGTGGCCTCGTTTGGGCGAAGCGTGATGGCAAGATTCGTTTCGCGAATCGCCTCGTCGAGCCGGTTCGTTCTGGCATAGTCTGCTGCCAAAAGGATGCGCGCGCGAGCGTCTTCGGGCACTTGATGGATATGCTGTTCCAGCGCCGCGATGCGCTGCTGCCGGAGATTGCGAAGGGCTTCTTCCTTCCCCAGCGCTCCCAGAGCATTCACGATCGGAACGTAGATGTTGTAATCGTCCCCGCTCGCCTCCACGGCGGCATCGGCAATGTTCGCCACCTCCTGGTAGCGCCCGGAAGCGAATAACGTGCGTCCCAGGATGTAATAGGCTCCCTCGCAATCTCGTTTTCGATCGATCGCTTTCTGGACCACCGCCACCGCTTCGTCGTACTTGCCATTCGCGTAAAGGATCCAGGCCTGGGCCACCTGCACCTCCGGCAAATCGGGGCGCAGCACAACCGCGGTTTCCGATGCCTTCATGGCGCGCTGCATCCAAGCGGGGTCGCGCCCGTAGTTGTAATGATTCTGCGCGCACACATTGGCGATGGCGGCGTAGGCCAGGGCAAAATTCGGGTCCAGAGCCACCGCGTTTTCAAACATCTGGAGCGCAAATTCCAGGTCCTGCCTCTGCAGCCGCCGTGCGTAGCTCTTGCCGCGCAGGTACAGGTCGTAGGCTTGCAGATTGTCGGTCGGCTTAGAGGCAATGGCTTCCTGCTCCTGCGGCGACAAGGTGATCCGCAGGGCTTGCGCGATCTTGCTGGCGATCTCGTCCTGCACCTCGAAGACGTCCTTCATCTCTCGGTCGTAGCGCTCGGACCAGATGGGGAAATCGGTGCTGGTATCCACCAGTTGCGTGTTGATGCGCAGCCGGCTGCCGGAGCGGCGCAGGCTGCCTGCCAGGACATAAGACGCTCTTAGCTGCTGTCCAATCTGCGCCGGAGTCACCTGCTTGTCCCGGTAGCCGAGCACGGTCGGGCGCGAAAAAATGTTCAACCCCTTGATCTTGGAAAGCTCCGTGATGATGTCTTCGGTGATGCCGTCGCGAAAGTACTCATCTTCCTTTGCGCCGCTCAGGTTCTCAAAATAAAGGACGGCAACCGATTTCACGCTTGCTTTGGCAATTCCCGCGCGCGATTCGCTGGAGTCAGCCGCCCGCTTCTGACCGGAATCGATGTCGCGCTTCAGCCGGATCAAGTCGGTCTTGAAGTCGGTGGCCGTCTGATAGCGCAGATTTCTGTCTTTCTCCAGGGCCTTTTCCACCACCCGTGCGAATTCTGCCGGTAGGGCAGGATTCACTTGCGCGATCGGAGCTGGCTCGCGGTTGAGGATTGCTTCGTAAACCACGCCCGAGGTATCGCCTTTGAAGGGGAGCAACCCGGTCGCCATCTGGTAGAGAACCGTACCCAGTGAAAATAAGTCGGTTCGGGCATCGGTCAGTTGTCCGCGCGCCTGCTCGGGCGACATGTAGGAAACCGTGCCCATCGCCGTTCCCGGGATGGTCAGATCCTCCACCCGCGCCGCGGTCTCCATGTGCGTGACCGCATCGGATTGCGCCCGGGAAGCCTCAATCTTGGCCAGCCCGAAATCAAGAATCTTCACTTGCCCTCGCGGCGTCATGAATATGTTCGCCGGCTTGATATCGCGGTGCACGATGCCCTTCGCGTGCGCCGATTCCAGAGCATCGGCGATCTGGATGGCCAGGGTGATGAGTTCCTCGATCTCGAACGAATGCCGGCCGATCATCGCTGCCAGCGACTGTCCCTCCAGCAGCTCCATCACGATGAAGTGCTGTCCCTCGTGCTGCTCGATGGCGTACACGGTGCAGATATTGGGGTGATTGAGAGCGGAGGCCGCGCGAGCCTCGCGCTGGAAGCGTTCCAGGGAATGTGCGTCCTGCGCCAATTCTTGCGACAGGAATTTCACGGCAACGTGGCGTCCCAGGTGGGTGTCTTCGGCCTCATACACCACGCCCATGCCTCCGCCGCCGATTTTTCCAAGCACGCGGTAATGGGAGATGGTGCGGCCTACAATCGAAGAGGTATCCGGCACAGGGCGTACATCTTACGCCAGCGCCCGGATGCAGGCAATCGCGCAGCTTTCGCCGGCATGAGCCGGGTGACGGGGATACTCACTGGTGGCCGGAGTCGGAATCTCAATTCGAGCCACCACGCGACAATTCCCGGATGCCCCCCAGCTCCGTGGCCCCTGCGCGCCCGATGTTATACTGTTCGTTTCTCGCCTGGGCGAAGAAGAGCGCCGGGGGAAGCAGGATGCGTATCGAAGACTTCAACGCCAAGCTGCGCGACTCGGTCGTGGTTGCCGACGGCGCCATGGGCTCGATGCTCTACGAGGTGCTCGGCCCGCAGCGCTGTTTCGACGAGGTCAATCTCACCGGCCCCGAAGCTGTTTTTCGCATCCACCAAGCCTACATTTCCGCCGGGGCCCAGCTCGTCAAAACAAACACCTTCGGCGCCAACCGTCACAAACTCGCGCCCCACGGCCTGGCGGACTCCACCGCGCGCATCAATCATGCCGGCGTAAAGGTTGCGCGCGAGGCGCGCGAGGCCGCCGCCCGCGAAGTCCTCATCGCCGGTTCCATCGGCCCTCTCGGCATGGCCCTCCAGGTCAGCCCGTTGCCCGCCGCTGAGGTTCTGAGCATTTTCCGCGAGCAGGCTACAGCCCTCGAAGAGCGCGGCGTGGACCTCTTCCTGCTCGAAACCTTCGGCGACCTCGACGAGCTCCTCCTCGCCATCGACGCCATCCGTTCCTTCTCCCGCCTCCCCATCGTCGCGGAAATGACGTTCTCGGAAGAAAACCGCACCCTGGGCGGCCTTCACCCGCGCGACGTCTGGGAGAAGGTCAAAGAAAAAGATGTCCAGGCCATGGGCGCGAACTGCACCATCGGCCCGCAGCTCCTTCTCGGCGTGATCGAGGAATGGGCCTCACTCGGTGGTGTTCCCCTTTCCGCCATGCCCAACGTTGGATTCCCGAAGCGCATGGGAGACCGCATCACCTATCCCAAATCCTCGCCCGAATATTTTTCCCTTTTTGCCCGCGAGGCCGCCGCCCTTGGCGTCCGCGTGATCGGCGGATGCTGTGGCACCACGCCCGATCACATTCGGGCCATCGCCGAAGCGGTCGTCGGATTCCAGCCCGGACGGCCCTCGCAAATTCGGTCCGCGGTGCTCGAACCGCGCACCGACACGCATCCCATCCCCGCGCGCGCTCCCGAAAGCGGCATCTGGCGCCGCATGGGCCGCGGCGAGTTCGTCGTCAGCGTCGAAATTGATCCCCCCAAGGGAATCTCCTGCGACCGCGTCTTCGAGCAGGTCGCGCGCCTCGTGGATTCCGGCCAGGTCCACGCCATCGACATCAACAGCGGCACGCTCGCCCGCGTTGGCATGGACGCGCTCGTACTCGCCGGCGCGCTGGAAGCCCGCGGCGTCGAGACCATTCCCCACCTCACCACGCGCGACCTGAACGTCATCGGCCTTCAGGCCATGCTCCTCGGCGCTTGGTCCGTGGGCGGCGTGCGCAATGTCCTGGCCATCACCGGCGACCCGCCGTCTCTCGGCGACCATCCGGAAACCAGCGGCGTCTATGAAGTGGACTCGGTCGGCCTGGTCAAAATTCTCGCGCGGCTGAACCAGGGCATGGATTGGGCCGGGAAAACGCTCGGCGGCGCCACCAACTTCACCATCGCCGTCGCTGTCAATCCCGCCGCCGATGATCTCGACTACGAAATCGCCCGCTTCCGGCAAAAGATCGAGGCCGGCGCCCACCTGGCCATGACCCAGCCCATCTTCGATCCCGCACAGTGGCTCGCCTTCGAAAAACGCCTCGGCGGCAAGTGTCCCATTCCGGTGTTGGCTGGAGTCTGGCCCCTCACCAGTTCCAAACAGGCCATGCGGCTGAACAACGAAGTCCCCGGAATCGTCATCCCTGAGCCTGTCCTCAAGGATCTCGAGGCCGCGGGCACCGCCGCCCGCGAACGCGGCTTCGCCATCGCCCGCCGCATGCTCGATTGGGCTCGCACGGAGTTGGCCGGGGTCTACCTGATCGCCCCGTTCAAACGCTACGAAGAAATCCTCGAGATTTTCAACTAACCGCGTGTAGCGCAGGGCGCCAGCCCTGCGGCCTTTCTCCTGGAAATCCAGTCAATCCTCAACGCGCGTTCGGCTTAGGAAGTGAGGTCTCTCAGCAGAATCGCCGCAATCCGTCCCGCCGCATGCCCGTCCCACAGCTCCGGCACCCGCCCGCGCTTCGCGCGCCCGGCCAGCGCCTCGCGCACGCCCCGCACCAGCGCACCCACATCGCTCCCCACCAGCGTGTTCGTCCCCACTTCGATCGTGATCGGCCGCTCGGTCGAATTCCGCAGCGTGAAGCAGGGCACGCCCAGCGCCGTCGTTTCTTCCTGCATCCCTCCGGAATCGGTCACCACGGCGGCCGCGCGGCTCTCCAGATGTAGGAATTCCAGGTATCCCAGCGGCGCGGTCATCCGCAGCCCCGCGCCGCGCTCGTCCCACGCCGCGCAGAAATACCGTCCCAGGCCGAACCGTTCCATCCGTTCCGCCGTCCGCGGATGGACGGGAAACACCACCGGAGCCTCCCGCGCGATTTCCGCCAGCCCTTCTACCAGCGGCTGGAGCGCTCCCGCGGCGTCCACGTTCGACGGCCGGTGCAAAGTGACGAGCACGAACGGCCGCGCGCCCCCGCCGCTCTCGATTCCCAACTCCGCCAGCGCCGCCGTCTTCCGCGCCAGGGGCAGAAAGCGCTTGAGCGCGTCAATCATCACGTTGCCCACCAGATGGATTGCTGTTTCGGGCCGCCCTTCGCGCCGCAGGTTTTCCACGCCGCTCGGTTCCGTCACGAACAGCCATCGCGCGATCTGGTCCGTCAGCACGCGGTTGATTTCCTCCGGCATGGTCCGGTCAAAGCTGCGCAGCCCCGCTTCCACGTGCGCCACAGGAATGTTCAGTTTCGCCGCCACCAGCGCCGCGGCCAGCGTCGAATTCACGTCGCCCACCACCACCACGGCGTCCGGCCGCCGCTTGGCCATCTCCGGCTCCAGCCGCTCGAGAACCAGGCCGGTCTGCGCTCCGTGAGCCCCGGAGCCCACCTCCAGGTTTACGTCCGGCCGCGGCAGCGCGAGCTGGTCGAAAAAAAGCCGCGACATCGCTTCGTCGTAATGCTGTCCGGTGTGCACCAGATGCACTTCCGCCAGCGGCCTCCCGCCCTCCGGCGCCATCGCCGCCACCAGCGGCGCCAACTTTACGAAGTTGGGCCGCGCGCCCGCAACGAACAGCAGCCGGGGAAGAGTCTGGCGTGCCACGGTTTAGAAGAAAAAGAATCGCCGCCGCGATCTTTCCGGCAAGGGCGCCGGCTCCGGCACCCAGGGCAGCGGTTCGCCTTCCCACGCGGCGAGTGGATTGTCATGGAACAGCGCGCGAGCCGCCTCCGGCCCGCGCCGTGCCGCCACCAGGTCATACGCCCGGCGCAGGCGCGGCGGCCGCCCGCGCACGTTGTGCGCGTCGCTGGCCACAAAATGTGCCCAGTTGCGGTCCAGAAAATCCTGCGCCGCCTGCTCCGCCGCCCGCCCGAACCGCCCGGTCAGCGACATCCCCGTAATTTGCACGTAGCACCCGTTCGCGATCCATCCTCGCAACCTCTCCGGCGCGGCGCGCACCAGCGGATTGCGCTCCGGATGCGTCACGATCAGCTTCAGCCCCGCCTCCTGCAGCCGCCCGAGCGCCTGGTCCAGGAACGGCGGCAGCGCGAAGTCCGCGAATTCCACCAGGAGATAATCCTTCTGGTTCAACGTAAATCGCCCCGGGCAGGCCGACGCGGCTTCCAGGTTTTCGTAGCTCATATGGAAATCGCAGCCCGTCGCCAGACGCAGCCGCCCGTTCATCCGCCCGGCCAGCTCCGCGCACAGGCCCAGGCTGCGCTCGCTGTCGTAGGGGAAGGCGTCGTTGGCATGTGGCGTGGCGGCAATGTGCGTGATCCCGTCGGCCAGCGCGATCTCCGCCATCTCCACGGACTCCTCCATCGTTTCCGGTCCGTCGTCCAGCCCGGGCAGCAAGTGGCAGTGAATGTCCACCATCGCGACGAGGATACCCTCCGCCTCCGCGTCGCACAATCACAACACGTCTCCGCGTCACCCATCGGTAGCGCATCCAGCAGCAGGCCCGCCGCCGGCGATGTAGAGGCGGGTTTCGCGTCGTTTGCGTCCCGACGCTTTTTGTCGGGAATCCCGCCATCCGCTTCCGCGATCCGGCACTGCGCCGCCTCGCGCGTGCGCGAAAAATACCCGCCGCGCTCACCGGATCCACGAGTCATACAGTTCAAACGCCCCGGCCAGCACGAGCAGCGTCGCAAACAGCATCCGCATCGGCCGCGGCGCCAATCGCAACGCCAGCCTCGCTCCCGCCACCCCGCCCAGGAACACTCCCGGCATCAGGAGCAGGCCGGTGCGCCAGTCCACTTCGCTCGCTCGCGCGTAATTCAAAAACGCCAGCAAACCCGTCGGAGCCACCAGCGCGATCAGCACCGTGCCCTGTGCCCGATGCTGCTCGAAGCCGAACAGCAGCACCAGCAGCGGCACGAACAGAATTCCGCCGCCCACGCCCAGCAATCCTCCCACTACGCCGATTGCGCTCGCCGCCAGGAACATGACGATCAGCCGCCGGCCCGACTCGTTCATCTCCCCGCTCCGTTTCCTGCGCTCGCCGTTTTCGTTCGACGCGGCGCCGCCAGGGCCTGCCGCGCCATCAGCACTGCCGCCAGCAGCAGGAACGCGCCGAACATGGCTCTCAAATGCCGCCCCGTCAGAATCAGCGCCAGAAGACTGCCCCCATACCCTCCCACCAGAGCACCACCCGCGCACGCGACCCCCGCAGGCACGTCCACGTCGCCGCTCTTCCAATACTCGCGCAACGCTCCCAGGCCGATGGGAGGCAGTTGCAGGAAGATCGAGGTGCCCTGCGCCAGATGCTGCTCGAAGCCGAAATAGTGCACCAGCAGCGGCACCACCACGATGCCGCCTCCCACCCCCATCAGCCCCACCAGCACTCCCGCGCCCAGCCCCACCAGCATCACTTCCACCGCGTTCCCGACCATCCGCTCCTCCGTCTCGCGCGGCGTCCCCTCCGTCCCGCAACGCGTTAGTGTGCGCGATGCCCCTCGTGCGCGGCAACTGGAATTCGTTTTCGTGGGACAGGCGTTCTCGCCGGTCTGCCTCGCTTTCCGCGCCTCCGGTTTCGCTTCCGCAAAACGGGCGGTCCCCTCGCCTGTCGCCTCTGTTTGATTCCTGCTATATTCGACGGGTCTTTTCGCACATTCCAGGCGAAGGAGGACTCCCTCTCTCTATGGCCACGCGACGCCCCCCGGAATTCTTCGGGCGTAAGGGAATCCAGGTTGGCATCATCGGGTGCGGCTACGTGGGGCTCCCTCTGGCCCTCCGGTTCGCCGAGCAGGGTCATCAGGTCAAAGGCTTCGACACCGACCCCGAAAAAGTCGCCAAACTCAACGCCGGCCAGACCTACATCCAGCACATCCCCGCGGACAAAATCGCGCAGTTACACCGCTCCGGCGCCTTCTCCGCCACCCACGACTTCTCCGAAATTGCCGGCCGCGACGCCGTCATCATCTGCGTTCCCACCCCGCTCGACGAGCGCCACGACCCCGATCTCTCCTACGTCCGGCAGACCGCGCTCTCCATTCAGCCGCACCTCCAGCGCGACCAGTTGATCGTCCTGGAGAGCACCACCTACCCCGGCACCACCCAGGAGCTGGTTCTCCCCATCCTCGAAAAATCCGGCCTCCGCTGTCCCCTCCAGCCCGATAAGCACGCCGCCGACCCCGCTACCGATTTTTATCTGGCCTTCTCGCCCGAGCGCGAGGATCCCGGGAACAAGAACTTCTCGCTCGCCCAGATCCCCAAAGTCGTCGGCGGCATCAACGCGCCCAGCCGCCGCGCCGCTGCCGCTCTCTACGGCCAGATCGTGGCGCGCGTCGTCGAGGTCAGCTCCACCCAGGCCGCGGAAATGTCCAAGCTCCTCGAAAACATCTTCCGCTGCGTCAACATCGCCCTGGTCAACGAGCTCAAACTCCTGTGCACCCGCATGGGCATCGACATCTGGGAAGTCATCGACAGCGCTTCCACCAAGCCCTTCGGCTTCATGCCGTTTTATCCCGGCCCGGGCCTCGGCGGACATTGCATTCCCGTCGACCCCTTCTATCTCTCCTGGAAGGCCCACGAGTACGATTTCTCCACCCGTTTCATCGAGCTGGCCGGCGAGATCAACGTCTCCATGCCCTACCACGTG
>DATEQM010000066.1:0-41125 GCA_035272605.1 Candidatus Acidiferrales bacterium | reverse complement strand
TTGATCCACTCGCCAGTCGTTCGCGACGATCGGCGTACCGGATTGCAGGACGTTGTTGGCGGCGTGCGCCAGCGCGGCCGGCCAAATACTGCCGCTCCTCTGCACCAACCAGGCCAGGACAAAGCTCATCGCGACAGTGTTTGTTTGGAAGATTAACAAAGCTTGCAGGATCGGATGTTGCGCGCCATTGTAGCCTGCCAAATTCACAGGTAGGTGCCAGTATCCCCAGATCAGTCCGACCAGGAATGTGCCCCAGAAGGGACCCCAGCGGCGCTGCATTTCCGGCTGGAGTACACCGCGCCATCCACCTTCCTCGCCAATTCCGCCTGTGAGCATCAGAATCACGGAACCGACACTAATTGAGAGGAGAAGGTTGAGTGCAAAAAAACCGAAGCTTTGATGTCCGACGCTCAGCATCATAGCGAGATGGTGGATCATCGCGATGCTCGTACCGTCTTCACTCAATTGGAAGAATTCGTTATGCCAATGTCCCTGGCGCCCAACCAGGAGCAACAGTTGTTGAAAAATGCCGAAAGACAAGCCGGCAAAGAGCGCGACCGGCCAAAGCTTCCACCCGGGCCTGCGCATGCGCGTCCATACGGACCGTCGAGTTTCCGTTCCGGCAATCAGGGCAGCCAGCATCGGAGACCACATGGCAGACAACAGCCACGGACCGCCGTTTTGCGTGACGCCACGCGCGATGGCCAGCCCCTGAAAAATCCATCCGATAGCAAAGGTCAGTATTAAAAATACGACGAGGTTCCTGGTTCTCATTTTGGTCCGCCTTTCGATAGCAAGCGAATCATCGCGTATGCCGTATCCCCGCCAACTCGCCGCGCGCCACGCGCAAGAGCAGCCGGTTGCTGATCCAAAACAGCAAGAGACCACCAAAAATGAAGATCGGCATCGCGGAATAGCCCAATACTTCGCGCATCGACCCCGGGTTGCTAATCCACCCCAGCACACCGAGAGTTCCGTCGGCATGCAGGAAGAGTCCGATATGGTCGC
The DNA here is from genome assembly GCA_035272605.1 of Candidatus Acidiferrales bacterium. Lineage (GTDB taxonomy): Bacteria > Acidobacteriota > Terriglobia > Acidiferrales > UBA7541 > JOPF136. The sequence continues at coordinate 40,117 of DATEQM010000066.1, read as the reverse complement.
GGCTAAACGGCTTGAACACGCCGACTACTATCAGGGCCACGGCCATGATCTCGATGACCGCCAACGGCAGTACCGCGAAGACGACCAACGCGGATGAGCGCGCCTTACTAAGCAGCACGGAAACAAGCTGCCAGGGCCTGTCCCGCGTTACCGCGGCTTGAAAGGCATCCTCCGTTAAAAACCGAGAAGCATATGCCTCGGGTGAGCCAAAGGCGGACGCCAGATCCAGCTTGCCCTGCGTGAGCCGGTCCTGAATGTGCGAACGCGCTTCGCTCACCAGATCTTCGCGGATATCGGGGGGCAGAGCTGCCAGCCCTCGCCGGAATCGACGCAGGAAGTCCTCTACTTCGTTGGACGATATGTTACTCATGATTGTTGGCCTTCCCGGCTACGCGGTTGATAGCGGCTGCGTAGTCACTCCACGCGGCGAGCATGCCACGTAGGATGCGGTTGCCATGCGGTGTGAGGGTGTAAAACTTGTGAGCGTGGCCCATGTCTTCGTCAACCCATTCCGTTGAGACCTTTTTTTCAACACGCAGCCTTGCTAACAATGGATAAATGCTGCCATCGCTGACCTCAATCTCCATCTCCTTCAGCCGCTCCAGCAACTCAAGGCCATAGGATCGTTTCGCCTTCAACAAGGCTAGAACGGCGAGCTCCAGGGTCCCTTTCTTGAGCTGCTGCTTCCAGTCGTTCACATGTAATGTCACTATATCTTGCATTGCACGTATTCTTGCACAGTAAGGTCTAGTTGTCGAGCGGTTTCTGAATTGTGGCGATCACATTGCCCGTTCGGCGCGGGTCTCAGGTTCCAGCCAGAAGTTGAAAATTGGATACCTCGGCGGATGGCTCGAAGTGCCGCGCGCATTACTTCGCGGTAGCGAAATACTCTTCAAATCGTCGCACCAAAACGATCTCTTTGTCGCAATGTTCATGCCGGGTAGTTCTGATGTTCTCACAATTCTCTTTAGGGCTGCGGCGATTCGGACGCAAACGAAACCGCGCCTGACTACTGTTTGCCTGATTGTGAAAAAAGTTGGGTCCAACTTGGGTCCAACAGCTCCCAAACTAGGTCCAAAACCGTGTACCATGACGCAGAACAAAGCCAGACGGACCAACAAGATAGATTTTTTGCAACTGCCTTGGGCGCAGAAGGTCCGCGGTTCAAATCCGCGCGCCCCGACCAGACATTTCCACCTCAATAGACGAAGAACAGCGGTCTCCTTTGGCCGCTGGTCACCTGCCGGGACTCTCTTCGGATGACGGCGGCCGCTCGTGGCGCAGCGGCGCGAGCACCAGGCGGATTTCCGCGTAGGTGACTTCGGCGGGGAGCGCGTCCTTGATCGGCCGGAGGCGATCCATTCCCAGGCGCGCGGCGGCGGCCTCGATGCCGGCGCGTTTTTGCGCCTGCACCCAGGCTGGATCGAATTCCGCTTCTCCGCACTCCACCAGCGCAGCAACCATGTCAATCACGGTCTCCAGTTTGCGCCCGCGAATCTGCGCGATTTCCTGGAGCGTTCGGCCTTCGGCCAGCAGCTTGAGCGTTTCTTCGGCGGGCGCCAGCTTCAGCTCAGGTGCGGCGGCAGCACGGGCGCCGCGGCGGTAGGCGGTCAGCGCCGCCAGGATTTCTGCGCCGTACCGCGCCGTTTTGATTTCACCGAAACCAAAGACACGGCGCAACTCTACGAGGTTCGTGGGCTGCACTCGGCACAGCCTGTCGAGAGAAGTATCTTCGAGGACAGCTGTCACGGGAACGCCCTGTTTCTGTGCCGCGGCGCGGCGCCACTCGCGGAGGAAGTCGCGCAGGGCGGCGTCCACCGGCAGGGACGCCTGCGCCTGGGCCGCCGGCAGCGGCCGCTGCTGCTCGGCTGGGCCGCTGCGGGCAACCCCGGCCAGGGCTCGCGCCTCGATGCGGGCGTCGCGGGAAGGCGCCGCCGCGCGTGCTGCGCGCCGCGCGATCCGGGAACGCCGCGCCGGACGTTGCGGCCGCACCGGTTCCACAAGCCAGGCGAGGCTTGTGCCGCAGACGTCGCACGAGCGGCAGGAATTCCACTTCGGATTTTCGCCGAAATGGGAGCAGATCTGGAGTTGACGGCAGATGCTCGATTCCGCAAACCCCACAATGTCGCGATAGCGGTCCCAGGCGCGGTTCTGTTCTTCGCGGTCCTCGACTTTCTTGATGAAGTAGGCGAGCAGGCCCAGATCGCGCTTCTGCCAGAGCAGGACGCAGTCGGCGGGCAGGCCGTCGCGGCCCGCGCGGCCGGCTTCCTGATAGTAGTGTTCGAGGGACTGGGGCAGCGCGAGATGGATCACGGCGCGGACCGCGGCTTTGTTGATGCCCAGTCCGAAGGCGATGGTGCCGACGAGCACGCGCACCTCGTCCGCCATCCAGCGCTCCTGATTGCGGCGGCGCGTGGGGGCGTCCATCTGTCCGTGATAGGGGACGGCGGGAATTCCGTGGTCCTCGAGGAAATCCGCCGTCTCTTCCACGCGTTTGATGGTCGGGGCGTAGACGATCACATTGCCTTCCGGATAGCTGCGCAGGCCGCGGAGCAGCAGCTCCGGCTGGGTGCGCGGCTGGCATTGCTTCACCAGGTAGCGCAAATTCGCGCGGTGAAAGCTGGCGATGAACTTCCGCGGATCGCGCAGGCCGAGTTGCTCCATGATGTCGTGGCGCACGCGCTGGGTGGCGCTGGCGGTGAACGCGGCGATGGGCAGGGCGGGGAACTGCTCGCGCAGCGCGCGCAACTGGCGGTATTCCGGCCGGAATTCGTGCCCCCACTGTGAGATGCAGTGGGCCTCGTCAATCACGAAGTAGGCGATGGGGATTTCGCGGAGCCAGGCAATCGTTTCCGGGCGCACCAGCCTCTCGGGAGAGAGGTAGAGGAGGCGAAAGCGTCCCTGGCGGGCGCGGCGTATCACGTCCGACTGCGCCGGAGCGGGGAGGGAACTGTTCAGCAGGCCCGCAGGGATGCCGATCTGTTCGAGCTGGGCCACTTGGTCCTGCATCAGGGCGATCAGCGGGGAAACGACCACGGCGGTTTTTTCCGTTTGCAGGGCGGCGGGCAACTGATAGCAGAGGGATTTGCCGCCGCCCGTAGGCATGACCACGCAGGTGTCGTGGCCTTCCCAAAGGCTGAGGACGATGCTCTCCTGAAGCGGGCGGAAGGATTCGTAGCCCCAATGGCGCCGGAGCGCGGCAGGAAGATCGGGGAGGGAGGCCACGGGCGAAGTATAGTGAGGGCCGGGGGAACGGGAAAGGCCCACGGTCGGCTGGGCAGAGGGCCGGGCGCGGCGAAGACCCACGGTCAGTACGGCATTGTCCGTGGATACCCTACCTCGGAGTCTGCGGAGCTGGGCGCTGTCAGGGAATAGCAGGGATGCAGGAGGCCGGTTGGAGGATAGAGGTCGTCGTGGGTGTAGCGAAAGCCGAGTTTTTGCAGGATGTGCCGCGAGGCCGCGTTTTCCGGGTGATGACCGGCGAAAAGGCTGGCGACGTTCAGGGTCTGGAAAGCGAAGGCGATTACCGCGCGGGCCGCCTCCTCGGCCAGTCCGTTTCCCCAGAAGGCCCGGCGAAGATGGAAGCCCAGTTCGTGGACCGGACCCGCCGCCTGGTAGGGTCGCAGGCCGGCGCATCCCACATGCTGATCCGTCGCCAGCAGAAAGATGGGCCAATATTGAATGTTCTGGGCGGCCTGCCAGGCGATTTCCTGACGCAGCTTTTCCTCTATTTGTTCGGGGGAGGAGGGCCCGCCGATGAGCCGCGCGACCTCCGGGTCGCCCCAGAGTGCTAGTGCCAGCCGCAGATCCTCGGGAGTCCAGCGGCTGAACCCCAGGCGCGGGCCGGTGAGAAAGTAATCTCGGGCGCGGCTCATGATTCCGCCACCACTTTGCCCCCAGGCGTGCGGGGGCGCAAATCCTGGATTCGGCCGGGGCTGGCTGGGCACCGCGGCGGGCACCGGGAGCCACGCAGGGGCTGTGAATTTTGCATTGGATTTGGGTATTGACAAGCCCCCCGCGGCTGGGCGTAGGATACTTCTCGGGTATGGTGGTCAGACCACCAGACCGCCACGCACCTCCGTGACCGCTCCCGTCAAAGTCGAAATCGAAAGCATCCAGAAGACGAAAGTTTACGAAGAGGTTGTCGCTCAACTCGAGCGCTTGATCCTGGATGGCGCCCTGCGACCGGGGGACAAGCTGCCTCCGGAACGCGAACTTGCGGAACGCTTCGACGTGAGCCGCAGCGCCGTGCGCGAGGCCATCCGGGCCCTGGAGCTGAAGGGGTTTGTGGAACCGCGACCGGGCGAAGGCACGCTGGTCCGAATCCCCACGATTGACTCGCTACTGAATCCGCTGGCCAGCCTGCTGGGCCAGAAGCACGATCTGGTGGCGGAACTGCTGGAAGTCCGGGAAATGATCGAGCCCGCCGTGGCGGCGCGCGCCGCGCGGAACGCCGGGCCGGAAGACCTGGCGCGGATGGAAGACATCCTGAACCGGCAGAAGGAAAAGGTCAGTCGGCAGGAGTTGGCCATCGAGGAAGACTCGGAGTTCCATTACACGATTGCGCGCGCAACGAAGAACAGCGTGATTCTAAAGGTACTGGACATGATGATGGACATCCTGCGCGAGAGCCGCGAGCGGTCGCTGCAGGTGGAAGGGCGGCGGGAAAAATCGCTCGCGGGGCACCGCCGGATCTTCAACGCCATCAAGCGGCGCGATCCGGAGGCGGCGGAAGCGGCAATGCGGCAGCACCTGATGGAAATCGAAAGGATTGTCTTAAAAAAGGACTAAAGGAAGGGGAACTCCATGGGCCGTCTATTTGCGGTTGAAATCGTTTACCGGGGCATTTTCCAGAAGACGCTGGCGAAAAACATCAGCCGGGGCATCGTGCTGGCCGCCAACCTGGAAGGGAAGCCGGGAACATCGTTCGGGCGGTACGGCGACAGCCCGGAGCGGAACGGGATCCCGGCAAAATACTTTGCCATCGTGGCCACCGACGACCTGACGCTCGAAGAGGGCATGGCCAAGTACGAGCCGAAAGAGGTGGACATCACCGTGTGCGTGGACGACACGCTGTGCAAGGGATTGGAGTCCTGGGCCTGGTACGGCCTGCAGCCGATCAACAAGCTGACCCGGCCGGGTGGCACGCTGATGATCACGTCGAAGGAACCGGCGGAAAGCCTGATCCCGATGATTCACCAGAAGCACGAGCCCTACAAGCTGGCCGTGCTCAAGGGCATTGCGAGTTTTTCCGGGCTGTGGGTGTACAAGGACGACCACACCGACGTGCGCATCCTCGGCGCGATCGCCAAGCTCCTGCCGGAAATGATGAGCCTCGATGCGGTGAAGAAGTTCATCCAGCACGAGTGGAAGGACGCGGTGAAAGCGCAGTCGGCCACCAACAGCTACAACCGCGTGAGCACCCAGACCGTGAGCCCCAGCCAGGGGAACCCGGAGAAGCCCTTCCAATTTACGCTTCCGAAATGGCACGAAATGAGGGACGGCGTGGCCATTCCCAGCATCGCTCAAGGCCACAAGATGGAAGATCCCACCAGCCACGCGAGCGGCGGCTACCAGCCGGCCCGCAATCCCACATTCAAGAAGTACACCACGCGCACCATGCGGCCGGTGGTGGACTTCGATACCTGCATCAAGTGCACGCTGTGCTGGCTACAGTGCCCGGACTCCTGCTTCGACGTGACTCCGGAAGGGCTGTACGACGCGAACATGGAGGCCTGCTGCGGGTGCGGGGTGTGCGAGGCAGTGTGCCCGGTGAAGGACTGCGTCACCATGGTCAACGAGGTGTCCTTCAAGGACAATTCGAGCCAGTGGGAAGCCTGGCGAAAGAACAAAGACGGTTACAAGACCTGGCTGAAGGGCACCATCGAGAACCGCCCGGTCCGCTCGCACGGCTTCCGCTATAAGGGACAGTACGAGGAGCAGTCGCCGGAAATGCTGGAGATTGCGAAGCAAGGGTAACGTAAAGACGGAGAAGGAGATGGCGGCCCGCCGCGGCGGGCCGCCTCTACATTGAGAAGCAGGACAAGGAGTCGGACACCATGGCACAGATGACGGCAACACTCCCCGAGCGGGGAACGGAAGAGACCGCGTTAATCACGGGCAGCGAGGCCATTGCGGTGGCCTGCAAGCTGGCCGACGTGGATGTGATCACGGCCTACCCAATCCGCCCCTACGACACGGTGATGCAGTACGTGGCCAAGCTGGTAGCTAACGGCGACATGGACTGCGAGTACATCGTGGCCGAAGGCGAGCATTCGCAGTTTGAGATCGTGAAGCACGCCTGTGCGTGCGGCGCCAGGGTCTTCACGGGCTCGAGCGGTGTGGGTTGGATGTACGCGATGGAGGCGCTCACGGTCACTCCCGCGCTGCGCATCCCCATGATCGCCATGGTGGGCAACCGCGCCCTGGACGATCCTGGCGCCTTCGGCGTGGAGCACAACGACGCGCTCACCGTGCGCGACCTCGGCTGGATGCTCGTGTGGGTGGACACCGCCCAGGAGGCGCTGGACACGGCGCTGATCGCCTACCGCGTGGCCGAGGACCGCCGCATTTTCCTGCCCTGCGGGATCAGTTGCGACGGCGCGTTCCTGACGCACTCGCAGGCGATGGTCAATATCCCCACGCAAGATCAGGTGAATCGTTTCCTGCCCCGCTACAATCGCGCCGACCTGCTGCTGCATCCGGACAATCCCATCACCGTGGCCCCCCAGGCCAACGAGGACTGGGTGATGGAAATCCGCCGTCAGAACTACGCGGCCATGGAGCGGGTGCCGGGAGTTCTGCGCGAGGCGTACGCGGATTTCGAGCGCATCTTCGGGCGCAAATACGGCAATCCCTTCTTCGAGGAGTACGAGACTCAGGACGCCGACGTCGTGATCCTGGGCATGGGGACGCTCTCGATGCCGACCCGCGTAGCCATCCGCAAGATGCGCAAAGAGGGTAAGAAAGTAGGCATGGTGCGGCTGCGCTGGTTCCGGCCATTTCCGGCGGAAGAGCTGGCCAAGTGCCTGAGCCGGTTCAAGGCCGTGGGCGTGCTGGACCGCGACTTCTCGTTCGGGTCGCCGGATATGTGCGGCGTGGTGGCCACGGAAACGCGCTCGGCCCTCTACACCAGCGCCAAACGGCCTCCGGTGCTCGACTTCATCGGCGGCCTGGGCGGGCGCGAAGTCATCGTTCCCGACGTGGAGCACATCTTCAACGAGTTGCTTGAGGCGGCAGAGGGAAAGAAGAAGCCGGCGACCCAGTGGATCGGCCTGCGCGAATAGCGCCGGGACGGATTCCCAAGAGATTCAGAACTTATTTCGAGGAGGGCTGGAATGGCCATTTCACCGTTCGTGGAAATTGATCCGACGCAAACGCTGGACCCGTTCAAGAGCCTGAAAAAGCTCCCGCTCGAGGAGTACTTCACCTCCGGCCACCGCACCTGCCAGGGCTGCGAGTCCGCGCTGGTGATGAAGATGATGGTGAAGGCTTCCGGGCCGCGCACCATCGTGCTGGGGAGCACGGGGTGCATGTACGTGGCCAACACCACGTACTACAGCACGTCGTGGGTGGTGCCCTGGATGCACACGCAGCTCGGCAGCAGCGGCTCCGCTGGACTGGGGGCAGCAGCGGCGCTCAAGGTGCTGATGCGCAAGAAGAAGATCAAGAATGAACCCATCAACGTGATCGCCTTCTGCGGCGACGGGGGCGGCGCGGATATGGGACTGGGGGGAATTTCCGCGGCGCTCACGCACCCGGACTATAACTTCCTGATCCTGATGTACGACAACGAGTCCTACGCCAACACGGACATCCAGCTCTCCGGCTCCACGCCCTGGGGAGCGCACACCACCTTCAGCCCTCCCGGAAAGGTGAAGAGAATCATGCACCACCGGTGGAAGAAGAACATGGCGGGGATGCTGGCCGCCGGCCATCCCACGTGCAAGTACGTGTCCACGATCTGCATGTCCTACGGCCTGTTGGGAATGAACTGCATCCGCAAGGCCTTGACAATCGGCGGGCCGACGTTCATACACTCGCTGGACCCGTGCCCGAAGGGCTGGGACTACGATCCCTATATCTCGCATGACCTGGGCGAGCTGGCAGTGACCACGGGCGTTTGGCCGCTCTATGAAGTGGAGAACCAGGTGGTGCGGCTGCTCGGGAAGACCAAGGAGATCGCCGAAGGACGTTACAAGCGCGGGCCCGTGCGGGACTACCTGCTGAAGCAGGGGCGCTTCGCACATTTCACCAAGGACGACATTGATTATTTCCAGAGCAAAGTGGACGACATGTGGAACAAGTGGCTGATTCCCGGCGTCATCCCCATGGCCAAGGATGTTGAAGGAGACGCTCCCCCCGCCGCCTGAGAGAGCTTGGGGCGGACGGAGCGGCCGGGGGACACAACACGGCCTGCCGCGAACGAACTGATGGCGTTCTGCTGTGCACGAGCGATAGCGAGGCAGGGCCCCGCCGGGCTTGGGTTTGGTTCTAGCCAGATCAGAACCAGGGGGGGGGTATTTTTATGAGCGTCGCGCAGTCTCCGCCGTCTGTTTCCGAATCGGGTCTTGGCAACCGTTGGGTCATTCTCCTTTTTAGCGTCATCAGTATGGTGGCGGTGGCGAACTTCCAGTACGGCTGGACTCTGTTCGTGCCGCCGCTGGTGAAAGCGCTGGGAGTATCGCGGGCCGAAGTTCAAGTCACTTTCACAGTCTTCGTTCTCCTGGAAACGTGGCTGGTTCCCTTCGAAGGCTGGCTGGTGGATAAGTTTGGCCCCCGCCTGCTGGTGATGGTCGGCGGCGTGCTCGCCGGGCTGGGATGGGTGGGGAGCGGGATGGCCCATTCCCTCACCGCTCTTTATCTGTCCTACGCTTTGTCCGGCATCGGCGCCGGCATCGTTTATGGCACGGCCGTCGGAATTGCCCTCAAGTGGTTCCCCGATCACCGCGGTCTTGCGGCGGGCTTGACGGCCGCAGGCTTCGGCGCCGGGGCCGCCTTCACTGTGGCGCCCATCGCCAGTCTCATCAAAGACTCCGGATACGAGACGGCCTTCATCCGCTGGGGCATCATCCAGGGCGTGGCGGTCATCGTCGCGGCCTTCTTCCTCAAAGCCCCGCCGGCCGGCTGGATGCCGAAGACCTGGCGCTTGGTTCCGGGAGCCGATCTGGTGGTCAAGAAGCGCCAGAGCGTGGGCGATTTCACGCCGGCGCAGATGGCCGCCACTCCCCAGTTCTGGATCATGTACCTGATGATGGCCATGGTGGCGACGGGCGGATTGATGGCCGTGGCTCAGCTCAACCCCATGGCCAGGGACTTCAAGGTGGCCGACATTCCCGTTTCGTTCATTGGACTCACCATGCCCGCCCTGGTCTTTGCACTCTCCGCGGACCGGCTGGTCAATGGCGTGTGCCGGCCCTTCTGGGGATGGGTTTCCGACCACATCGGCCGGGAGATGACGATGACCCTGGCGTTTGGCTTGGAGGCCGTGGCCATCTTCACACTCCTCCATTATGCCGATCGCCCGCTGCACTTCGTGATCCTGAGCGCCTTCACCTTCTTTGGCTGGGGCGAAATCTTCTCCCTTTTTCCGGCTACCTGCGGCGATTTCTTCGGCCGCAAGTACGCCACGGCGAATTACGGTTTCCTGTACACCGCCAAGGGCACATCCGCAATGTTCGTGCCCATCGGTTCGGCGCTGGCTGCCGGGAAGGACTTCGACTTCCGCGCCGACATCCTTCTGCTCCTGGGAGGGTTCCTGGTGATCTTCGCGCTCTTCGTGGCTCCCACGGTCATCCAGATGGACCTGGGCGGGGTGGCCAAGAAGGCCATTCTCAGTTTGGCTGGGGCGTTTATATTGTACGGCATCCTTGTCACCGTGGTCCCGGCGGTGTGGACGCCCTTCGGCGCCAAGTTCACGCTCCCCAAGATCGGCTGGTTCGGCGTCTTTGCGGTGGCCATCGCGTTCGACCTGATTGCCGCCGCTCTGGCCTTCTTCGCTCTGAGGAACATGAAAGTGCCGGCCCTGCCCGAGAGCGCCACGGCAGTACAAGCGCGGCCCATCGCGGCGCACGGAGCGGCCTAGCACACGATTCGCAACGAGTCAGACGGACGGTAAAGGCTCCGGACACCTCGTCCGGAGCCTTTTTCCTTGGAGCGCAGCCGGCGTAGCCGCTCGATTTGGATGCGGAGCAAGGCGGCTGGGGAGGCGACGCGCTGCCCGGCCAGCCTGCCTCCCAATCCCGATTGGCGGCGGTCCCGTGTCACACCCGGGGAAGCCCTGGAGGACTCGCTTGGAGGCTTTGGAGAAGTTCTGTAAGATTTGCGCACTTCGTGGGAGGAGGAAAGGAATGCGAGTTCTCTCAACGTGGGCTTGCATGGCTCTATTGCTTGCAGGAACCGCGTTCGCACAGCAGCCGGCCACGCCGGGCAAGCCGGCGGAGAAAAAGCCCGCCACGGGCAGCGCAGCGCCCGAGAAGGGCCTGGATACCCTCCTTCCATCGAAGATTCTGGCTTCCTGGGAGGCGTTCAAGAAAAAGGATGTGAAGGCTTATGGCGAGTTCCTGACCGACGATTACCAGGCCGTGGAGGCCAACAACGAAGGGGAGCAGAATAAGTGGCACATCCTCCGCGAAGTGGAACACAGCATGATCACCGACTACAAGCTGTCCTTTTTCAAGGTGACGCAACTCGGACCCGACGCCGCCTTCGTGCGCTACGAGGCCTTCTTCACATTTCCCCCAAGATCGGCGGTGCGGTTCGAAAAAGTCATGATCGGCGAAATCTGGGTGAGGCGGAACGGGGAGTGGAAGGCGCTGCACTACCAGGAAACGCGCGTCAAATAGCTATTCGAGGGGCGGGGCCAGCTGCACAGATTGGTCTGTCCCTAGGAATTCGTGGTCGTCCCGTAGGCTCAGTGCGCGGCCAGGCCGCCGGGCTGCTTACTGGCAATCCGGAGGCATCGCGGCGACGGAGTCCTCCGAACCGCAAGGCCGCTTCCTCTTCGCGACGGCGATGGGTTGCCGGTAATGCTTCAGGATCCAGAGCCCGTCGTTGTTGGTCAGGTAAATGAGGCCGCGGTTGCCATCCGGGAGAATGCTGGTGACGCCGGTGAAGGTTTGCAGCACTTTGGGGTGCTCGGGGTCGGTCAGGTCGAGAATTTTTACCGTTTCGGTGTGATTGGTATTGCTCCGGATGGTCCTCGCGTCGGCAGCGGGCACTTCGGAAATGCCGAGATCGTGCCCGACGATATCCAGTTTGCCCGCCGGCTCGTCCTTGGAGGGTGCCGAAGGGTTGACGAAGCTGGGAAATTCGGGCTTGGTCACCTCGACAATCGTATACGACTGCTTGGAAGCCGCCTGGATGTACAGGTACTCCTTATTGCCGTTTTTCTGGAGAACCATCTGGTTTCCCGGCGGCGTGGCCAACGGCAGGTGCGCAATCACCTGAGCGGGCACCTCGGTGGACTTCGGCTTGGTATTCGCGCGCATGCCGGGCGAGAGAGCGAATACCGCGAGAGCCGCAAGCGAGGCGAGCAGAAGGGACGCGCGGAATCCTGCGAACGTTTCGCCAATCTTCTTCATGACTTGCTCCTTCGACTGCTGCTTGCCGCGAGCGGTCGTCCGAAACTCTTTTCCAACCCCGGCCCTGCCCTCAGCACCATAAATGTGGCATGAGCCTGTGAGCGCTGGCCGCCCGCGCCTGCAAAAGTATACACCCGCAAGCGGTGCGGGTCTTGAGGCGCCCAGAAAGGTGAAAACGAAGACCGCCGGCATGGTGCATGTGCCGTCCGGCAGGCCCGTGCAAGTAACATGCGGCCCCCGAGCGGTGGTCGGTCGGGGGCAGAGAGCGCCTACTGCTGGGCGTAGACGCCGATGCAGCCGTTGCTGCTCTGCGTGAGGCAGCGGGCGCCCGCTTGCAGGGGCACAAAGATGTGGTTGTTGAGTGGATCCGCCGCGACGCTGTGAGAGTTGGAGCCCGTGGGCACATTGACCAGCCACTGGCGGGTTGCGGCGTCAATCACGCCGAGCACCGGCCCGTTGGGCATGTCGCGGCCCGCCGTGTAGTAGCGGTTGTCGCCAGGGTTCCACCAGACTTCGTCGGTGCCTCCGGTCTGGTCAATGGTGGCCACGATTTTATTCGTCGAGCCGTCAATGATGTACTCGAGCGGCGGGAATTGCGCGCCATCGTGGCCCCCGCACCCAATCAGAAAATCGTGGGCGGGGCCCTGCACGATACCGGCGGGCATGCAGTTCAGCAGGGGAATCACGGCGATGACGATCGGGCCAACTGGGTTTCCGATTTGCGGATCGATTTCATCAAGGCACCCCACGGCCACGCTGGACTGAGGCGGAACGGTGGTGCCCGACACGGTGCAATTCAGGTTCTCGACGTAGAACGTGTTGTGGAATGGATTGAAGGCGCTGGCGCCTAACCCCGCCACGGCAATTTCTCCCAGCGATGTCGCTGTGTTCGTCCCCGTGTTGGTAATGAAGGTTCCAGTGTTGTTGTCAACAATCGGAGCGTGATGACAGGGCACATCCGCACCGCCCGCCCCGACACCAGTGCCCGAGACGCCCGAGGCCACATTCTCGGAAGGATCCGGACAAGGAGTCCCCGAGGCTGCATTGATCCCGTCCACGGTTACCGTCGCATCCTCGGCAGTGACCCCGTCGTAGTAAATCTGGCCCAGGATACACGTGGGGTAGTTCTGTCCCGTGGCCACGCCCGTGGCAAAGTTAAAGACGCCCGGATTGTAATTCAGATCAGGGTTCACGGGGAGGCAGTACCCGGTCGCATTCCCCGGAGCGGCCCGCGTAACAATTGCCGTCACGTCAATAAAGGTGATAAAGGGAAGTCCGGGGTCGCCATTGTTTACCTCGAGAACATCGACACCGTTCACGGTCCCATACGACATTTCATCGGAGCGGTCGTCCCCACAAGTGGGGTCGGAGCCCGCTCCACCGTTCCAGGAAGCGATGCAGGGGGCGACGCCGGAGGGGCCGTCAAAATCGGGCGACGAACCAGTGGGGAAATCGGCGAGCACGGTTGGCGGGCTGGTGGTGAGATCGAACGCCAACACCGTCGCGCTGCCGCTGCCCACGAACAGCGTCTTGCCATCCGGCGTCACCAAGAGTCCATCGGGACCAGAGATGGGATTCACCCCATTGGCACGCGAGGCGCAGCATTGCGCGCCGGGGAATCCGCCGAAGCCCCCGTGGGCGCCAAAGCCGGGGAAAAATGTACTGAACGAATTGAAAAATGTAGCCGGCGAACCGGTACCATTGCCATTTCTGCAGCCGAAACGAGTGAGCTCATTGTAGAAGCCCGCGGGCGGAGCAGCGGCGAGCGGCGAAGTAAGCCCAAAATTGGCAAGGCGGACCGCGCCCATTCCCGTGACAATGGACGGAATTCCCGGGAGGCACGAACTGGAGTTATTCCCTGCCACAGTCACTTCATTCTGCCCGCCAATCGTAAAGGCCGCCTCGTCCAGCACTGTGTTCGTCACGTCAACGGTCACGCCGATGCGGTCCGAAGTGTAGAGTAGGTGATTGATGGGATCGACCCAACTGATGTCGAAGGAATTGAAGGGTCCGCCGGGCTCGCCGGTGGGGTTGTGCTCCGGCACCGGGATGATGTCGATGACGCCATAGGCGCCTTTGACCGTGGTCCCGCAGGTGGGACAACCGGGCTGGGTCCCGCAACTGTTCCAGACAAACGCCAGCGCCAAGATCAGGAATGTCCCAAGAATCTTTCCCCGTCTGGATATCATGGAATGACCTCCGCCCGAAATTAAGTTCCTGCCTGCAGCGCTGTCTTCCGGCTGCTGATGACGACCCTCATCCTGACGCATGACGCCCTCCTGGCCACGCACTTCTGTTTCCTTCCGCACCATGTCCGCCTCCCTCGCTCTCACTAGAAGCGGAACTGGATCCGCTGCTCGAAGACCAAGTAGGTCTGCGGGATCGCGCCGATGGTGCTGGGGTCTTTTAGCCGGTTCACATCGACGGTCGTCTGGTAGCGCACCCAGTAGTTCAGGTACCAGTTCAGGCCCGCGCTGAACTGATCGGTTTTCTGGTTGAAGCCGGGCACGTTCTCCGGGGTATAGATGTTATTGAAGAAGATCCCCGGCTCCTTGCCCTCAAGCCCGGAATAGCGGAACCCCAGCTCCCAGGCTCCCCAGCCCCTTCCGGAGCTTCCCGGAGTTTCGGGGCCGAATACAGGATGCTTGACGCGCGGCGTACCGTTTTCCGGCCGTCGCTCTCCAGTGAGCAGGTAGGTAGCGGAGCTGTTCCAGGCCCGGAACCGAACAGTGGGAAGGTTTTGGAATCCAAGTCCGCCGAATTGCAATGTCCCGACGCCGGTCCTGTCGAACATGGCTTGGACATATTCATCGCGGAAGCCCCAGGGGCCGTGCAGGAAGGTGAACTCACCCTCGTAACGCCACACGTTGCCGTTGATCGCGAACTGCGGGAAGAAAGTATAGGCGCTATCAGGAAGGGTCATCCTGGGCGTGAGCTCGCCGGAAAGCCCGCGCGAATAGCTGTAGGACATGGATCCGCCGAAGGAGAGGCCTTGGAGCACGCTGCCCTTGTCTTTGCGCCAGGGATAGAAGCGGACGCGGCCCACAGTTTCCGGCACGCTCGTGGTGTTGTTGACCCCGGTGTACCCTTTCCCGTCAAATATGCCCGCCCAGTACTGCATGACGCCGCCGTCCAAATCGCCGTGAATCAGAAGACCGGGGCTGCGGAAGGCAGAGCCTGCCGAGGGATACAGGAGGGACTGCAAGCCCCGCTCAACGAAATCGAGGTTGGTAACGCCAGCCACGACTTCCTGGGCGAAGGGCTCCTTGAACTGCCCGCCCTGCACCTGGAATTCAGGGTTGTATTTGAAGTTCAGGTAGACGTCGCGGACGGTGGCTCCGCTGCTGGACGCCACGTCGGTCAAGATGCCGTACTGCCAGTGGTCGCCGTAATTGCCCTGAAAGCCGAATCGCGCGCGCCGTACGGTAAAGGTGTTGGCCGGAGCGCCGTCGCCGTCATAGGAGCGGAAATCCGTCTGCACGTAACCGTAAGGTTGGATTTTGAATTGGCCGTCGGGGCTCTGGATAAAGAAATGCTCCCCGTTCCAGCCCGCGGTCATGGGAATGCCGCCTTTCTGGGCTGCCGGCATACTAGGCTCCACAAAACCTGCAGGCTCGACATCGGCAGGTTCGGAGGGTCCTGCCGGCTGTGCCGCAGGCTGGGCCACCACGGCGGTCACTGGGGCAGCCGCAGCGGAGGCGTCTGCCTTTGCGAAGGCAGCAGCAGCGGCAGGCGCGGGCTGCGTCTTGGCTTCCAGCAGCCGATGGAGCTCGGCTTTCAGCTCCGCCACTTCCATCCGCAACTGTTCGACCTCTTCCCGAGTGGCGGCGACGGGCGCAGCAGCCTTGGCGGGTACCGCATCCGCCGGCTTCGCGGCATCCGCCGCAGTGCTAGCGGCGGCCGTCTTGGCGGACTCGTCAGGGGAGTTCTTGCCCGAATTCTGGGCGCGTGCACCCAACGCGATGCAGGCCATGGCCAGCAGGAGCGTGAAGGTTTTAGCGATGCGCATGATATCCCCCTAAGAAAAACATTTGCGGATAGGGCATTTGAACTGATGCGGAGCGGAATGCTTTGGGAAAGTGCAAAGGGAAATAAAAGCCCGGCTGCGCGTCCGTATGACTTGCTGCGGGCGCCCACACAAGACCAATCCCGACATTTGCGGAGGTCCCCAACCCCCCCTCGACCTCGTGGTCCGATGGTCTGACCACGGAACTTGGGAGCTATCCTGTTCACCTGCGAAGTGCGTGTCAAGAGGATTGATGAGTTTTTCTGATCGGCCTGTGGATTTTTTTGGATGGCCGGGGAGTAGGGAAGGCGCAGATGCTCTCACCAGGACGGTCCAGTGGCGGGGCGCTCGGAGGGTCGCGGAGGGGGTGGTGGCCGCCGCGCCCGGGGACTCCGCTCCACCTCGCGCACGCGGACTGGCTAGGCGCGCGGAAGGGCTACTGGCAATCCTGAATGACTGCGGCCCCCGGCTTCAGATCGCACGGCTTCTTCTTCTCAGCTTTCTTGATCTGCTCGCGGTTGTGCTTCAGCACCCAAAGGCCCTCATCGTTGGTCACGTAAAAGATGCCGCGGCTGCCGTCGGCCAGGAAGCTGGTCACGTTTTTGATGGTTTGCAGCGTCTTAGCGTGCTCGGGGTCGCTCACGTCCAGAACGTTCACCGTCTCGGGGGCGCCCGGAATGCTCCGGATGGAGGTCTTCGAGGCTGGGTCGGGAACCTCGGCTACCTCCTGGCCCCCGGTCTCGACCTTGGCCGCGGTCGAATCATTGGCGTCGGACGGTGCCTGGCGATTCACAAAGCTGGCGAACTCCGGCTGGGTGACCTCGACGATGATGTAGCCCTGCTTCGAAGCCTGCTGGATGTATAAGTAGCGCTTATCGCCCTGCCTTTGCAGCACCATCTGGTTCCCCGCGGGAGTGGCCAGCGGGAGATGCGCAATCACCCTGGAGGGCAAATCGATCGACTTCGGGGTTGTCGTCCCCGCGCCCGCGCCGGGAGCCGCTGCGACGGCCAGAAAAAGTGCGATAAGCAGAATGGAACGCGCCGTCCGGTATCCGTGGGCAGACTCGGCAATTCCCTGCAACGCTTTCTCCTCCACGATGTTCGACTCCCCGTTCCTCGCAATCATCCAATTGTTGCATGAGAAGCAAGCCACGATCAATCCGGCTTGGAGGCAGCGCACGGACGAGGCAGGCGCCCTGGCCGCGCGCAGCCCATGCCAAACGGACCGGGGGCCTCGGCATCCGGATGGATTTTGCAGCCAATCACAGTTAGGATTGGCCCGTTCAGATGACCCTGAGGAGGTGACCCATGAAAAATCTGCTCATGCTGGCGGCGGCGGGCGCGCTCGTTTGCGCGGTTTCCTCTCCCGCCTCGGCGCAGAACGAGAAAAAAGCGGAGGCGAAGAAGAGCGCGAGCGGACACCACTACTCGCTCGCGGCCACGGCGGATACCGTGCAATGGGGCTGGCTGGACCCCAACGAAAAGCCCAAGCTCACGATCGACTCCGGCGACACGGTTTCCATCGAGACCTGGTACCACGCGCTCGATCAGATCAAGCCGGATATGCCCATGGAGCGTATCGTCGCGCTGCGCAAGGCCAACGACGGCGGAGGGCCCCATTCGCTCACCGGGCCGATTTACGTGAACGGGGCGGAGCCGGGCGACACGCTGGAGATTCGCTTTCTCAAGATCGTGCCCAAGGAGTACGGCCAGAACTTCAACCTGCCGGGCAAGGATTTCCCCACCGTGGGCATCCTGGCCTCGGAATTTCCCGAGGGATTTGTGCGCTACTACAAGCTGGACCTGAAGAAAATGGAGACGGAATTCAAGCCCGGCATCATGATTGATCTGAAGCCGTTCCCGGGCATCATTGCGGTGGCGCCCGATCCCAACGAGCCGAAGGAGAGGGCCGGGCCGCCCATCAAGGACGCGAAGGGGCGTACCAGCTCGCTGCGGCCCTGGAAGAACGGCTCGAATATGGACCTGAACGAGCTCCAGGCCGGCTCCACGCTCTACCTCCCGGTGTTCGTCAAGGGCGCGCTCATCTGGACCGGCGATTCGCATTGCCGCCAGGGCAACGGCGAGGTGAACCTCGAGGCGCTGGAATGCGCGTTCAAGGAAATCGAGATCCAGCCCATCCTGCACAAGGGCATGAAGACGGAGTGGCCCTGGGCGGAAACGAAAACGTACTGGATCTTTACCGGTTTCGATGAGGACCTGAACGCCGCTGCCCGCATCGCCGTGGAAAATACGGTCAATTGGCTCGCGGCGCAGCAGATGGTGCCCATGAGCCGGTACGAGGCCTACGCGCTCACTTCGCTGGTGGGCGATTGCCGCGTCACCGAGGTGGTGGACATCCGCAAGGGCGTCCACTGCATGATTCCGAAATCCGTCTTCGTGAAGAAGTAGCGGCGGGCTTACCCCGCCACCTGGCGGCGTAAAGCCGCCTCTACTTCATGATGATCACGTGGGGATCGATCCGTTTTTTGCCGCCGTCGTAGGTGAGCACGTATTTGTACACCGCGTAGCCACTCACTGTGCGCACAGGGTCAGACACGATTACGCCCCGGGTCGAATCCGCCTCGTAGGGCGCTCCCTCCCCGGTGACAAACGGGTGCGGCGACATGTGCACGTGAAAAGGCCGGTTCGGGTTGTTGGGGAAGATCCAGATGACCCGGTCGCCGCTATGTGCCCAGCATAGGTCCGGCGACACAATCGGGGTGGGTGCCTCATATATCCGGATCGGGTTCGTCCGGCACGGCGGAATCGCGTCGCGATGCTCCACGCCGAAATGGAACTCCTCTTCGGGATTCATGCGATAGGCCTGGAACAGCGCCAGGGCCAGCGTGATGGCCAGCAGCCAGGGAGCGAGGCGCTCCCCCCAATCGGGTGAACCAGACGGCATGTGCGGCTCCTCCTCCGCTTCCTCCGCCGGGCGCTCGGCATCGGATCCCCGAATTGCATAGCAGGCTATCAGACTCGCTGGGGCGCCGCAACGGCGCCGGCCGCCGCTAGCGCCGATTCTGCCGGTAGCCCTGCGTTGCAACTTCGCGGCGCTTTGCACGTATCATAGTGAAGAGGAGAAGTGACGACATTCATGCCCAGCGATCCATCTGCGTCCGACGCCATTCGCGCGGAAAATCTGTGCCGGCACTACGTGATGGGCGAATCGGTGGTGAAAGCGCTCGATGGCGTCTCGCTGGAAGTGCGCACCGGTGAACGCGTGGCGCTGCTGGGGGCCTCGGGCTCCGGAAAATCCACACTGCTTCACCTGATGGCCGGCCTGGACCGTCCCACCAGCGGCACGCTCCAGACGCAGGGCCGCGACCTGGCCGGGATGTCGCCGGAAGAACTGGCGGTGCACCGCCGCAGCACGGTGGGGATGATTTTTCAGGCCTTTCACCTGCTGCCGCGCATGACGCTGGAAGAAAACGTGGAATTGCCGCTGCGGCTGGCGGAAGTGCCGCGCGACGCGCGTCCCGCGCGCGTGCGCGAAGCGCTCGACCGCGTTGGGCTGGCCGCGCGCGCCAGCCATCGTCCCGGAGAGCTCTCCGGAGGCGAGCAGCAGCGTGCCGCGATCGCGCGGGCTCTCGTCAACCGCCCCTCCATCCTGCTGGCCGACGAGCCGACGGGAAACTTGGACAGTCGCAACGGCGCCGAAATCATGCGGCTGATCGGCGAGCTGAATGCCTCGCTGGGCATGACCGTCATACTGGTGACCCACGAACAGAAGCTGGCCGCGGGTTTTGCCGAGCGCATGCTGGTGCTGGCCGATGGCCGGCTGGCATCGGAGAGCCGCCCGGGCGACGCGGCCGTCGAGGCGCCGCGATGAAGGCGAACGACCTCGTCGAGTTGGCCGGCCGGAATCTGCGCGAATCGGGCTTCCGCAACTCGCTCACCACTCTGGGCGTGGCCGTGGGGGTGGCCTCGCTGGTGGCCATGCTGTCGCTCGGCGCGGGATTGCAGGAGTTGGTGAGCGCCCGCTTCGCGCGCTCCGGCCTGTTCAACACCATCGGGGTGTTCACCGCCCGCGACATGCGCGGCATGGAGCGCAACGAGCGCCGCACCGGCGTTCAGGAGGGGCAGTCGCGCCCTCTCGACTCCGCGGCCCGCCGGGAAATCGGCGCGCTGCCGGACGTGATCGAGGTGTACCCCGAGGTGCGCCTGCTTACCGACGTGACCTTTCAAGGCCGCACCCTGTTCACCAGCGTCTCCGGGCTCTCGCCCTCCGCGAAGCAGAACGAGGCGTTCGAGAAGATGCACGGGAGGTATTTCTCATCGCCGGAAGCCGCGGAAGCCATCCTGCACGCGGATTTTGCGCGCGACCTGCTGGCCCCGGCGAACGCTTCCGGCGATTCCTTCACACTGCCCGTCGGGCCGCGCACCGGCGGCGCCCCGGAAGTCACCGACGCGCAACTCGACTCCCTGCTCGGCAAAGAGATCGTGCTGCACTACGCCGAACGCCAGGAAGTGCCCACACCGTCCCAGGCGAAACAGGTGGAAACAAAATCGCGCCGCGCGGGCCGGCCCGCTCCCCCGAGGGTTGCCGCGTCCCGCCCGGCGGCCGCGAACGGCGGAACGGACGGGGCCGAAGACACCGTCAGCTTTTCCGTGGTGCGCCGGGAAGAGCCTCTGCGCATCGTCGGCATCATTGATAGCGAGCCCTACGCGGGAATCACGGCCAGTAGCAACTCGCGCGTGTTTCTGCCGGTGGGCCTGGCGGAGAAGTTGCGGCCGGCCATGGCCTCCAGCCTGCGCGACGTCATGCAGGCGCGGCCGTCGGGGTCGGAAAGCTATTCGGCGCTCATCGTGCGCGTGGATGATCCCGCGCGGGTCCAGCCCACGCAGGACGCGCTCAAGAGGATGGGCTTCCGCACCTTCTCCCTGCTCGATGCCACCAAGAGCTTGCGGCGCGTGTTCGTGATCCTCGATCTTTTCCTGGCGATATTCGGCAGCGTGGCGCTGGTGGTGGCCTCGCTCGGAATCGTGAACACGCTGGTCATGTCCGTGCTCGAACGGCGGCGGGAAATCGGCGTCCTGAAAGCTCTGGGCGCGAGCGACGCGGACGTGAAGCGGCTCTTCTTTGTCGAGGCCGGGGTCATGGGAGTTGCCGGCGGCGCGCTGGGGGTCGCGCTGGGCTGGGTGATCGGCCGCGCCATCAATTTCGGCACGAACATCTATCTGTCGCAGCAGGATCTCCCGCACGAGACCATCGTCCTGCTGCCGCTCTGGCTCATCGGCGGGGCCGTGGCTTTCGCCGTTCTTGTCAGCCTGCTCTCCGGCATTTATCCCGCGGCGCGCGCCGCGCGCCTCGATCCCGTCCAGGTCCTCCGGTATGAATAACGACCGTTGTAATTCGCCATCGTCTGCCCCGGTGAGATTTGCGGAACAGCGTGCGGAGATTGGCTCTGGCCACGCAGGAGGGAGAGCCCGCGTTAGGGGTTTCGGATCAGATCCTCGAGGTCCGGGGCGATGGCCCGGAAGTGCTTCAGGTTCCATGTATAGATCGCCCGGGCCTGGCATTTTGCGGCACAGCGCAATAGCAGAGCATCGTAGATGCAGCCACTGGTGAGACCTCGGTCCGCGGCCATGCGAATGCATTCGAAGTATTCGTTCGCGCCGAGAGAAACGAGCGTGAGCCGATGACGAATCTCCTCGCCGAAGAGCAGAGCCTGCTCCGGGGGAATGACAGGCTTCACGGGAAGCGCGGTCATTCCGGCATAGACTTCCGCCAGCGTGTGAAGGGCACATGCGGAGTGTTTTTTCTCGGCGGAGGCAAATCGCCGGATGCTGGGCTCGTGATGCACGTGCCCGCTCCAGAAGGCCGCGATCAGAACGGAGGAGTCGAAGAACTCCCTCAACCCGCAATCTCCCGCAGGCGCTTTTCTCGCTCCAGCTCAATCCAGTCCGCGAGCGACAGGCCGGAAGCCTCGCCCTGATACACCCAGACGCCGTGTTCCTTCTTGAGCGTGGCTCGGGGACGGTCTGGCCGCAGAGTGATCTTTTCGCCTTCGCTCTCCAGCAGCACGCTATCGCCAGGTGCGAGGCGCATCCTGTCCCGAAGCGGCTTGGGCAAGACCAAGCGGCCCGCCTTGTCGAGGGAGGCTCTCACGGCCATGATGGGATTCTAACATGGAATATACCAAGCACAAATACCATTTCTCGATGGCAGAATGATTCGCCACGTCTCCGGACATCGTCTGGGAATGAGCCGGAGCTTACATTCTTGAGGTTGGAGAGCTAGGAGGGCACGGGCGGTGCGAGGGCCGATTTCCTTTCATTTTCGGAAATCCGGAATGTGCCGTAAAAAGAACGCGCCGCGCTCGGCTAACGGCAACACCGACGCCCGAGTCGAGGTAAGCTGGAATCCGCGGAGCAGCGGCGCATCGTGCCTCAGGAGATAACCACGGCAGAGCGGGCCCCGGCCTTCCCCCGGAACTACCGGGCGACCCTGTGGTGGACGGCGGCGACCGTCGGGGTGCTGGGACTGGCGTGGTGGCTTCGGCGCGTCCCCGGATCTCCCGATCCTTTCTTTTACGCGCAACTCCAGTTTGCCAGCGGAATTCTGGCCTTCACGTTTGCGGGCAACGCGCTCGTAAAGTTCAAAGGAACAAGCGACCGGCTCGCGCTGATTCTCACCTGCGGCTTCGTGCTCGTGGGCATTGCGCTGACGAGCTCCAGCGCGGTTTCGCTGCGGCTGTGGGAAACGGACCACGCGACGAGCCTGCGCGACCCGATGACATGGGTGGTCACCCGGACGCTCCTGGCGGTGCTCCTGGTTGCCGCGCTGGTGGTCGAGTGGCACGTGCCCACCGCGCGCAACCCCGGATGGGAGATCGCCATTGCCCTGGCCGTGGTGCTGCTCTCCGCATCGTTGCTCACCACGGCGCACTGGCAATTGCCTGCCGACCTGCTCGTGGATCCTGGGGGAGTTTTTCCCCGGCCGGGGAATCTGTTTCCCGCAGCGCTCTTCCTGGTCGCGGCCATCGGCTATCACCGGCGCCTGCGGCACTCGTCCACGCCGTTCGATCGTTCGCTGTACCTGGCCGCGGCGCTCAATTTTGCTTGCTGCCTGGCCGCCAGCCAGTCGGAACGCCGGCTCGACGCCCCGTTCCTGTTCGCGGGCCTCATCCAGTTCGTCAGCTACGCCGTGCTGCTGGGCGGCGCGCTGCTGGACAACGCGCAACTGCTGGAAAAGGTCCGCGAGATGGCGGCCAGCGACCCGCTGACAGGCCTGGCGAATTTCCGCCGGCTGGTGGACGTGATGGACGCGGAACTCCAGCGCTCGGCCCGCTCGGGAAGGTCGTTTGCCGTGCTCCTGTTCGACCTGAACGGGCTGAAGAAAATCAACGACAAGTACGGCCACCTGGTGGGCAGCCGCGCCATCTGCCGTTTTGCCAACGCGCTCCGCGTGCATTCCCGCGCCATTGACACCTGCGCGCGCTACGGCGGAGACGAGTTCGTGCTGGTTCTGCCCGAGACGCGAATGGAGGCCGCGCTGGAAGTGGTGCGGCGCATCACGGAGCGCATCGCCCAGGACGACGAGAAACCGCCCGTCTCCGCCGGCGTAGGGATCGCCATCTACCCGCAGGACGGCGAGACGATTGACGCGCTGCTGGCCGCCGCCGATCAGGGCCTCTACCGCGTCAAGGGCCGCACGCCTCGCAAGGTCCAGGCCGGAAGAAAGTAGCCCGCAACCTCGCACGCGTCCGGGCTTCCCTTCGTTGACACGGTTGGGATCGCACCCCTAAGATGGCCGCCGCATGGATCCTTCCGCCTCGCTCATCGGCCAAACCGTCTCCCACTACC
The DNA here is from genome assembly GCA_035272605.1 of Candidatus Acidiferrales bacterium. Taxonomy (GTDB): domain Bacteria; phylum Acidobacteriota; class Terriglobia; order Acidiferrales; family UBA7541; genus JOPF136. The sequence goes on along the minus strand of DATEQM010000066.1, from coordinate 16,720 downwards.
GCATTGTCGAAAAGTTGGGCGGCGGGGGCATGGGCGTGGTGTACAAGGCAGAAGACGTCACCCTCGGCCGCTTCACGGCGCTGAAATTCCTTCCGGCGGAAATGGCCCGCGATCCCGTAGCGCTGGAACGCTTCCGTCGCGAGGCCCGCGCCGCCTCCGCGCTGAATCACCCCAACATCTGCACGATTTACGAAATCGGGGAAGATGCCGGCCATGCCTTCATCGCCATGGAATTCATGGACGGGGCCACGCTCAAACACCGCATCGGCGGCCGTCCCATGGACGCGGAGCGGCTGCTGGAAATCGGCATCGAGGTGGCCGACGCGCTCGACGCCGCGCACGCGCAGGGCATCGTGCACCGCGACGTCAAGCCGGCGAACATCTTCGTGGCGGCGCGTGGCCACGCCAAAATCCTCGATTTCGGGCTGGCCAAACAGACGCGGGCGGCGAACGCGCAAGGCGTCACCATGTCCGGCGAAATGACGGCCGACGCCGACGAACAATTCCTTACCAGCCCGGGCGCTGCCGTGGGCACGGTGGCCTACATGTCGCCGGAGCAGGTGCGCGGCAAGGATCTCGACCCGCGCACCGACCTGTTCAGTTTCGGCGCCGTGCTCTATGAAATGTCCACCGGCACGCTGCCTTTTCGCGGCGACACGTCCGGCGTGATCACCGACGGCATTCTGCACGGCACCCCGGTTGCGGCCGTTCGGTTGAATCCGGACCTGCCGCCGAAGCTTGAAGAGGTGATCAACAAGGCGCTCGAAAAGGACCGCAACCTGCGCTACCAGAGCGCCGCGGAAATGCGCGCCGATTTGAAGCGCCTGCTGCGCGACTCCACGTCCGGGCGCACAGCAGTGAAAGACGCCACTGGGGCGGAAGCAGCAGCGGGAGCCAGCGGCGTCACCGCAGCGCAGGGCGCGGCCTCGGCTTCCGGATCCACCACAGTAGTCGCTGCGGCCCGGCCGGCAGGGAAGAAGGCGGCCCTGGCCGTCGCCGGAGCAGTGGCCCTGCTCGCCGCCGTCAGCTTCGGCGTCTACAAATGGGCCACCCGCAAACCCCCTCTGAACCTGCAGGAAATGAAAATCTCGCGCCTCACCCAGAGCGGGAAGGCCGCCGACGCTGCCATTTCACCGAACGGCGAGTACGTCGTCTACGTACTGCGCGAAGGCGAAAAGCAGAGCCTGATGGTGCGCCAGGTGGCCACGGGAAGCGACGTGGTTATCCTCCCGCCCGACGTGGTGAACTTCTATGGACTGACCTTCACACCGGACGGCAGCTACATCGACTTCGTCCGATCGAGCAAAGAAGCGTTCAACTATTCCGCCATCTATCAGATGCCGGTGCTCGGCGGCACTCCGCGGCAGCTGGTCCGCGACGTAGACACGCCGGTGAGCTTTTCGCCTGATGGAAAGCAATTCGCCTTCGTCCGAGGTGTGCCGACTGAAAAGCAGATCGATGTTCTGATTGCCGCGGCCGATGGCAGCGGGGAGCGGGCATTTGTGAAGCAGACTGCCGATCTCGGATTTCAACTCATCATCGGCCCCGCATGGTCACCCGACGGAAAAACCATTGCAGTCTCTTTCCGCCCCCTGGAAAAGGGGAAGCATTGGGTACTGGTCGCCTTCCCCCTGGCCGGCGGCGAGCCGCGATTACTCTACTCCTCGGAATCGCGCATCGGACGCCCCCAGTGGCTCTCCGACGGAAGCGGCCTGTTGGTGGGTGTGGAAGAGAGTGCCCTGGGTAGCCACGGACAGTTCTTTCTTGTTTCCTACCCCTCGGGTGAAGTCCGGCGGCTTACCAACGATCTGAGCAATTACGACGTTCTCGATCTCGACGTGACACGGGATGCGAAGACGCTGGTGACCGTGGCCACCTCGCGCATTTCCGATATCTGGGTCGCGCCCGCAAGCAATCCGGCTCAGTTGCGTCAGATCACTTCCGGGGAGCCCACCGGCCTGCCGCTTTCCATGATGCCGGACGGATCCATCATTTCGCTCACGGAGGGTTTTGATGTCGTCAGCACCTCGGCGGGCGGCGGCAGCGCTCGCAGACTCCTTGATGCGCATCAGTACCGGGTCAAAGCGCTTGCCGCGTGCGGCGACGGCCGATCGATTATCCTCCAGGCTGCCGCCAACGCTCGCGTAAACATCTGGCGCATGGATGCTGACGGCTCGCACCCCACCCGCCTCACCGACGGGCAATCGGAGAACTCGCCGGACTGCTCGCCCGACGGCAAATGGCTAACCTATGCTTCGGACAGGGCGATTTACCGGCTCCCCGTCGAGGGCGGTACGCCGACGCAGTTGGCGGGCGATAACTTCGCGGGAGGCACGCTTATCTCGCCGGACGGGAAGCTGGTCACGTATTTGGGCCTTGGTGACCCGGCCACGGCCGCCCTGATTCGAGTCGTGATCCCCGCCACCGGCGGCGCCGCTCTTCACAAATTCCCCTTCATTGCCGGCTCGGGCACAACCCACTGGTCCCCCGATAGTCAAAGCATTGACTACCTGCTCACTCGCCAGGGCGCAACCAACATTTGGCGGCAGCCGCTCTCCGGCGGCGGTCCGAAGCGGATCACGAACTTTACCTCGGGGCTCATCTTCAGTTTCGACTGGTCTCGAGACGGGAAACAGTTGGCGATGTCGCGCGGCTCGCTTTCCAGCGACATCGTCCTGATCAGCAATTTCCGCTGAGGTTTGCCGTCTGTGACTTCTCCCTGCGCCGGGTGCCCCTCCCTTTGGTTCCCAAAAAAGGTGGCGCCTTTCGCTTTTGGTTCCTCGGTTTCGGTTTCGCCTCCGGCTCCGACTGCGGCGGACGGTCCACCGTCGGTGCTGATCAGACCTCCCGCGGTTCACTCGTCGCTCATCCCTCATCACTCGTCACCGCCTCTTTGACTCGCTCTCCGATTCCACCTATCATCACCGCCCGTGGCAAAGCCCAACCGATGATCGGCCAAACCGTCTCCCACTACCGCATTGTCGAAAAACTTGGCGGCGGTGGCATGGGCGTGGTCTACAAAGCCGAAGACACCGCCCTCGGCCGCTTTGTCGCCCTGAAGTTCCTTCCCGCGGACTTGGCTCGCGATCCTGTCGCGCTCGAACGCTTCCGCCGCGAAGCCCGCGCCGCCTCCGCGCTCAACCACCCCAACATCTGCACCATCTACGAAATCGGCGACGACGCAGGCCAGACCTTCATTGCCATGGAGTTCATGGAAGGCGCCACGCTCAAGCACCGCATCAGCGGACGCCCCCTCGACCTCGATCAGCTCCTCGAGATCGGCACGGAAGTCGCCGACGCGCTCGACGCCGCGCATGCCAAAGGCATCGTCCACCGCGACATCAAGCCCGCGAACATCTTCCTCACCGCCCGCGGCCACGCCAAAATCCTCGACTTCGGCCTCGCCAAGCAGACGCGCCAGGAAGAAGGCCTCACCATGACCGCGGACGGCGCCGCGAATCTGCACGACGACCTGCTCACCAGCCCCGGGACCGCGGTGGGAACGGTGGCGTACATGTCGCCGGAGCAGGTGCGCGGCAAGGAGCTCGACGCGCGCACAGACCTGTTCAGCTTCGGCGCGGTGCTTTACGAAATGGCCACGGGGGCCATGCCTTTCCGCGGGGACACTTCCGGCGTGATCACCGACGCCATCCTGAACCGCGCGCCGGCGGCCCCGGCGCGGCTGAATCCGGACCTGCCGCCGAAACTCGAAGAAGTGATCAGCAAGGCGCTGGAGAAGGACCGCAACCTGCGCTACCAGAGCGCCGCGGACATACGCACCGACCTGAAGCGCTTATTGCGCGACACAAGCTCGGGGCGGACGGCGGTGCAAGACACCTCAGGTGCGGGAGCTGCGGCTGGCGCCAGCGGGACGATCGCCACCCAGGGCCCCACGCAGGGCGCGGCACCCGCGTCGGGAACCACCACGGCCATTGCAGCAGCCAAGCCCGGCTGGAAGACAGCAGCGATGGCCGTCGCCGGAATTGTGGCCCTGCTCGCAGCCGTCAGCTTCGGCGTCTACAAGTGGACCACCCGCAAACCCGCGCTGAACCTCCAGGAAATGAAAATCTCGCGCCTCACGCAGAGCGGCAAGGCCAGCGACGTGGCCATCTCGCCCGACGGCCAGTACGTGGTCTACGTTCTGCGCGACGGCGAAAAGCAAAGCCTGATGGTCCGCCAAGTGGCCACGGGCAGCGATGTGCCCATACTGGCCCCGGATGTCGTCGTCTTCGACGGGCTCACCTTTTCTCCCGATGGAAATTACATTTACTTTGTCCGCACCAGCAAGGAGACTTTCAACTATTCCACGCTCTTCCAGATGCCCGTTTTGGGTGGCGCGCCACGCCAGTTGATTCGCGACATTGATGCGCCCGTCAGCTTTTCACCTGACGGAAAGGAGATGGCCTTCATTCGGGGAGTTCCGGACAAGGCCGAAATTCACCTCCTCGTGGCGGCGGCCGATGGAGGTGGCGAGCATCTCCTGGGAGATCTCAAGGCAGCCGTGAATCGGACGACTTTGCTCGGGCCTGCCTGGTCTCCCGACGGGAATACGATTCTTGCCTCAGTTCTCACAGCCGACCAGGGCCTGCATTGGAAGTTGTTGGCGTTCCCGGCGAAGGGTGGGACTCCGCGCACCCTATTCAACAGCGAGACAAACCTGGGCCGGCCGAAATGGCTGCCGGATGGAAGCGGCCTGCTGGTGGGAATGGCCGATGCCTCGCAGGGCAACCGGGGCCAGCTCTGGTTTATCTCTTATCCGTCCGGCGAGGCGCGGCGGTTTACCAACGACCTGACCAACTACAGTCTGTGCTGCCTGGATTTGACGCGCGACGGAAAGACGCTGGTGACTAGGGAGTTGACGGCACTTTCCAATTTGTGGGTCTTCCCCGCCGGTGATGTTTTACACGGGCGGCAGGTCACCTCCGGCGAGCCCACGGGCTACGCGAGCAGTTGGTTCCCGAATGGGACCATCGTCTATGCGAATGGAATTGGCGACCTCTTCAGCATTCCCGCGCAAGGGGGTGGCCCCACGCTCCTCACCCCGAATGTGCACCGGAACTATTCCCCGTCCGCCTGTGGAGACGGCCGGTCCATCGTGTTCCAGGCTGTGAGTGGCTCCCAGTTGAATATTTGGCGGATGGACGCGGATGGCTCGTCGCCCGCCCGCATCACGAACAACGGTCCTGAGTATGGAGCCGACTGCTCCCCCGACGGAAAATGGTTGGCCTACGTTTCTGGTCCGAAAGTTTACCGGCTCCCCGTCGAAGGGGGAAGCCCCACGCGGTTGGCGGACAATAGTGCTGGAGGAGTCGCAGCCATTTCTCCTGACGGAAAGCTGATCGCCTACGTGGCGAATGGAGCCTCAGAGACGAGTCCAATTGTACGGACCATCATTCCCTCCGGCGGAGGCGCGCCGGTCCACACATTCACCGCGCCCGCCGGCGCGGGACTGAGCCATTGGGCGCCCGATGGCCGCGCGGTGGATTACGCTCTGACGCGAGGCGGTGTCTCCAACATCTGGCGCCAGCCACTTGCGGGAGGGCCACCGAAACAGCTCACCAACTTCTCCTCCGGCCTCATTTTCGCATTCTCCTGGTCGCGCGACGGCAAGCAGCTCGCCATGGCCCGCGGCAACAGCACCAGCGACATCATCCTGATCAGCAATTTCCGCTGAGGTGCGCGAGCCCAGCCTCACCGTCGGAAAACTCTGAATGTAGCGGCGACTTTACGTCGCCATCCCCTCCCTGCCCGGGCGCCGTGGTCGTTGTATCGAGGGCACCAGAAGCGTACGATGCGCACGCGCAGACGATCCCAAATCAGAAATTCCGGGTAAGAAACATCCGCGAAAGGAAACTACCGTGTCTCAAAAATGCCGTTGCCTCGCCGCCGTCGTCACCCTCTTCGTGCTTTCGCCTCTCCTCGCCAGGGCTCAGGAGATTCCCGACCGGCTGGAGCCCATGGACGTTTTCCGCGTGCAGGTCGCTACCGATCCGCAAATCTCTCCCGACGGCAAACGCATTGTCTACGCGCGCCAGTCCAAGGACATCGCCTCGGACCGCAGCGTCTCGAACCTATGGATCGTCAATTCCGACGGTTCCGAGCATCGCCCGCTCACCACCGGCAACTTCAGCGACACCTTCCCGCGCTGGTCGCCCGATGGCACGCGCCTCGCTTTCCTCTCCGATCGAGACGGAAAGACGCAGCTCTACGTTCGCTGGATGGATTCCGGCCAGACCGCCAAGCTTACCGACCTCGAAAACCCTCCGGCCGGTATTTCCTGGTCTCCCGATGGAAAGCAGATTGCCTTCACCGCGCTCGTCTCCGCCGCTCCTCCGAAAATCGCCGCGCTGCCCGCCGCGCCCGAAGGCGCCAAATGGGCCGAACCGCCCAAGGTCTATGAGGACCTCATCTATCGCTTCAATGGTCCCGGCTATCTCAAGCCCGGCTATACACAGATTTTCGTCATTGCGTCCGACGGCGGCGCGCCTCGCCAGCTCACCACCGGCAAATTTCCCCACGGCCCCGGCGCCGGCGGTTTTGGAGGCTCCTACGCCTCCTGGGCGCCCGATGGGAAATCGCTCGTCGTTTCCATGAATGGCACCGCCGACTACGAGTACCAGCCTCTGCACACCGAGATCTTCGAAATCCGCATCGCTGACGGCTCGATGACGCAACTCACTCATCGCAACGGCCCCAACCAATCCCCGGAGGTTTCACCCGACGGCAAACTCATCGCCTACACCGGCTTCGATGACCGCTACCAGGGCCACCAGACCAACTACCTGTATCTCGCCAACCGCGATGGCACGAATCCTCACCCGGTCACTTCGCAGCTGGATCGCGACGCGGGCAGTCCCCGCTGGGCCGCCGACGGCAAGGGCATTTTCTTCACCTACGCGGATCAGGGCGATTCCAAGCTCGCCTATTCTTCGCTCGACGGCGCGACGCGCGTTCTCGCCGATCACCTCAATGCCGGGGCGGAGTTCAGCGTCGCGAGCGATGGCGCATTCGCCGTCCGATACGACACGCCCTCCGACCCCGGCGACGTGGCGGTGGCTTCTCTCGCCGATCCCAAACTCCGCGTCCTCACCGCGCTCAATCGCGAACTCTTCACCGCCAAGAAACTGGGCGCCGTCGAGGAATTCTGGTACGAATCTTCCTTCGACAAGCGCAAGATTGAAGGCTGGATCATCAAGCCGCCGGATTTCGATCCCTCCAGGAAATATCCCCTCATCTTCCAGATTCACGGCGGGCCTTTCTCCAACTACGGCGACCGCTTTGATCTGAACGCGCAGATCTGGGCCGCCCGGGGTTACGTGATCCTGTACACGAACCCGCGCGGCAGCACGAGCTACGGCGAGGAGTTCGCCAACCTGATCCACCACGCCTATCCCGGCAACGATTTTTACGACCTCAACTCCGGCGTCGACGCACTTCTTGCCCGGCACTACCTCGACCCCGATAATCTCTTTGTCACCGGAGGCTCCGGCGGCGGTGTGCTCACCTGCTGGATGATCGATCACACCGACCGCTTCCGCGCCGCCGCCAGCCTCTATCCCGTCATCAACTGGTATAGCTGGGTGTTGACTTCCGACCTGCCTTCCTTCGGCGCGCAATACTGGTTTCCAGGCAATCCCTGGGATTTCACCGACGACTACATGAAGCGCTCCGTGATTTCCCTGGTGAAAAACGTGAAGACGCCCACCCTGCTCATGACCGGCGAGGAAGACTTCCGCACTCCCATCTCCGAGGCCGAGCAGTACTACGCGGCGCTCAAACTTCTCAAGGTCGAATCGGTTCTGGTGCGCTTCCCCGGAGAGCCCCACGGCCTCAGCCGCCGCCCCAGCCATCAGGTCGCCAAGGTCGTCTACACCCTCAACTGGTTCGACGCCCATCGCAAGAAACCTTGACCCGCTTCTTCTTCGTGCCTTCTCTATCTTTGTGCCGAAGTTCACCCGCCTAGGCGGGCGAGAAACTCCTCGTCTTTCTCCACTCGTCCCCCATTCGTCCTGGGAGAGGCATTGCCGCGTGCTTGAGCGTAGTGTACGCTGCCGAAAATGACATGAGCGAGAACGGAACGCAGGAACGGGGCGCCCCGGCGGCGCTACGCGGATGCTGGTATCCGGCGATGCGCTCGGCGGAGCTGCGCGGGCGCGGGCCGGCGACGGCGGAACTGCTGGGCGAGGCGCTGGTGGTGGGGCGGGACGCGCAGGGGCGCGCCTTCGCGTTGCGGGATTTCTGCCCGCACCGCGGCATGCCCCTTTCCGCCGGGCATTTTGACGGCCTGACGGTGGAATGCAGCTACCACGGCTGGCGATTCGACTGCCGCACCGGGCAGTGCCGAGAGATTCCTTCGCTCGTCCCGGGCGAATCCAAATTGAAAGTGGAACGCATTTTTGCCGGGGCCTTTCCCGCCGACGAGGCGGACGGCTACGTGTGGGTGTACTTCGCCGATCCGGATCGCCCGGAGAACACGGCGCCCGCCGCGCCGCGGCTATGGCGCGGCGAGGGCCGCTGCCGCATGGTGCATCTGTGGTGCGACCTGGCCTGCGACGTGGATCAGGGCATCATCGGGCTGATGGATCCGGCGCACGGGCCCTTTGTCCATCAATCCTGGTGGTGGCGGAAACGCAGCAGCATTCAGGTGAAAGAGAAAGTGTTCGAACCGATTCCGAACGGTTTCCGCATCCGCCCGCACGCGCCCTCCGCCAACAGCGCGCCCTACAAACTGCTGAAGGTGTACGGCCAGCCGGTGACCACCATCGAATTCGTGCTGCCGAACATGCGGTTTGAGCGCATCGAGGCGGGCAAATACTGGTTTTCCAGCCGCGCCACGGTGACGCCGGTGACGGCGGAACGCTCGCGCATTGATTTCGTCGCGGCCTGGAACATATTCGCCTGGGTGCCGCTGGTCCCGTGGATTTTCCGGAAATTTGCCACCACATTCTTGCGGCAGGACCAGGAGACCATGGAAAAACAGGCCGTGGGACTCGCCCGCAGCCGCCGGCAGATGCTGATTGACGACGCGGACCGTCCCGCCCGCTGGTATTTCCAGTTGAAGGAGGCCTACCAGGAGGCGCAGCGGACGGGCCAGCCGATGAAGCATCCGATAGCCGAGGGAGTTACGCTGCGATGGAGGAGTTAGCAGGGCGCGGGCGAAGTAGCACAGGCTTTTAGACTGTGCGCACATTGCCGCGTCAACTGGCGCATCTGCGCGGTGCGCGCGCTGGGCCGTTATCGCCGCGTCTTCTTCCGCGCCGCCGCCTTCTTTTTTCCGCCAGCGCCGCCGGCCGTCGCCGCTGCCGGGGGAGAGCCGAAGCGGAACACCCGTAGGCGCGAAACCCGCGCGTTCTGTTTGATCAGCACGCTCATCGTTCCGACCACCAGCAGGGTTTCCATTCGTTCGCCCTGGCCGCGCAGAAACGTCATGGCATGCATGGCGCCGCAGCGGAGCAGGCGGTCGTCCGGCTCGATGATTGCAATTTCGTTTTCCGCCAGCCGCAGGCCTTCGTTGAATTCCAGCAGGTAACAGCCACGGGCCAGATCCCACCACTCGTACTTGTCCTCACGGTTCCGCCGGAGCGAGGCCACCGGCACGCGCGCGCTCGGGGCATACTCCGTGCCGCCGAAGTCCACCTGGCCGGTCGGATCTACGCCGTAAATCTGCTTTGCCGTCAGGTCAATCGCATAGCCGTGCACTTGATATTTCGGGCTGATCAGGCCCGTCAGCCGTGCCACCGCGTCCCGTCCGGTCACTGGTTCCATGTCCGCTGTCTCCTCTGTTGCCGGGACCCCAGGCCGCGGCAACTATAGCGCCATAGAATCCGGAGGTAAAGGAAGGAGGAATGGATAGAGGAGCTCGCGGAAGCGGCGGGCCGTCCCGTTCAGACCACTTTGTCCTTCGAGTAGCAGAGGCTTTCCAGATTGCACTCGGCGCAGCGCGGCTTCCGCGCCTGGCAAACTCGGCGCCCATGCCAGATGAGCTGGTGCGAGAAGAGAATCCAGCGGTCCTGCGGAATCACGCGCATCAGGTCCTGCTCGATCTTTTTGGGGTCTTGCTGGCGGGAGAGGTCGAGGCGCCCGGCGAGGCGCTGTACGTGCGTATCCACCACCACGCCGCAGGCCACGCCGAAGGCCGTGCCGAGCACCACGTTGGCCGTCTTGCGGGCCACGCCCGGCAGCGTGAGCAACTCCTCCATGGTCTGCGGCACTTTTCCGCCGAAACCTTCCACGATCAGTTTGCTCGCGCCCATCACCGATTTCGTCTTGTTGCGGAAAAATCCAGTGGGACGGATTTCTTTTTCGAGTTCCCGGGGATTGGCGTAGGCGAAGGCTTCCGGCGAGGGATATTTCGGAAAAAGCGTCGCGGTCACCTGGTTCACACGCTCATCCGTGCACTGGGCCGAGAGAATCGTGGAGATGAGCAGTTGGAAGGGATTATCGTGGTGCAAGGCGCAGGTCGCCGCGGGGTAGGCCTCGTCCAGCTTCTCCAGAATCGCCCGGACCCGCGCGGGCGAGGTCCCTTTGGCTGCTGCCGCGCCTTGGTCGTGCCGCGCTTTAGCCCGCGCGGTGGAGCGCGATCGGGAGTGCGCGGACTTGCCGCCGCTTTTCCTCGTTCCGCCCCGGCGGGATTGCTTCACCGTCTCCTTCCGTGCCATAGCGCGGGACTATAGCACAGGCCGCCGCGCGCTTCCGTTTCCCCACGCGATTCGGCGGGCGGGCGATTCTCATTGCGGGCTCTCCTTCAGGTACGCCACGAGCTTGCGAAACGCGCGCCCGCGATGGCTCAGGCGGTTCTTCTCTTCGCGCGGCAACTCCGCAAATGTCTTTCCCGCAGGCTCATGGAGGAATACAGGATCGTATCCAAATCCCCCGGCGCCTCGCGGAGCCTCCAGAATGGTTCCCGCGACTGCGGCGGAAAAGACCGCCTCCACGCGCCCTGCCCGTGCCAGCGCCAGCACGCACACGAATCGTGCCTCGCGATCCTGGCCCTTCTTCCCAGCCAGAGCCTCGAGCAGCTTCCGAATGTTTCTGCCCGCGTCCCCTTCCGGCCCCGCGTAGCGGCTCGAGCGCACCCCCGGCGCGCCGCCCAGTGCCGGCACGACCAGCCCGGAATCGTCCGCCATCACGCCCTCCGCGCTGCCACGGCTGTAATGGATCGCTTTTCCCGCCGCGTTCTCCGCAAATGTCTCCGCTGATTCGTCGAACGCGGCGAGCGAATCGAATCCGGGCAGAAAATCGAGCGTGAGGCCGGAGCCGGCCGCAAGCTCGCGGAATTCTTCGAGTTTGTGCCGGTTGGAAGATGCTACCAGCAGCCTAGCGCCGGCCACGGAAGTCCATCTGCAGCAGGTCTTGCTGCGCCTCGGAGAGTTTCTGCACGCCCTGCGCGGCGAGTTCCAGCAGCCGGTCGAGTTCCGGCCCGGCGAACGGACGCCCCTCGCCCGTGGCCTGCAGCTCCACGAATTCTCCACGACCGGTCATGACCACGTTCATGTCCACGGCGGCGCGCGAATCTTCTTCGTAACACAGGTCCAGCAGGCATTCGCCGTCCACAATCCCCACGCTGGTCGCCGCCACCGAATCCCTTAGCGGGATGGCGCGCAGCAGGTTGGCCGCCACCATGCGCTCAAACGCCAGCGCCAGCGCCACGAACGCCCCGGTGATCGCAGCCGTGCGCGTCCCGCCGTCCGCCTGGATCACGTCGCAGTCAATCCATACGGTGCGTTCGCCCAGGGCGGCGCCATCCAAGACCGCGCGGAGGGAACGTCCAATCAGGCGCTGGATCTCGAGCGTGCGCCCGGAAGCCCGCCCGCGCGAGGCTTCGCGCTGCGTGCGCGATTCGGTGGCCCGCGGCAGCATGCCGTACTCGCTGGTCACCCAGCCCTTTCCAGAGCCTTTCAGGAACGAAGGCACGCCGTCCTCCAGGCTCGCCGTGCAGATCACCCGGGTGCTTCCCACCTCGATGAGCACGCTGCCTTCCGCGTTGGGGATGAAGTCCGGCGTGAACCTCACCGGCCGCAACTGATTCGAGGCGCGTCCGTCGTTGCGCACTATTCCTCCAAAGCCCGGTCAGAACCTTTTCCGTCCAGCGTCGCGTCCCAGTCTGCCCGCCGCGCCGCGTCCCGTCAACGCTCGCCTTCGCGCGGCTTCGGAGCGGGCGGCGTCTTCTTCTCCTCCGGCGCAGGAGATTTTCCCGGTTGCGCCGGCGCCGGGGGTCCGGCCGCGGGAGCGGGAAGGGCCGGCGCGGGCGCGGCGGAACGCATCGCGCTGAGATCGAACGCGCTCGTCAGGTCCACGTGCCCCGCCAGCGTTTCCACTTCCTGACCGCCGATCAGGATTTTCAGCCGGCGCGCCTGCGGCACCGCGGCATGCAAGGTGCGCACGACGGCGTCCACCGCGAGTTGTTCGGAGGAAATCCCGGAGGGAATTTCGTGTGAGAGCGCATCGGAAAAGTCCGCCACCGCGGTCCCGTCTGGCAGCAGGTAAAACTCGAGCAGGGAGGTTTCCAGCGGCAGCGGGCGTTGCTCCGGCGTGGGCGCGCTGGTGATCAGGGCCTCCAGCGCCACGCGCGCGCGTTCCACTGGGTCGGCGCCCAGCAGCAACGGCGTTTCCACCGCAGCCAGTTCCCGCGGGTCGTCTGCCGAGAGCCAGAAGAGGGCGATTTTTTCCTTCTTTTCCTGGTGCCCTTCGCTCCCGGCACGGATCACCTCGCGCCGGGCCTGCTCCTCGGTTTGCTCCTGCTGTCCGGACCGCGCGAGCTGCCTGCGCAGCACCGGAAGCTCGTACAACCCGGCCAGTACGGCCAGCAGAAGCAGCAGCAGCGTGATGCGGAAGGCGCGCGACATCAGGGCCGCGCCTCGACGGGCTGGCGATAGGCGGCGATGGCGCGCACCAGCGCATTCGCCAGGGGCACAGCCGCCTTCTCGAGCGACTCGGGGTCATCTTCCGCCACGCTCGACAGTTCGATCGCCACGGCCGGATGCGCCACAATTCGCAACTGGCGCACCTGGGCGAACTGCGGAATATCCGGGGAGCCCCCCAGCTTCTGCGCGAGTTCCACCTGGAGAAGTTCCGCCAGCCGCCGGCTGGGAACCAGATACGCGGCCTGCGCGTTGTCCCAGGGCACCGCCTCGATGCCGAGGGCCCGCGGGGGGAATACCGGTGGCGCGCTGCCCAGCGGTGTGCCGAACGAATAGGCCTGCGCGGTGTTCGGCTGTCCGGTGGAAGCGACGTGGAGGGTCACGAAGAAGCCGGAACCGATGCCGTTCGCGAGCGCCGCGCGATCATTCAGCGAGAGCGTCACATCACCCTGGCGCGTCAGCACCACGCGCACGCCCTGGCGCTCCATCTCGCGCCGCATGTTCTGGGCAATCGCCAGGACCAGGTCCTTTTCGACCGCGTTTTCGTCTTCGGAGCCGCCGTGCGCGCCGCTGTCGGTCCCGCCGTGCGCCGGATCCAGGATCACCACCACCGGAGCCGGAATCACGGGTTTCCCAGCCTGCGCGATCTGAGCGGGCGGCGCTACTGGCCTCACAGGAAGAGGTGCCGGTCCTGTCTGTGGCGGCGGGGAAGCGTGCGGGGGCAGGGGAGACTGCGCCGCGGCGCGAGCGTCTGCGAATCTCGCTCTCGTTCGCGCCTCTCCCTGCGCCCCGCTCAGAGTGGCCAGCGAAACGATGATTCCGAATACGACAGCCGTGCGCGCGGTCCTCTCTCCCGGCATTCCGCTTGAAAGGATAGCAGAAAGAGGCGCGCAGGCAGCGCTCCTGCCGGCGCCTCTCAACCTGCGCGGCTCGGCTAGGCACCCTCCGGCTTCGGGGGTGGCGGATGGCGGCGCCGCTGGTGCGCGCGGCGCCAGGCGTCGTATTTCTCGCGCTGTTCCGGAGTGAGCACGCCATCCACCTGTTGCATCGCTGCGCGGCGGATCTGGCGAACCTGCTGCGCCTGCTGCTGCGGCGTGAGCGACACGTTGCTTTTCACGGCCTGCACTTGTCGTTGCGAATTCTTGCGGATCCCATGGATCTGCCTCTTCTGATCGTCGGAGAGGCCCAGTTTACTTAGTGGCGCGCCCTCCTCGGCCTGCGCGGCTGGCGGCTGGGCCGGAGCGGAAGCGGCAGGGTGGGCCGGCGCGCTGGGAGCCTGCGGAGGAGACTGCTGGCCGCCCGGGCTTTCCGCCCGGAGCATCGGTGTTCCCCCCATCGCCATCGCCAGGCAGAGAAAACCGAAACGTAGCTTCATCTGCGCTGCCCTCCGTGCCGCTGCCGTCCTTGGTGCCGCCGCTCGTCTAGTGGTGCGACGTGCTCTCCATGAACTTCGCCACGTTCTCCTTCAACTTTGCCAGCGAGGCTTCGTTCACGTACATCATGTGCCCCGCATCGTAATACTCCTCTTTGATGTGGCCTTGCAATTTTGCCGGGAGGCCGAGGTGTTCCATGGTGTACTCGGTCGCAAAAAACGGCGTGGCGAGATCGTAGAGCCCGTTTTCCACCTGCACCTGCAGATAGGGATTCGCAATCATGGCTTGCGCGAGATCATCCATCACGTTGGGAGCGCCGGGGAAGAACCCGCGGCGGCTGTCCGTGCGCTTCCAGTCCCAATTGCGGCCGGGTTCGCCGCCGAGGAGGTTGTAGTTCCTGTCCGTCTTGTATTTCAGCTCTTCCCGGATGTAGTCGTTGATGGCGGAAGTGTAGGCGCTGGTGATGGCCGTGGATTGCGGGTCGTACTCCGCATACTCGCTCAGCAGGTCGTAGGTGTAACCGGTGTAGCGCGAGTCGAGCCGGCCGGTGGTTTCTCCCTGGCTGCGCTTCAACTCCTCGTCGAATTGCGGGAGCTTGACGCGCAGGTTGGCCTTGATCAGGTACTCTTCACTCAGTCCGGTATAGGCCGAAAGTTTTTTCGCCATGTCGGCCTTTTCGGCGTCGGAGAGCTGCGCGCCCTTCATCAACGCAGAGGCGTATTCCCCGGCGGCAAATTTTCGCGCGTCGGCCAGAAAGGCGTTCAGGTCGCTGGGCGGATTTTTCAGCACTTTGTGGTACCACGCGGTGGCCGCGTAGCTCGGCAGATACAGGATGTAGCAGCGGTCGTCGCCCGGCCCAAAGGTGAGCTGGCTGAGGTCCAGCACGCTGGAGATCAGCACGATCCCGTTCAGCCCCATGCCGTCGTGTTGCTGCAGATAATTCCCCAGAGCCGCGGAACGGAAGGTCCCGTAGCTCTCACCCAACAGGTACTTGGGGGAGTTCCAGCGGTTGTTGCGGGTGACGTAGATGCGAATCATCTGCGCGAGCGAATGGACGTCCTGGTCGATGCCCCAGAAGTCCTTGTCCTTCGCTTTGCCCACCGCGTGACTGAAGCCCGTGCCCACCGGATCGATGAACACCGCATCCGTCTTGTCAATGAGGCTGTAAGCGTTGTCCACCAGGCGGTAGGGCGCGGGCGGAGTGAAGTGCGCGTCGTCCGTGACGATGCGCCGCGGGCCGAACGCGCCCATGTGCAGCCAGGCGGAAGCCGAGCCCGGCCCGCCGTTGTAGATAAACGTCAGCGGGCGCTCGCTCATTTCCTTGGCGTCGCTTTTCGTGTAGGCGATGAAGAAAATCAGGGCCGTGGGCTCGTCTTTTTCGTCCTTGATGAGAATGGAGCCGAACGTAGCCGTGTAATTGATCGTCTGCCCGCCGATTTTGATGCTGTGCTCCGTGACCGAGGACTCTTCCTTCGGCGGCTCTTTCTTTTCCGCCGGCTCGGCCGGCTTGGCCTCCGGAGCCTTCGGCGTTTCCTGGGCCCAGGCGGCCGCGGGGATTGCCGCAGCCAGCGCCAGGACGAACAAGCCAATGCGAATACAATTGCTAGTCATGTGTATCGCCCCTTGAGATGAGTTGGTGTACCGGTTGATATGGACGAGCGAAGAGTATGCCACGTTTCGCGCGCCACACGGCGGTGACTGGTGAGAGACAGTCAAATGGCGAAACTCGAAATTCGAAACTCGAAATTCGGCCTGGCAAGGCGAAGCCGGGAAGTGCCACACTCTTGGCTTTTGAACATGGGGTACTCCCCTCCCCCTCTAATTTGCACAAACGATTGAGAACACGTGGGTTATTGAGAGGGGACTTGCACAAGCAGTTGAAAATAAACGGGATATGAGGGGACGGGAATCCATACATTTGCCTTTGAGGACCGAGTGTCGACTTGCACAGACGTTTGGAGGCTGGGGAATTGCAGGGAAGGGCAGGAAACCGCAGTACATTTGCTTTTGGACATGGGTATCGCCCCCCACTTTGTGCATCTGCAGAAACGAAAGGAGTTAAGCCCAGAAAACGAGTAAACCCTTGAAAAGAGGCACCTTTAAGTTGCTGTGGAATGAACAGATGCGAGGCGATTTTGGATGTGCAGAAAAGAAAGGGATTTACAGCGCCGGGCGTGGATCTGCACATACCACGGGAGTTAGACAGAGATTGGCCCCGCGGGTCTCGGATTGGTCCTGTATGCTGCATCGATAATCACCCGCGCGGAGTATAGCGTAGTAAACTAACGGAGTCAAGGAAAAAATGATGACACGAGATGTCCATGGGCGAAAGTTGAAGGTCGAAAGTTGCGGAGAAGACGGAGGCGGGAATCGGAAGGGGCCCTTTCCGAGGGGCTCGGAATCTGCGATCGCCAATTCCCTCCCTTCGGCAACACGCCTCAGGACAGGCAGGATCAGCCCCGACAAAGGAATCGGGGCGCAAAAGGC
>DATEQM010000065.1:0-3123 GCA_035272605.1 Candidatus Acidiferrales bacterium | reverse complement strand
CTTTCGCCCTATTTCGTGACGGACGCGGAGCGGATGGAGTGCGTGATCGAGGACGCGCGCATCCTGATCCACGAGAAGAAAATCAGCTCGATGAAGGACCTGCTGCCGCTGCTCGAAAACATCGCGAAGATGGGCAAGCCGCTGCTGATCATCGCCGAGGACGTGGAGGGTGAGGCCCTGGCGACCCTGGTGGTGAACAAGCTCCGCGGCACGCTGCAGTGCGCCGCGGTGAAGGCACCGGGCTTCGGCGACCGCCGCAAGGCCATGCTGGAAGACATCGCCACGCTGACCGGCGGCAAGGCGGTGACCGAGGACCTAGGCATCAAGCTGGAAAACGTCCGGGTCGAGGACCTGGGGCGCGCCAAGAAGGTGGTGATTGACAAGGACAACACCACGATCGTCGAGGGCGGCGGCAAGGCCAGCGAGATCGAGGGCCGCGTGAAGCAGATCCGGGCGCAGGTCGAGGAAACCACCTCGGACTACGACCGCGAAAAGCTGCAAGAGCGGCTGGCCAAACTGGTGGGCGGCGTCGCAGTGATCAAGGTGGGCGCAGCCACGGAGACCGAGCTGAAAGAGAAGAAAGCACGCGTGGAGGATGCCATGCACGCCACACGCGCCGCGGTCGAGGAAGGCATCGTGCCGGGAGGCGGCGTGGCCCTGCTGCGCTGCGTTCCCGCACTCGACAAACTCAAACTGAAAGAGGATGAGGCCATCGGCGTAAACATCGTGAAGCGCGCGCTGGAGGAACCCATGCGCCAGATTGCCCAGAACGCGGGGCACGAAGGCGCAGTGGTGGTGGGCCGCATTCGCGAGTCCAAGGAAGACAACTTCGGCTTCGACGCCGAGACGGGCGATTACGGCGATATGGTCAAGGCCGGAATTATCGATCCGGCCAAGGTGACCCGGCTGGCGCTCCAGAACGCCGCGTCCATCGCCGGCCTGATGCTGACCACCGAAGCTCTGGTGGCCGAGCTGAAGGAAGACGACAAGAAGGTGCCCGCGGGCGGCCCCGGAGGCCCGGGCGGCATGGGCGGGATGTACTAAGCCGATAGCGTGGGAGGTAGTAGGGGCATGGTCCCGCCTCAGCGGGATGCCCCTACGGCCGATGCGCAAATAAAATTGGGCGGCGCGGCCTCTCGAAAAGAGGCTGGGCCGCCCTTTCTTTTTTGCGGCGCGAGCGGCGCACGGGACCCGGCGAGCCTTTGTGCGCACTGAGGGGAAGGACGAGGCCGGCGCGGGACGCCGGCGCTACAGGGGGCAATTCCGCGCTATCATGATGGACCGGAACTGCACGTCCGGGGGAGAACCGGGAGATGCCGGAAAATCCATTTTGCACGGTGGAAGAGGCGCTGGAGGACTTCCGCCAGGGGCGCATGATCGTGCTGGTGGACGATGCCGACCGCGAAAACGAAGGCGACCTGTGCATGGCCGCGGAGAAGGTGACGCCGGAGGCCATCAACTTCATGGCGCGTTACGGGCGCGGGCTGGTGTGCCTTTCGCTGACGGAAGAGCGCTGCGAGGAATTGAATCTGGCGATGATGGTGGCGCAGAACACGTCCAATCTGGGCACCGCGTTCTGCGAATCCATCGAGGCGCGGCGCGGAGTGACCACGGGCATCAGCGCCGCGGACCGCGCCACGACGATTCTGACGGCCATTGACGCGAAAACGCGTCCCGCGGATCTGGCGCGGCCGGGACACATTTTCCCGCTGCAGGCGCGGCGCGGAGGGGTGCTGGTGCGCGCGGGGCAGACGGAAGCGTCGGTGGACCTGGCGCGCGCCGCGGGGCTGGTTCCGGCGGGCGTGATCTGCGAAATCATGAACGACGACGGCACGATGGCGCGGGTGCCGGAGCTGGTGGAATTCTGCCGCTTGCACGGACTGAAGCTGTTGACCGTCGCGGACCTGATCCGGCATCGCATGCGGCACGAACGGCACATGCGGCGGGTGGCGGAAGGCACGCTGCCTACGCGTTACGGGGAGTTCCGCATGATCGTGTACACGAGCGACGCGGACGAGGAGCTGCACGTGGCGCTGGTGCGGGGGGAACTGGACGGCGATCCGCCGCCGCTGGTGCGGCTGCACTCGCATTGCCTGACGGGCGACGCATTCGGCTCGACGGCCTGCGACTGCCGCGCGCTCATCGAGCATTCGCTGGAACGCATCGCGGAGGAAGACCGCGGAGTGTTCGTGTACCTGCATCACCGGGGGCGCGGATTCGGGATAGACGCGGCGGGCGTGGCCGAGGGGCAAATGCCGCGGCTGCGCTACCACTCGCGGGGGCAGCTCGATGAGGACCTGGACCGGCAGCGGCTGGTGCAGCGGGAGAGCGGCATTGGGGTGCAGATCCTGCTGGACCTGGGGCTCACCAAAGTGCGCGTGCTGACGAACCACCCGCGCAAAGTGGTGGCGCTGGACGGCTACGGGCTGACCATCGTTGCGCAGGTGCCTATCCCGACGGAAAAGGGCGAGACACTGAAGCCGACACATCAGAGATTATGAAGACCCTGGCGAACATCCTGCGCGATCTCGCTCTGCTGGGATTGGTGGGGCTTGGCGTGTGGCTTTTCCCAAAGACGACGCTGGCGATCGAGGGGCTGTGCGGCATCGGCACGCTCGGGCTGTTCCTGGTGGAACGCGCGATGGCGTAAACAGCCCACGGTCCCACCGCGGCGGGACCCGTGGCTACCCCTGCTGGGCTTCCTCTGATTCCTTCCTATTGCGGTCCATTCACGACGATGTAGGGGCGAATGCGGTCGAGTGTGCGCCGGGTGATGCGGGGAATGGCGAGAATGTCTTCGGCGCGGCGGAAGGGGCCGCTCTGCTCGCGGAAGCGGATGATTTGAGCCGCGGTGGCGGGACCGACGCCAGGGAGTTGCTGGAGTTCTTCGGCGGTTGCACTGTTCAGATCCACCGGATGGTCGGGATGTTTGCGGAAGCGGTCGGAAACGGAGTCGTGGAGATCGGTGAGCGGACCGGAAAGGGGCCCGGCCAGGTCGGGCCGCAGCCAAAACGCGAGGACCAGATAGGCCGCGACGGCGGCGAGGATGGCGATCAGGCGCGTTTTTCTACGCGACGGGGGAGCAGGCACGCTCGAAGGCTCCCGCGCGGCGCCAGCGGGATT
>DATEQM010000064.1:0-2802 GCA_035272605.1 Candidatus Acidiferrales bacterium | reverse complement strand
CGGCTGATCGGCGCAGCGTGGCCGGCCCTCGTCGCTCCGGAGGCTACAGCCCGCATCATCCTCCAGAGGCCAGGATGCCGCAATGGTTTGTGCTACTCTTTCCGGTTACGGACATTGTTCTATCGCACAACGCTTAGGATCCGACCGGGATGGATGGTCGGCTGAGGAAACATTTCCAGTGAACGCAGCCTTCCGGGTCCGACGGCTCAACAGCCATGCGGCGATTCCCTTGCTCGCTGCCCTTGCCGTCCTTAGCGTGACCGTTCTCATGCCGGCTCGCGCGCAAGAGCCGCCCGGAGTACCGGCGCAGAAAGAGGCCGCGCCGCCTACGGCTCCGGGCCTCGCCAAGACCGCGGCTTCTCCTTTGCCGGGGATTCGCGAGGAAGTCATCGGTCAGATCACTCCAGGGAACGAATTGGATACGGCTGCGAGCGTCGCGGGTCACCTCGTGTGGGTCGAGAAGATGGGGGACTATCGAATCGTTTTCTTCGATGGAAAGCAACAAGGCGGAGAGTACGTACATGTCTCTTCGTTGGTGATCAGCGCTGACGGCCGGCATTGCGCTTTTGTCGGAGAACTTTCGGCGCGGCAGTTTGTGGTTGTGGACGGGCAGAGGCAGCCGGGCGACTACACCCGAATCGCCGATCCGCAAATCGGCCCGGAAGCCGGCTCTTTCGCATATACCGGCTGCTTCGGCGAACGGTGCCGCCTGGTGGTGAATGGCAAAGAACTGGGGCCTGCGTATCAAGACATCCAGACTCCATTCTTCACGGCCGGGCACGAACACTATTTCTACCTCGGCCAGCAGAACGACAAATGGGTGCTCGTTCGCGACGGCGAGGAAGAGGGCCCGAAGTGGGAGGATAGCGGGGGTTTGTGGGTCTCTCCTGATGGGCGTCACACCGCCCTGGCGGCCCGGATCAAGCGTAAATGGGTCTGGATCGTGGATGGAGCGCCCGGACCGGCCTTTCCCGCAATCAGTCCTCTGGGCATCGCGGAAAGTGGGGAGCATTACGTCTACGCAGGAGTGGAGGTCCGGAACAAAGGGTCGTTACTCGCATCGACGGTCGTGGACGGGAAAATCACTGCCTCCTACCAAGGCGTCCTTGGCTGGCTCTATTTGAATCAGGGAGTGCCGGGCTCGGTGAGTCCCCTGTCGCTGGGAGCGGCGGCAGCGGCGGCGGTAGCCAGAGCCAAGTTGCACGCCCCGTACGGTTTCTTTGAGCAGCGTTTTGGTCCGAGCTCATCCGGTTCTGGCGGCGAATTGGGGCTGGGCGTGCACACGCTGCTGGCCAAGTTCGACGGTGTCAGCAATCCCATCATTGCGGGCGCTGCCAAAGCCGTCTATGCCGCAAAGCGCGGAGACAAGGATTTCGCAGTGTTCGTGGACGGAATTCCCGGTCCGGGGTTCGAAGACGTTTCCACCTCTATCGCGGCTTCGCCCGATGGAAAACACATTGCGTACGCCGGTCTGCGGGGCGGCGCCTTCGCGGAAGTAATCGACCAGCAGATCGGCCGGTCCTTTCCCCGGGAGGACAGTGCGGAGTACGTTGGGGAAGTCGTGCTGAGTGGTGACGCGACCCACCTCGGGTATGAAATCATCGGCGCAGGAGTCCATCAGCGCGCGAAACGCCGCATGGTCGTGGACGGCCGGGGCGGCGCTGTGTACGACGCGTTCGGTTTCCGAGGTTTCCAGTTTTCCAGCGATGGGCAGCACCATGCCTACGCGGTTTCCGGCGCACATGGGGATCGGGACCTTGTCATTTTCGACGGCCTGGAGAGCCCGCTCTATGACACCGTGGTCGCCGGCAGCCTGAGCTTCATCGGAAACCGCGCCATCCGCTTCATCGCCCAGAAGGGCCGCACCTGGGTGCGCGTCAGCGAATCGCTCGAATAGACCCTGGCACCCACACGAAGCGCGAAGCCGTCAGAGGAACTGCTCCCCCCTTTTTGCGACCCCGAGATATGATAGGCGCCTTCAGGTTCCGAGGGAGAGAAGACCATGAAATCGCACAGTTGTTCCGGTCCGTGTGTGCCTGCGACGCTGCTGCTCGCGGCAGGCGCATTTGCGGCAGGAGTCGCGGGGCTGCTGGTGGCCGCGCCGGCGGCGCGGGCACAATCCGGAGGGGGAGTGGACACGGCGCTCTATAGCGGGATGAAGTGGCGGCAGATCGGGCCGTTCCGCGGAGGGCGGGTGCTGGCGGTGAGCGGCGTGGCGGGAGATCCCGAGACATTTTATTTTGGGGGAACGGGGAGCGGGGTGTGGAAAACGACGAACGGCGGGCAGGACTGGACGCCACTGTTCGACAAACAACCGGTGAGCGCGATCGGGGCGATTGCCGTGGCGCCATCGGACCGCAACGTAATCTACGTGGGCACGGGCGAAGGGTGCATCCGCAGCACGAGTTCGTACGGCGATGGCGTGTACAAATCCACGGACGCGGGGAAAACCTGGACGAACATTGGATTGAAAGACTCGCGGCAGATTGGCCGGCTGATCGTGCACCCGAAAGACGCGAACATCGTGTTCGTGGCGGCGTTGGGGCATGAATTCGGGCCGAACGAGGAGCGCGGCGTCTTCCGCACGCTGGATGGCGGGAAAACGTGGGAGAAAGTGCTTTACGAGGACGATAAAACGGGCGCGATCGACCTGGCATTTGATCCCACGAATCCTCACATCGTGTTCGCGACGATGTGGCAGGCGAACCGCACGCCGTGGGGATTGACGGATGGCGGACCGGGCAGCGGGCTGTACCGTTCGAAGGACGGAGGGACGACGTGGAAGCGGCTGGAGGGCAACGG
>DATEQM010000063.1:0-13869 GCA_035272605.1 Candidatus Acidiferrales bacterium | reverse complement strand
TTCAAACTGTGGGGCCGCGGCTTGATGAGTCACCCGGCCGGAGAGCCCGCCAGCAAACACCAGAGGCAGAAAATCTACTTCGACAGCGAGGCGATTCTCTTCTTGGCGAACGGAACCGCATAGGCAGCGGGGGGATTGTGGGAGATGGCTGTCGAAGCCTTCCGGTAATACTCCAAGGCTTTGTCTTTGTCGCCTAGCTTCTCGTAGGCCTGGCCAATCAGGCATTGGATGAACGGGTCGTTTTGATTTGCCTTCTGCAGCTCCGCGAGCGCCGTCTTGTAATCTCGCGCATAGAATGCGACGTAGCCTTCGAGGTAGGGAAGGAATTGCGCCTGCTCGGGATTGGCGCCCTTGTCGAGGATGGCCTTTGCCGCCGCGACGTGCTTCTGCGCTTCCGCTTGATTCCCGCGCCGGGCAGCGATGCGCGCCTGCGCGTGCTCCCAACGAAATTCCCAAAGGTCTACACGGGCCGGTTTGATATCGGGTTCCTTGAGACCGGTGTCGTGGCCCACCTGATACCAGTGAGAGGCGGTGTTCAAATCGCCGGAGTCAATGCAAACACGGGCGGCCTCGTCTGCAATTTCGCCCTGCTGGAAGAAGTTCTTCACGCGGGCGTAGTAGTCCGAGACCTGCTGTTCGTAGTGAACGGTCTTGTTGCAATTTCCCGCGAAGGCGTAGGACATGGCCATGGCCCTTTCCGCCATGGCCTTGTGCTCGGGCGTGTCCGCAACTTCGATGGCCTTCTGGAAATACTTGCGGGCGTCCTTGCCTTGACCCTTGAGGTCGAGGACGCTCCCCGCGGCGATGTTCGCGGGCAAAGAATCCGGAGAAGCTTGGAGGGTCTGACGGTAGAGCGCCAGCGCCTCGTCCAACTTTCCCTCGCGCATCAGTTGCTGACCCTGGCGGATGAACTCGGGCTGCTGTTGGCGGCTTCCGGGCGCCTGGGCGAGGAGAGGCCCGAGCGAAACCACGCCGGCGAGAACTGCCCCGCAAATTATGGGGACGGCGGTTTTCATGCGCGGCATTATCTCACAGGACGGCCGGGCTGACTTTTCCGACATGGCGTCGCAAACGCGTCACCGGCCTGCGCGTGACTGCGTGTGAGATGAAATGCCCGGCAGATCTACCTCGTATCGTTGACCTGGTGCCGCTCACAGACCGGTCATTCGCTCGAGTCTTTCCGGGTACCTGGCCCCATGCACGTTGATCTGTGAGGCGGCGGTGGCGATGTCGCGGAGGTCGCCGGACGACAGTTCGACGGCCACGGCTGCGATGTTCTCTTCGAGGCGGTTTCGCTTGGTGGTGCCCGGGATCGGAACCATCCACGGCTTTTGAGCGAGCAGCCAGGCGAGCGCGATCTGAGCGGGAGTCGCTTTTTTCCGCTGCGCGATGCTGCCGAGCAGTTCAATCAGGGCCTGATTCGCCTTGAGCGCTTCCGGCGTAAAGCGAGGGAGAGTGCTGCGGAAGTCGGAGCTGTCGAATGTGGTGTTCTCGTCGATCTTTCCGGTCAGGAAACCCCTACCGAGAGGGCTATAGGGCACCAAACCAATCCCGAGTTCCTCCAGGGTCGGTATCACTTCCTTCTCGGGGGTTCTGGTCCACAGCGAGTATTCGCTCTGGAGCACGGTGACCGGCTGGACCGCGTGCGCGCGTCGAATCGTTCTTGCGCCGGCCTCGGAAAGCCCGAAGTGCTTGACCTTGCCGGCTTGAATCAGTTTCTTTACAGCGCCGGCAACGTCTTCGATGGGCACGTTTGGGTCCACGCGGTGCTGATAGAGCAGGTCGATGGTCTCCACCCTGAGCCTTTTGAGCGAGCCTTCCACAGCTTCCTTGATGTGCTCCGGCCGGCTATTCAGGCCCGGAGTACCCTTCATTCCCCGGGGATCACGATCAGGACTCAGGTCGAAGCCAAACTTCGTGGCGATCACCACTTGCCCGCGGAACGGAGCGAGGGCTTGGCCCACAAGCTCTTCGTTCAAGTAAGGGCCGTAGACTTCGGCGGTGTCGAAGAATGTGATGTCGCGTTCCACGGCGGCACGGAGAAGGGCGGTCATTTCCTGTTTGTCTTTGGGAGGGCCGTAGGAAAAGCTCATTCCCATGCAGCCGAGCCCGATGGCCGACACTTCCAGATTGCTTTTTCCCAGTTTGCGTTTCTGCATCGCTTCTCCTATCGCGCTTACTTCTTCTTGTCCATTGAGGCCAGCTACGATGCCGCCCGGGCAGGCTGCTGTTCGCGCCAGCGCGCGGGTGGAACTCCTTCCCAAGTGCGGAAAGCGCGAACGAAGGAGTTTGCGTCTTCATATCCGAGAAGAAAGGCAGCTTCGTTCAACTCGAAGACGGAGTTGTTGAGATGATGTCGAGCGAGCCGCCGGCGAGAACTGCCCCGCAAATTATAGGGACGGCGGCTTTCATGCGCGGCATTGTCTCACAGGAGTGCTGGCCTGACGTTTGCGACATGGTGTGGCAGCAAAGGGGACGGCCGAACGCATTTGTAATTTGCCCCAATACCTCTAGCTGTCCAAAATCCGGGGTAACCTGACCGCGACTTCCGCTCCGGCCCGCGACGCCTCGCCATCCTGCGCAAGATGGGCTTGCTCGGGTAACGCCGCGCACTCCCACGGTTCAGAAACGACGTGGTGGGAAGTTACGGCCACCGCCCGGGCAGGCTTCCGTAACTTCCCATAACGAGACTTCTGGCCCGCATTACTTCCGGTTAGGCCGTCATACGCCCGGAATCAGGGGTAAGCTTTGGACCAGTTCCGTGAGGGCCCGATCGGATTGGAGCATGAGATTACTTCCAAAGCAGTGGGACGAATTTAACCCGGTCCTAATCGCGATGGGAGCACTCTTCGCTATCATCGGCGGATATCCACTGCTGATGATGCCAGGCCCCCCGATCGTCTGGCTGGTCCGCGGGATTTTCGGAGCGATGTTCCTAATAGGGCTCTTAGTTCTGATTAGGCAGTTTCAGCTCTGGCGACAACGACGGCCGGAGTCAAATCCGCCCTCGGGTCCTCGATAACGGGTCGTAGATTTCGATGGCGAGGTTCTGGACGTATGGTCGGAAATCCGGAAACTATCCGCAAGCGGCGTTGTGGGAAGTTAGGGTAGCCGCGGAGCGGTCGCGAGAATCTGAAGGCTGCCGGCGAAATGTGCGCTTGCAATTGAGAGCGGTTGGTGGGAGTTTTCAGCCATGCAAACGCAACTGAACCGCCGTGATTTTCTGCTGGGGGCCGAGGCGATCGTGATGGCCGGCCTGCTGAACCGCGCCTATGCGGGCGTGCCGCCGGAAGAGGTGGCCGGGGACGAGGAGTTCTGGAAGAAGGTGCAAGGCGCGTACATGGGGGATCCGCAGATCCTGAACCTGAACAACGGGGGAGTGGCGCCGGCTCCGACGGCGGTGCTGGAAGCGGAGATCGAAGCGATCCGTTACAGCAACCGGCTGCCGGCTTTCCGCATGTGGCAGGACCTGGAACCGAAGATCGAGGACGTGCGGAAGAAGCTGGCGGGGATGTGGAAGGCGGATCCCGAGTGCATTGCCATTACGCGAAACGCCAGCGAATCGCTGCAAATCGCGCAATTCGGGCTGGACCTGGCGCCCGGCGACGAAGTCCTGCTGACCAGCCAGGACTACCCCCGAATGATCACCACGTGGCAGCAGCGTGTGCGCCGGGAAGGGATTGTGCTCCGGCAATTGGACTTCGCCGTTCCGGTGAAACGTCCCGAAGATTTAGTGCGATTGTACGAGCAGGCCATCACGCCGCGCACGCGCGTGATCCATGTGTCGCAGGTGGTGTTCATGACCGGGCAGATATTTCCGGTCAAGGAGATCTGCGCGCTGGCGCGCGCGCGGGGCATCACCAGCATCGTGGACGGGGCGCATGCGTTTGCGCACGTGCCCTTCCAGTTCTCGGATTTGGACTGCGATTACTACGGCAGCAGCTTGCACAAATGGCTTTCGGCACCCATCGGCACGGGCATGCTGTACGTGCGAAAGGACCGCATCGAAAAACACTGGGCGCTGATGGCCGCGCCGGAGTCCATGGACAAGAACATCCGCAAGTACGAGGAAATCGGAACGCATCCCGCGGCCATGCACAATGCGATTCTGCAGGCGCTGGAATTCCACGAGCAAATCGGGGACGAGAGGAAATTCGCACGGCTGCGGTACTTGAAGAATCGCTGGGCCGAGCGCCTGAGCAGAATTCCGGGGGCGCGAGTGCTGGTGGGGCTGGAGCCCGGCCTTTCCGGCGCGTTCGGCACCATCCACTTCGATACCATGGATTCCGGAAAGCTGGGCGAGGCGCTGCTGAGCAAAGACAACATTCTGGTCACGCCCATCACGGGGCCCAGCTTCGAAGGGATTCGGGTCAGCTCGAATGTTTATACGCCGACGGCGGAGATCGACCGGTTCTGCGCTGCGGTGGAAAGAATCATCCCGCGCGCCTGATACTGAGTGGAGTACAAACGGTTTCTGGTGTTGATGGGAGCGCAGGCTAAAAGCCCGCGCTACTTTTCCTGCAAGCCTCGGTACTTCAGCATCGGTTCGACGCTCGGTTCTTTGCCGCGCCAGGCGGCGTACATCTTGGCCAAGTCCTCCGTGTTGCCGCGCGAGAGAACCATCCTGCGGAATCGGTCGCCATTGGCGCGCGTCAGCCCGCCATGGTCTTCAAACCACTGGAAGGCGTCGTCGTCGAGCATTTCCGCCCACAGGTAGGCGTAGTAGCCGGCGGAGTAGCCGGAGGCCCAGATGTGGCTGAAATAGCTGGAGCGGTAGCGGGGCGGCACAGCGTGGATGAGGAGATGCGTATTTTCCAGCGCTTGCTTCTCGAAGGCGTCGGGCTGCTCGGGCGGGGCGCTGGCCGGAAGCGTGTGCCACTGCATGTCGAGCTCGGCCGCGGCGAGCAACTCGGTGAGCATGTAACCCTGGTTGAAGGTAGCCGCCTTATGAATCTTGGCGACGAGCTCGGCGGGCATGGCAGCGCCCGTTTTGTAGTGTTTGGCGTAGTGGCTGAAGACCGCGGGATAGAGGGCCCAGTGCTCGTTGAATTGCGAGGGAAACTCGACAAAGTCCCGGGCGGTTGCCGTGCCGGAGAGGCTGGGATACTCGGTGTCGGCGAACATCCCGTTCAGCGCGTGGCCAAACTCGTGGAACATGGTGGTCACGTCGGTAAAGCTGATGAGCGCGGGCTCGCCTGGGGCGGGCTTGGGCAGATTGGCGATGTTGAAGACCACGGGCAGCATGCCGAGAAGCTTGGACTGGTCCACGAGGTTATCCATCCAGGCGCCGCCGTTCTTGTTGTCGCGCTTGAAATAGTCGCAATAGAAGAGGGCCAGCGGCTTGCCGTCGGCATCCGAGACTTCGAAGACGCGAACATCGGGCTGGTAGACGGGAATGTCGTGGCGTTCCTGGAAGGTGATGCCGTAGAGTTCGTGGGCGGCGTAGAAAACGCCGTTTTCGAGGACATTGTTCAGCTCGAAGTAGGGCTTGACCTCCGCCGGGTCCAGATCGTACCTGGCCTTGCGCACTTGCTCGGAGTAAAAGTTCCAGTCCCAGGGCTGGAGGGTGAAGCCGCCCTTCTGCGCGTCGATGAGCTCCTGGATATCCTTGGCCTCGCGGGCCGCCTTGGCGGTTGCGCCGGGCACCAGGGCATCCATGAATTTGAGGGCGGCCTGGGGCGTTTTCGCCATCTGGTCACCCAGCGTCCAGGAAGCGTGATTGGGAAAGCCGAGGAGTTGCGCGCGGCGCGCGCGGAGCTGGGCCATGCGCGAGATGGTGTCGCGGGTGTCGTTGGCGTCGCCGTGCTCGGCCCGGTTCCAGGAATTTTCGAAAATGGCTTCGCGCGTGGCGCGGCCGCTGAGCGAGCCGAGACTGGGCTGCTGCGTGGTGTTCTGGAGCGGGAGCAGATAGCCTTCCTGCTTGCGGCCTTGCGCGGCGTGCGCGGCCGCAGCGAGCTGCGCGTCGGACAAACCGGCCAGCGCGCTCTTGTCGGTGGTGACGTAGGCCCCGTCCTTGGTCGCGGCCAGGAGCTTATTGGAAAAGGCGGTGGAGAGCGTGGAGATTTCCTCGTTCAGCTTCTTCAATTCTGTTTTGTCGGCATCCGAGAGGTTCGCGCCGGAGCGGACGAAAGTGTCGTAGGTGACCTGGAGGAGGCGCGAGGATTCCGGATCGAGATGGAGCGATTCGCGCTGCTTGTAGACGGCAGCGACACGAGCAAAGAGTTTCGGGTTCAGGAAGATGGCATCCTGGTGGGCGGCCAGCTTGGGCGCCTCCTCGGTTTGCACGTTCTGCAAGACGGGATTCGTATTCGCCCCGGTGACGGCGCCAAAAGTGGCCATCACCCGTTGCAAGAGTCGCCCGGCTTTCTGCATGGCTACCAGGGTATTTTCGAAGGTCGGGGGCGCCGGATTGTCGGCGATGGCCTGAATCTCCACGAGCTCCTCGGCCATGCCCGCCTCGATGGCCGGCTGATAGTCTTCATCCTTGATTTTGTCGAAGGGCGGCGCGTGGAACGGGAGGGTACTGGGGGCATAAAACGGGTTCGACGGGCCGAATTTGGCGTCGGCGGCCGTGGCCGGCGTGTAAAAGGTGCACAGTGCGAAGGCACCCGAGGCAATCCAAGCAGTGATGCGTTTCAACATAACCTCCCCGCAGGTGGTGGCATGGGATGGATTCGTACGGGAAGCCCACGCGCACCGATTGTAAGGGAATTCCGGCGACGGCCACAAGAATTCGCGACCTGGGGCAGTGGGCCAGCTTGCCCCGATGGGGTCGAAGAACGGCTCACTTTGTCTTTGGCGGCTTGTTTTTAGACAGATGAACGTTCGCAAAGCAGGGCGAGAAATTGCGGGTGTTTATGGAAGAAAAGCTGGTGCCGGCGGGGGGAATCCGACCAGCACGGTCTATTGAATGCGGGCAACTTATTGAGTTTTCGACCCGCCAAAAACGCACGAAACTGTGTGAAATTGCGGCCAACTGGAACGTATCTGGAACGGGGAATCTGCTCGCTTTCTATTCGATATGTACTTCTTGGAGCTGGAGTGAAAGCCCCCTGGTCGCAGATGAGACTTTCCGCTCATCTTTGAGCCGGCGTGGGGGGATGCGCACACATTTTTCGCTGCTCGTCCGCCTCACATCCCAGAACGAGACTTCTGCCCCGCATCGTCTCCGAGTGTGCCGGAGCGCTGAAGGGTCCAGATCAGTCGGCAGGAGCGTGCGAGCCGCGCATCGCCATGGAGCGGGACGCTCGATGGCGATAGTAAAGGAAGGCCAGGAACACCGCGGGGAGAAGCACCAGGGCTCCGCGCCACGCTGTGGAGGGCGAATAGGCGCCGCTGATCAGTCCGGCGAAGAGGATTCCGCCCATGAAATGACGGAAGACCCACTCATAACAGCGCTGCATGACTTGCCCGAGCCTCTGTCCATCCACGAGGCCAATGACGATGGAGACAAGAACCGAATTCAGCGGGAAGTACAAGCTCCCCGCCAGGAGCACGAAAGGCACGGAAGATTCTCCCCCGTTTCCCGTGAGCAGGAAATGGGAGAGCTTATAGGCGACAGCGCTGCTTAGCATCAGTGTGGATGCGCTGAAGGCAACCTGCACGAGACGCGGACGCTTTGTCGCCGCCCACAAGCACTGCACCAGCGCTGCAGCCATGCTGATAACCACAACCTCCGAAAAACGGCACGACGCCATTGCCAGCAGAAGGAATACGAAATTGGGAGACATCGTTCCTTCCATCCCGGGGATTCGGACCTTCAGGGTTGAGGCCAGCCCGGCGAGCCCGAGGTAGATCGCAAACTGCCGGAGGCCAGCAGCGGGCCACGACCCGAGAGCGAAGAGCAGCAGCGCGGCCCCGGATACAATGACTAGTGCGATGTAGGTTTTGGCTGTTTTCGGCATCTCAGTCGCTCCCGGTCAAATGTTCATTCCGAGCCCGACTAATTGTTGCCCCAGACGACGGAGTTGCCCCATACAACGGAGTTGCCCCAAACGACCGAGTTGCCCCACACAACCGAATTACCCCAGACAACACTGAATGCCTGGGAGTTGGAATTTCCCCACACAACGGAGTTGCCCCAGACTACCGAATTACCCGAGGCGGTGGTTCCCGAAAGGACGGAGTTGCCCCAAACGACGGAATTGCCCCAAACGACGGAGTTACCCCAGACCGAGGAAGGCGCTGCCATGATGTAGATGCCGTTCGAATTGGGGTCGAGAACGGCAGTAGGCGACATCGCACTTCCGACGTTGGGGGGAGCGAGGTCCGTGCTGTTCAAAGCGGCTTCGATGTCCAAGGCTCCGGCGCCAATGGCGAAGATGTCCTGCTGAATGGTATAGACAGTGCCGGTGCCCAAATCGGTGGTGGAGGTGGTCTGCGAGAAGCCCTTCCAGGCCGTCTTCATCAATCGGGCTTTCACCTGGTCCGGCGTCATGGAGGGATTCTGCTGCAAGAGCAGAGCGGCCGCGCCGCTGACCACCGGGGTGGCCATGCTGGTGCCGTTCAAGGTCATGTACTGGGCCGCACCATATTGAGAACCGCAGATAGTTCCGGTGGGGTCGCATGGATAGACGGCAATCGAGTGTGCGGCCGCCAGAGCGTTGTTCGGAGCCATCAGGGAGACAACCTGATTACCGGGAGCCACGAGGTCGGGCTTCACGATGTGGTCGACGCCCGTCGGGCCCTTCGAGCTATAGCTGGTCATCGTTTGGGACGTCTGGAGTCCCGTGCCGTGGGTGTTGGAGGCGCCAACGGTAATGACGTAAGGATCGTTTCCCGGCGCTCCTACGGTGGCGTAGCCGTTGTTGCCGAAGGAGTTGTCTTCACCATCGTTGCCGGCGGAAACGACCACCACAATGCCCGACTGCCAAGCGGCTTCCACAGCCTGGCAAAGAGGATCCTGCGTGTAGCTCTCATAGACGGCGCGGCCAAGCGAAAGATTGAGAACCCGGATGTTGTAGGTACTTTGCAAAGCGATGGCCTGCTGGATCGCGGCGATAATCGTGCTGTCGTTGGCCGAGCCGGTTGCGTCCAGGACGCGAAGGCTGATGATGTCGGCCTCCGGCGCCATACCGAGATAAACGCCCGGGTAGACATTGAGAACCGAGGAGTCGTATGAGTTCCCGGTGATGATCCCGGAAACATGGGTGCCATGCCCATAGGCGTCCGCCGTGCTGGGGTCTCCTGGCACGAAGCTCTGGCTGTACACAACACGTGAAGGCGCCTGATTCCCATCGGAATTCAGGTCGTCCCTCATGCTCACGCCGCTATCCACGACCGCAATACCGATCCCGGTGCCGTTCCAACCAGCGGAATGGGCGAAGTCGCCATTCACGGCAGTGATCACGTGATTGAGCGCACCCTTTACTTTCCGGTTTGGTGAGATGTACGCGACGTTGGCCTGCGAAGCCAGGTTGGTGAGGTTGGAGCCTGTGACGGTCACCAATTCCGCATGGATCAGAGGGAGTTCAGCCTTGGCAGTCGCTCCCTGGTCCGCCATGTCCGAAGAACTCGGCGGCTGGTGGAACTGGACGATTACATCCACCGGCGCCTTGGGGTCGATTCCCTTGAGGTCAGGGGCCAGCTTTGCGGCAACCAGCGCTGCCTGGGCTTGAGGATCACTTGCCGCCGCTGCGGGCGATGCGGATGGCGATTGGGCATCGGCTTCCCGTGTGCTCTGCTGACCCATGGAAACGGGCTGCGAGTTGGGGCCACCGTTGGAACTGCCCGCGGACTTGGCCAACTCCGTTGTGCCCTGGTTCCCAGGATTCCTGGAGGCTGGAGAGGAGAAAGGATTCAGCCTGGCGGCTTGCTGCAGAGCTTTC
Source organism: Candidatus Acidiferrales bacterium (assembly GCA_035272605.1). Lineage (GTDB taxonomy): Bacteria > Acidobacteriota > Terriglobia > Acidiferrales > UBA7541 > JOPF136. Next base: position 4,042 of record DATEQM010000063.1, on the reverse strand, counting down.
CCGAGGAAGGATCTGCCCAGCACGGGCTTGCCGCTGCCCTGCGCCACGTGCTCTTGCGCCGTGGCCTTGGCCACGGTCTGCGGCGATGTCTGGCCGCCACGGGATGCCGGCTGGAGGCTGTTGATACCCCAGGAAGCGGCCAAGAGGGACAGTGTGATTACACAGCCCCAGGTAGTCGTCCTGAGCAGACCGCCTCTATCCTTCTTCGGATTGCTGTTACCGGTGGCGTCCATATTCCAAGTCTCCTCGGTACGTCGGTGATCGGGGCGCTTAGTGTCGGGAATTAGTGTTTCGCAATGGAACAGTTGTAAGACATTCAAGAAAAGGCGTCCATGGTACATGGGGTAGATTTTTGCTAGTACGAACGTTCATTGGCTTGTTTTCGGCCCGATCGGGGAACTGAGCCATAAAGAGGATGGATGGCCAACCGGGGCCAATGGCATGGGAAGACTGCCTCCAAGCCTAAAACGCGAGCGACCTCTTTGTATTCAATTGATAATGAATCCACCTAACGTACTATAGGCAATGACCATCTCACCCCGCATGCTCAACCTCGCAGGGAGCAAGGCCTCGGAACCGCTTATCCCTGCGAGTGGGAAATGTCGAAACAGGCCGTCGACGAGAATCAGGTCCTTCTCAGTCCTGTTCCCATATATGTACAGGACGATGCCAGTGTGCGTCAGTCTGAAACATGGCCCGCTTCTGCGGAATGGGCAGGGCGAGCGCTCACAAAGTGGTGGCGTGACCTTTGGACCGCGCCGGGAAAGCGTGGAGGTTTTCTGGGCTGGCCGGCAGCCAGCTTTATTCTTCTGCAACTTCTCGTAGGACTTCCCCTCCTACCCTACGCATTACTTCACTGGCATTCAGACAACATGCTCCGGTTCGCCTGTTTCTTAACGGTGGCGTTGGGCGCCTCGCTTTTCAAAGTGCGCCTGCCCGGTATCCAGGCGACGATGTCTGCGAATTTTCTGTTTATCCTCGTCGGGATACTCGACCTTTCGTACCCCGAGACGCTCCTCATGGGATGCCTGGGGGGGCTGGCGCAAACGCTGTGGCAGTCAAAGCCGCGGCCGCGGCTGATCCAACTTCTTTTCACCTTCGCCAATCTCGGCATTTCCGTCACCGCGGCCAACCTGGTGTTCCACAGCACCTTTGCTCGTCACCTGGGGATGCAGTGGCCTTTGTTGCTGGCGATGGCTTCGACCACCTATTTTGCAGTGAATACCATGTCCGTCTCCGGTGTGATCGCCCTGACGGAACACCGGAACCCGATTCAAGTGTGGAAGGAATGCTACCTTTGGTCCTTTCCCTACTACCTGCTGGGCGCGTTGATTGCCGGCGGCGTGAGTGTTATGAACCGGACGCTGGGCTGGCAGATCGCGATTCTGGTCTGCCCCGTCGTCTACTGGATGTACCGCTCCTACCGCACTTACCTGGACCGGCTGGAAGCGGAGAAGAAACACTCAGAAGAAATCGCCGACCTGCACCTGCGGACGATTGAGGCCCTGTCGCTGGCCATCGAGGCAAAGGATCACAACACCCACGCTCACCTGCGGCGGGTGCAGACCTACGCCATGCAAATCGGGAAAGACTTGGGGCTGAACCACTCGGAGCTCGACGCCATCCGCGCCGCCGCCATGCTTCATGACATCGGCAAGCTGGCAGTGCCTGAACAGATTCTTTCGAAGCCAGGACGGCTCACGCCCGAAGAGTTCGACAAGATGAAGATTCACCCGGTGGTGGGCGCAGAGATTCTGGACCGCGTGAACTTTCCGTATCCGGTGGTTCCGATTGTGCGCTCGCACCACGAAAGGTGGAACGGGAGCGGCTATCCGGATGGGCTGAAGGAAGACGCCATCCCGATCGGCGCGAGAATTCTTTCCGCCGTGGATTGCTTCGACGCATTGACCTCGGAGAGGCCCTACCGGCGGGCGATGTCGGTCGATGAAGCCATGAAATACCTGAAGTCGGAGAGCGGGAAGAGCTACGACCCGCGGGTCGTGGAGGGGCTCGAGAGGCGTTACCGCGAATTGGAAGAAGCCGTGAACGGATGGGCTAATGGAAAGAGCGTGATTGCAGCCCCCTCCCAGATGGAGCGGCCGGTGGCGCCCTCCGCAGGCTTCGCAGAGTTGCCCAACGATGCGGAGGTGCGCGCAACTTCTTTCCTGGTCTCGATTGTTTCCGCCCGGCAGGAGGCGCAGCTTCTTTTCGAGCTTGCGCAGACCCTGGGGAACTCCCTCAGCCTACGCGAAACGCTCTCGGTGGTGGCCGTGCGGCTGAAGCAGATGATTCCATACGATTCCATCGTCTTTTATGTTCGCCAGGGCGAGAAATTAGTTCCGAAATACCTCCACGGGGTCGACTACGATCTGTTCAGCGCGCTGGAAATACCTTTGGGCCAGGGCATTGCCGGCTGGGTGGCCCTGACGGAAAAGCCCATCATTAACGGCAATCCCGCCGCGGAGACCCAGCACCTGCGGGATCCAAAACAGGTTTCCGTGTTGCAGTCGGCGCTTTCCGTTCCGTTGCGCGGGCGCGAGGGGGTGGCCGGAGTGCTCTCCCTGTACCTGCGCACAAAGAACGGCTTCACGAAAGACCAGTTCCGCCTGCTGCTGGCGGCGAGTTCCAAGCTCGGCCTGTCGGTGGAGAACGCGCTGCAGTTTGAAAAGGCCCAAGACACGGCGAGCACCGATTATCTGACCGGACTGCCCAACGCGCGATCCATCTGCGTGCACATGGAGAAGGAAATTTCCCGGTCGCGGCGGGCGGGACATTCGTTGACGGTTTTGTTGTGCGACCTGAACGGCTTCAAGAGGGTGAACGACAATTTCGGGCACCTGACGGGTAACAAGCTCCTGCAGGAAATCGCCAAGAACCTGAAGGCTGCCTGCCGCGAGTACGACCAGGTGGGCCGCCTGGGCGGCGATGAGTTTGTCTTTATTCTCCCGGAAATGAGCGCCACTACGATGAAAGAGCTTCGGCGGCGGCTGGAATTGGCCGTGGAAGAAGCGGGTATCACGGTCTGTCAGCAACGCGTGGTGACGGTCAGCATCGGTTGCGCCTTCCACCCCGAAGACGGCGCCACGGCAGAGGAACTTCTTTCCGAGGCGGACCGCAGAATGTACGATTCGAAAGAACAGTACTACAGACAGCTTAAAGAAGTTCCGCGCCCGGTGGTGATGGATGGCGCGCGAGGGTTCCGAACCGGCGACGAGATTCCTACCTGCGAGTCGGCGAGATGACCGGTTGGATTCCAAAGATTGGGCGGCGGCTGCTGCTGCTTGCCACGCTGTCGCTCGTTGGCGGATTGCTCGGCGCCACGCTGGTGCGTTTTGCGCCTGGATACGGTATGGACGAGCGCGAGCTCGACCCGCGGCTTTCGTCAGAAAGCCGGCAAGCGATTCGGAACGAGCACCGTTTGCATTCCGGCCTGCTCTCCTATTACGGGACATATCTGACCCGGGCGGCGCACGGTGATTTCGGCCGTTCGGAATGGCTCGAACGTCCCATCGCCGGACTCTTGAAGGAGCGTTTTCCCCTCACCATTCACTCCGTCGTCCTGGGACTTTTGACGGCATGGGCGGCCGCGCTTTTTCTCTCGCTCGCCGCACTCTACTCCCGCGGCTGGTTCCTCGACCTGGCGGGCACGCTGTTCAGCGGGCTTCTGATCGCGCTACCCGGGGCGGTGGTGGCGGTTCTGGCGATGTACGTTCGCGCCCCGGTGTTCGTGGCGATCGGCGTGGTCACTTTCCCCAAGGTCTTTCGCTATCTGCGCAACCTGTTGCTCCACGCGTATGAGCAGCCTTACGTGCTCGCGGCGCGGGCGCGCGGCGTCGGCCAGGCACGCCTGCTGCTGAGGCATGTGCTTCCACTGGCCGCACCACCGGTGGCCGCGCTGCTGGGCGTTTCCATCAGCATGGCCTTCGGGGCGGCAATTCCCATCGAAGCCCTCTGTGACTCCCCCGGGATCGGCCAGTTGGCATGGCTTGCGGCGCTGAATCGGGATTTGCCCCTCATCGTGACTCTCACGCTGGTGGTCACG
>DATEQM010000062.1:0-6540 GCA_035272605.1 Candidatus Acidiferrales bacterium | reverse complement strand
CGCGCCAGCGAGAAAATCATGCGCGTCGCCAGGTAAAGATTGGCGTTCATGCTGGAGAGCGCCGCGGTCACCACCACAAAATTCATCGCATGCGTCGCCGCGGGGATGCCGATGAGCTGGAACACGGTCACAAAAGGACTGGCCGTTATGCTGCTGCCCGGCTGGATGCGGTTCCAAGGCACCACCCCGACCAGCACGGTGATCGCGCCGAGATAGAAGAGCGTCAGCCCGCCCAGCATGTTCCGCATCGCGCGCGGCAGCGTGCGGGCGGGATCCCGCGCCTCCCCCGCAGTCACTGCGATGGTTTCCGACCCGATGAAGCTGAAAATCACGAAGCACAGCGCGCGCCACACGCCGGGCATCCCCATCGGCAGGAATCCCCCGTCCGAGGTGAAATGAGAGCCAGTGCTTCGGGCGCTGCCTCCCAGCCCGGTCAGCAGCCAGGCCCCGAACGCGATGAACATCACGATGGCCACTACTTTGATCAGCGCGAACCAGTACTCGAATTCGCCGAACGCCCCAACGCTCCGCGCGTTGATGTATACGAGCGCAGCCGAAAATCCCACGATCCACACCCACTGCGGCACCTGGGGATACCACCACCCGCAGTAGATGGCCACGGCGGTGGCCTCGCCGCCGATGGCAATGGACTGCGCCGCCCAATACGTGTAGCGCACCGCGAATCCGGCCCAGCGCGAAAGGTAGAGTTCCGCGTAGACACCAAACGAGCCTGCCGCCGGGTGCGCCACAGCCATTTCCGCCAATGCCCCGACCACCAGCATGGCAATGAAGGCTGCCAGCACGTAGGTGAGAATCACGCCCGGCCCAGCCTCGCGCACCGCCATCCCGCTGCCCAGAAACAGGCCCGTGCCGATGGCCCCGCCGATGCCGATCATGGTCATCTGGCGCGCGCTGAGCTGGCGCACCAGTCCGGCTTCCTGCGCGGCCAGTGCATCGCCTGCCGCTGCCGTTCCTGGTGTGGGAGAGTAATCGGGAGGAAGTTCTGGTCTTGGGAGGTTCATGTTCCGGCCGCTGACCGCTAGGGCCTTCCTCGCAGGAATTCCCCGACGCCTTCCACCAGCCGGCCGACGTCGTCCTCATTATTGAAAAAGTGGCAGCTCATGCGCACCCCGCCCACGTTCGCCGTATACCGCACGGAGACGAGCACGCGTTGCGCCAGCAGGTGCTCCATCAGCGCCACGTTGCGCTCCGCCGCCCCCAGAGTGAACGTCACGATTCCCGCGCGCTCCGCTCGCTCCCTCGGAGTCACCACCTGCACCCCCAGGCCGTCCAGCCCCGCGATCAATTTGTCGCCCAGCGTCCACACGTGCTCCGCGATGCGCCCCTGGCCCAGCTCCAGAATCATTCCCATCGAAGCAGCCAGTCCGATCGCTCCGGGATAGTTCGCTGTTCCGCCGACCTCGTATTTCCGTGCCCCTGTGACGAAGCGATACTCCCGCACGGGACGTATGGACGGCGTCTGAAAATAATTCCCCCAGCCGCCCTCCGGCGCCTCCACGGCCAGATAGCCGGGGATCGGCGGCCGCAGCTCTGCCATGCGCTCGCGGCGCAGGTACAGGAAGCCGCAGCCAAACGGCGCGTTCAGCCATTTGTGGCCGCCACACACCAGCGCGTCCACGGGCGTAGCCTGCACATCGAACGCGACCGCGCCCACTTGTTGGATCACGTCCGCCACCAGCCAGATGCCGCGAGAGCGGCACAGCGCGCTCAGCCCCGCCATGTCGATGCGGAAGCCGCTCGACCACTGCACGGAGCTGATCACCACGAGCCGCGTGCGAGGCGTAATGCGCTCGGCGAAATCGTCCACCAGCAAGCGGCCCGCGCGATTAGGGACGCCGCTGAAGCGCTGCTGCAGCCGGGTCCAGGGGATGACCACTTCCATAAACTCTGTGTCGGCGAGCAGAACCTCATCGTCGGGATCGAGCGGCACCGCCTGTGCCGCGATGGCCAGGCCGTGCGACGTGCTCTCAACCAGCGCAATTTCGTCCTCGCGCGCGTTCAGCATCCTCGCGGCCAGCGGTCGGGCCGCCGCGCGCTGGTTGTCCATGGCAATGTGATTGAGCGTAGCGGACGCCTCCGGGCAGGTGAGCGCGCGCTCCAGAAACTGCTGGATGGCCGCCACCGCGCGCCGTGGCGCAATGCTCACGCACGCTGCATCGAGAAATGTCTTCTCCCGCAGCGCCGGAAACTCTTCGCGGATGGCCCCAAAATTCACGCGCGCTGGTGGCCCCGCAGCAGCCTTACGCAAAGCCGGTAGGTGGCGGGGGAATCGAAGTCGCGGAAGATGGCCCGCTCGCGCACCCGCACGCGCAGGACGCGTTCCTGTTTATCGGGCCGGTGGACCACCTCGCGCGCAGTCCGCGCCCGGGAGAACTCACGGCGCAACTCCGGTGCCACCAGCACGGGATGTCCATCGCGCTTCCCGATGGAGGGCACTACAATTCGCTGGTCTAGAGAGCGGTGGGTGTAGGCCCAGCGGAGCCGCGCCAGCAGGCCCGGGAAGAGCAGCGGATAGTCCACCGGATAGATGAGGAAAGCTGCGTGAGGCGAGACGCGCCGCAGTCCCGCGAGGAGCGAAGAGAGTTGTCCCTCGCGCCAGTCCTGGTTCCGCACCACGATGACTCCGCGCGCAGGTTCCCATTTCCCCAGAATATCCTCCGCGTCGCTGCCCAGCACTACCACGAGCGGAGCAAATCCCCTGGCTTCGGCACAGGTTTTCAGGGCGCGTTCGAGCGCCGTCAGAGTTCCAAACGGCGCGAGGGCCTTGGGGAAGGGCAGGGTGCGGCGCGGGCCTGCCGCCAGAATGATCGCCGCGATGCTCTCGTCCTCCGTCTTTCGCCGTCGCTTCCCGGTGGGTCGCTTCATGGCCAGAGAATCTACCTCAATTGCACCACCCAGGCCAGAAGTGGCCAGTCGAGCAGCCACTCCTGCCTGGCCTGGGCGGACGCGAAGGGGCACGAAAGCGAAGCCTCCGACGGAGGCCGACCAAAAACGAAAACTGCATCTTTGAACATACCTTGCGCATCCTATAGGGTTGGGCCACACGCGATGAGGGTGCAGAGGAGGTTCAAGCAGATGAGCATTTCCGGACGTGCCGCAGGTTCCTCCGGTCCTCCATGGGGCAAGCAGATTCTGGCTTTTCTGTTGTCGTATCTTCTCTTGTTCGCGGCTTGGCCCCAAAACCTCTCGGCCTACCAAGATTCTCAAGCCCCGGGGCAGGCCCCGGGCCAGGCTTCACAGGCCCCGCCCTACTTGCAACACACCCCCGAGCAGTTGCAGCAATTGGTGGCGCCGATTGCGCTGTACCCGGACTCCCTCGTGGCGCAGATTCTGGCGGCCTCCACGTTTCCCGAGCAAGTCGTCGAGGCCGACCGGTGGGTCCAAGCGAATCCTGATTTGAAGGGCGACGCTCTCGGTCAAGCTATCAATCAACAACCCTGGGACCCCAGCGTCAAAGCGCTCGCTGCATTTCCATCCGTCCTTGGAAATATGGACAAGAACCTCTCCTGGACTTCATCCCTGGGCGACGCCTACTACAACCAGGAACAGGACGTGATGGATGCCATACAGGCGATGCGCCAGCGGGCGCAGCAAGCCGGCAACTTGAAGACCACGCCGCAGCAAACCGTAACCACGGACGGCTCGACTGTCGTCATTCAGCCTGCCAGCCCCGATGTGGTTTACGTCCCCGCATATGATCCCTGGTTGATTTACGGAGGTCCCATCGTGGCGTGGCCGGGATGGTATCCCTATCCCGGAATCTGGTATGAGGGCCCCTACCTCTCGTTCGGCGTCGGTTTCGGCATTGGATTCTTCGGTGGTTTTGGATGGGGCTGGCCTTATTGGGGTTTCGATTGGCACAACCACTGGGTCACGCATGGCCGCGGCCGGTACTACTCCCAGAGCCGCACGTTTTACAACCGGAGCAGCTACTTCCGAGGCGGCGGTGAGCGCGGCGGCGTTTACAACCGTCCCGGCGCTACGCCCCGTCCCTTTGGCGGAAACACCCAGGCCGCTCGAGGATACGCTGAGCCCCGCGGTCAGAGCGGCGTCCGCTCCGGCGCCTTCAGCAACTACGACCATGGCGGGCAGACCAGGAGCTTTTCGTCACAGGGGAGAGCCAGCTTTGGTGGCGGGGGATTCCGTGGCGGCGGTGGGCGTGGCGGCGGTGGTCGCGGGCGTCCGTAATCGCGGGTTCTTGGTGTTCTCAGCGGATTGTGAAACTTGGAGTTGGAGAGGAGTCCTATGCGGCGAGCGAAGCTGAACCTCGGTGGATTTCGTTGGGCCAATCTTCCTGAATTGGCCGCGGTCGCCATCCTTCTGATGGTGTGCTTTCCCACCCGTTCCATGGCGCAGCAGCATGGCCAGAAGACGTTTTCATCGCCGGAAGAGGCGAGCGAAGCGCTGGTCGCGGTGCTCGAGAGTAACGACGAAAAAGCCCTGGTCGATATCCTCGGAGCGGACGGAAAGCAAGTTGTCTCGTCGGGAGACGAAGTGGAGGATGCCCACAGCCGCGCGAATTTCGTGCAGAAGTACCGGGAAATGCATCGCCTGAGGAATGAGCCGGACGGAACCACTTGCCTGATTATCGGCGCGGAGAATTGGCCCACGCCCATCCCGTTGATGCACAAGGGCAATTCCTGGTATTTCGACACCGATGCGGGCAAGAAGGAGATTTTGTACCGGCGGGTCGGCCGAAATGAGATGTCCGCCATTCGCGTTTTGCAGGAACTCGTGGCGGCCCAAAAAGAGTACTACTCCACGCAGCACAGCGAGTACGCCCCGAACATCTTCAGCGATGAAGGGCAGCACAACGGTCTTTATTGGAAAGTGGCTGAGGGCGAGCCCCAGAGCCCCATCGGGCCGCTCGTCGCGTCGGCCGTGGCTGAGGGCTATGACAAAGGCAAGAACGGCCCTCCGACCCCTTACCGTGGTTACCTGTACCACATCCTCATTCGTCAGGGTAAAAGTGGCCCAGGCGGCGCGAAGGGTTACATCGTAAACGGAAAAATGACCGAGGGTTTCGCTTTCGTGGCCTATCCGGCGGAATACAGGTCATCCGGCGTGATGACTTTTATCGTTGGTGTGGATGGCGTGGTGCATGAGAAAGATCTCGGCAAGAAGACAGAAGTTCTTGGCAAAGCGATGAAGGAATACAACCCCGATGCAACCTGGCAAAAGGTTCAGGAAACGCCGGAGGAGACTCTTCCCCAGCCGAAAGCAAACTAAGAGGTGTTCTGCCCCTGCCGCAGCATCCGCGGGACTTCTGCCCGCTTCCTAAGCCGTGAGATCGGCCTTTCCGGGATCCCTATTTCGCCCGCCGAAGATGCCAGTCTGATGGCCGGCGCTATGAGCCAGGCCAGTTGATTGAATCGCGCGGCAACTTGCGCCCTCCGGCCGTTCCGACTAGAATCCGGCTCCGCGTCGAAGTGGCACAGCCGCTCGTGCCCGCCCGGAGTTGGGCGAAGGGACTGTGCTGCGCTGCGACACGCGCACAGGTTTTCAGCGGCCAATGGCAGCACTGGAAGGGGACTCGGATTGATCCCGCATCCGTTTGAATACCACCGCGCGAACTCGCTGGAAGACGCCTCGCGTCTTCTGAGCGCGCTGGGTTCGGAGGCCAAAGTACTCGCCGGCGGGCAGAGTCTGATCCCGCTGATGAAGCTCCGCCTGGCGCGCCCGTCCTGTCTGGTGGACCTGAATCACATCCCGGGCGCCGCTTACATCGAGCAGCAAAACGGACATCTGCGCATCGGCGCGATGACGCGCCATTTCGCCATCGAAGATTCCGCCGTCGCCGCGCGCATCCCCATCCTGCACGACTGCGCCGCAGGCATCGCGGACGCACAGGTGCGCAACATGGGCACGATCGGCGGCTCCGTGGCGGAAGCCGACCCGCACGGCGACTGGGCCCCGGTGCTATTGGCGCTCGGCGCGGAGGTGGAAAGCGTCGGCCCGGGCGGAACGCGCACGGTCCCCATGGCGCAATTCATCAAAGATGCCTTCACCACGGTGCTTGGCCCTGCGGAACTGGTGCGAGAAATCCGCGTGCCCACTCCGCCCGTGCGCAGCGCGGGCGCCTACATGGCCTTCAAACGCTGCGCTCCGGTTTACCCCACGGCGAGCGCCGCCGTCCAGGTGACCATGATGGACGAGGATTTCTGCCTGAACGCGCACATCGCGCTGGGCTGCGTGGGCCTTATCCCCATTGTGGCGAAAGAGGCGGAAGCGGCCCTCTTCGAGCAAGCCGTCACGCCGCTCTCCATCGAGCGCGCTGCCGACGCCGCCATGGCGGCGGCGGATCCGCAAGCGGACGTTCGCGGATCAGTGGACTATAAACGCCTGCTCGTTCGCGCGCTCACGCGCCGCGCTCTCCTGGCTGCGCTGGCCCGCGCCCGCGGAGAAACCGTGGAGGTCTCGCACGAATATGCCGGCCGCTAACGCCAGGGTCCGCGTGCGCATCCGGGTGAACGGAACGATGCGCGAGTTGGATATCGAGGCGCGGCGCCTGCTGGTGGA
>DATEQM010000061.1:0-18128 GCA_035272605.1 Candidatus Acidiferrales bacterium | reverse complement strand
GACGCGCTAGAACTCTACGGCCTCTCGCGCCTCGAGCAGCGTCGCGGCACACAGGACGCCGCGCGCAGGCTTTACGAACGCGCCCTCGCCGCCGGCCTGCCGGAGGAAGCCGACCGCGCCGCGCGGCGCGAGCTGGCGCGATTGGCCAAACGCGAACACGATTTCGATCGCGCCACCGAACTCTGGGAGGACATCCTGGGGGAAACGCGCGACGGCCTGGACGCCTACGAGCAGCTGGCCATCTACTACGAGCACCGCGCCGGCGCGCCCGCACGCGCGCTCGAACTGACGCGCCAGGCGCTCGCCGCGCTCCGCGCCGCATGGCAGCGCGGCAGCATCCCGCCCGGCACTTATCGGCGTCTCCGCGAGCGTCTGGCCCGGCGGCTCGAACGGCTCGAGAACCCCCGGGCGCCGCGAGCCTCCGGAGCAGGACTTTTTGCTGCCGGAACCTCCGCCCGCGCATCAAAGACCCATCCCCTTTCGAGCGCCCCTTTGAGCGCAAAGTCCGGATAGCGACCGGCGTCCCCGCGCCGCAGAATTAACGGGAGGTGACACATGGCCAGCGTCGGTGATTCCTTCTTTCAGAAGCAGTTGAATTCGCGCCGCGAGCGTCTGCAGGCCGCGACGGCGCGGAATGGCGAGCTGACGGAGATCAGCCGGCTCGTGGCGGAAGTGGATGCGGCGCTCGAACGGCTGGAAGGCGGCACGTTTGGCATGTGCGAAGTCTGCAAGGGAGACATCGAACCCGAGCGCCTGATCGCGGATCCGCTCATCCGGGTCTGCCTCGACGAGCTACCCCCGCACGAGCGCCGCCGACTGGAGGCCGACCTCGAAATGGCCGGGCGCATCCAGCGGGCCCTACTCCCGCCGCAAGACCTGACCGCGCACGGCTGGGAAGTGCATTACCGATATGAGCCCGTGGGACCCGTCAGCGGTGATTACTGCGACTTGATCGTTGCCAATCCGCCCTCCGGCGAGATTTTTTTCCTGCTGGGCGACGTCTCCGGAAAGGGCGTGGCGGCCTCGCTGCTCATGTCGCACCTCCATGCCATGTTCCGCAGCCTGGTGACCACCGGCCAGCCGCTCGACGAGATGCTCGCCGTGGCCAGCCGCCTTTTCTGCGAAAGCACCCTCTCCGGCCAGTACGCGACGCTGGTGGCCGGACGCGCCGACGGCTCCGGCATCCTGGAAGTGGCCGGCGCGGGACACCCGCCTGCGCTCCTGGTGGGCTCCGGCGGCGTCACTCGCATCGAGTCGAGCGGCTTCCCTCTCGGAATGTTCGCCGACGCGCACTTCACCACGCAGAAGGTGGAATTCCGCCCGGGCGACGCGCTGCTGTTCTATTCCGACGGCGTCACGGAATCCCGCAGCCCCTCCGGCGAAGAGTATGGAATCGGGCGTCTGGCGCGGTTTGCGGAAACTCAGCGCGGGAGCACGCCCGCCGATCTGGTTTCTGCCTGCCTGGGAGAGCTTCGCGCCTTCGCGGGCGGCCAGCCGCGGGCCGACGACGTCACGCTGATGGCCCTGCGCCGCGCCGCCTGACGCATCGGCCTGGCAACCTGGCCAGTCCTCGCCTTGACAGAAGCGGCGCGCTTCTCGCAGAGTTAATCGGGCGCTGCGCGCCGCGCCCGCAATCGAGTGGGTTCCCTCCAACACCACGTCGTCGTTTTCATCTCGCACTACGCCTACGGCGGAATCTTTGCTCTTCTCGTCTTCGGGATTGTGGGACTGCCCCTGCCGGACGAATTCCTGCTCACCTTTGTCGGCTATCTCGTCTTCCGGCAGAGGCTGGCATTTGTGCCTGCGCTGGGCGCGGCGTTTGCCGGAAGCGTGTGCGGCATCACGCTGAGCTTTCTGCTGGGGCGGACGGCGGGCGCCTGGGCGGTGCACCGTTTTGGCCGCTGGCTGCACGTGGACGACGCAGACCTCGCGCGCGCACACGACTGGTTTGAGCGCCTGGGCGGGTGGTCGCTCACCTTTGGCTACTTCGTGGCCGGCGTCCGCCATCTCACGGCGCTGGCGGCGGGCATGGCCAAATACGAGCCGCCGAAGTTTGCCGCCTACGCCTTCTCTGGCGCGCTCCTGTGGACTTCCACCTTTATTGGCGTGGGCTATTACTTGGGCGAGCGCTGGCACGAGGGCAGCCGGCCCTTCCGGCATCTTTCACTCATCGCGCTGGGCGTGGTCGCCGTCGCCGCCCTCCTCTACGCCCTCTGGCAGGTGCGCCGCAGCCGCGCCAACACCTGAACTGGGGGGAGGCGCACGCGCTACATCGGTGGCGCGGCGATTTCGCTCGATCGACTGGCGGGAATTCGGCGGGCGATCACTTCATCAGACGTCTTCCCCGGCTCCACTTGCACGGGCACCGCGGGCCAGTGCATTGCCTTTGTCAGTTGGTCGTAAAGCGCGCGGTCCGCACCCTCCACCACCAGGCATTCGCGCCCCAGGCAGCGCAAAAAAACTCCGCCCTGCGGGGTCTTCATCTCCAGGTAGTTCGGCCGGCGGAAGTACGACTGGTGCGGCGAGTAATGGAGATCGAGCGCCTGGCTCATGCCGCCGAACAGCCGCGCCGCCTCCGCATCCCCCGCCGTGGTCACGCGCCACAGGAGCAGGGAGCGCGGTGATTTCTCGCCGGGCGCCGGTTTCGCCTCCGCATAGATGGCATAGCGGTCCCCAGCCCAGAGAGCGGCCAGGTCCTTGGCGCGCTCGGTGCCGGAAAATTCCTTGAGCCATTCCAGCAGCAGGAATTCTCCCCCCACGGTCTCCTCGAGCTTCCTCCATTGGGGCGCCGCGTCGGGAGGCAGCGCGGGTAATTCTACCGTTGCCGGCGTCACGCCGCGCAGGTAGAGATCGGGATGCAGAATCTGCTGCGTCGAGGCCGGCGGATGGTCAAAGACCCTGTTGAATCCTGGCCAGCCGCCGTATTCCTGGAGCAGCCTCTGGCTGAACACCGCCCCGGAAAGATAGGGGAACAGAAGCACATCGCGGACGAACTGCGGCGCGCTGTCGAATTTGGAGTCCTTCTGGCCCCCCGTAATCACGTCGGGATTCAGGATTCCTTCGAGATTCGGGATGTCACGGACGCTCAGGCCCCGATCGCGGAATTCCCAGTCCAGCATGGCGGCGAAGGCCGAACCTTCCAATACGGCGTGGCGAGCGAGTTCCGCGTCGTCATTGGGTTTGGCGGCATCCGACCACTTCTCGATGGAAAAATGCTCGTCCTGCAGGGCGTGGGTCAGCTCGTGAGCCATTACCTCGCGCTGGTCCGCCGGGGCGATCCAGTCCGCAATGTAGAACTCGCGCGTTTTCGGGTCGTAGAGACCCGCGATCTGCTCGGTGAGCAGATCCAGCAGAAATGGCTCCCAGTCCAGCCCCTCCGGGATCAGGCCCAGTTTCTTGCCGAGCAGCTCATCGGCCAGCCGCTCGTCCTTTTCTTTCTCCGTGTTGAAATCCTTCAGCACGTACTGCCGGATCTCCTCCCGGGATCGTATGCTTTTCTTGAGTTCACCCTGGGGAGGCAAATGCAGGATCTCGCTCATCTGCGCCAGCACTTCGTCCGCCGCCTTCAAGAAGTCCGCGCGCGATTGTGCCCCGAGGGGCGGCACGGCCAGCGGCTGGGCTCCGGTGCCGGTGCGGTTCTGCGCCGCAACGGCGGGCCAAGCCAGGGGTAGAACGACCAAGGCCGCGGCCGCGCAGATGGACAGGATGAGTTTGCGGAGCGTGTGCTTCATTGACCTTTCATCGGCCATTCCTCTTAGACGCACCGCGGTAGTGAAAGGAGGCACGCGCAAACGCCGGCCGAAGCGTGGCCCTGCTCCCAGAGCGGTAGGATCGCGCAGACGAGCAGCTTTGCCTGCGTTGTGGCATTGTGCCACTGGAACGGAAGCCGCTCCACCTAGAATTCCCTTCGGCCGGCGCCCGGCCCATCACGGCAGCGCGATCGGGCCTCCTCCGACCCTGATCAGTTCCGGAAATGGAACGTGATGTACGATTTGGTATACTCCCTCTCTATTATCCAAGCCATGGACTGAGGTCCCGATGCAAGCTGGAATCCGCTTACGGCAGGCCCGAGAACGTCTGGGTCTCACCTTTCGCGATGTCGAACAGGCAAGCCACGAGCTGGCCGCCCGCCGGGCACGTCCCGAGTTCATCATCCACATCAGCCGGCTGGCGGACATTGAAAACCACGGGGTGATCCCGAACCTCCACCGCCTCTTCGCGCTCTGCACGATTTACCATCTCGATCTGTTCGAGGCGCTCACCTGGTTCGACTTGCCGCTCCGGGAAATGTACGGCGACGGAGGCGAATTCCCCGGTCCGAAGACGCATCTGGCAGCTCCCCCCCTGCTCATGCGGATTCCCATGCGCCTGGATCCTGGTTTCGACCCGCGCTGGACCGACGACTTCACTCGGCGCGTGGAAAGTTGGGGCTACCTCGAACCCGGCCTGATGAACGGCAGGAGGCGCTATTGCCTCGCCTATATCGGCCTGGAAGACCACACCCTGGACCCGCTGGTCCGGCCAGGGAGCCTCGTTCTGGTGGATCCGGAGCGGCGCGACGTGCAGAATTCCGGCTGGAACAATGAGTTCGACCGGCCCATCTACTTCGTGGATACGCGCACCGGTTATTGCTGTTCGTGGTGCCAGCGGGATGGCGAAAAACTCATCCTGCAATCCCATCCGCTCTCTTCCTGCCGTCCCCGGGTGTTGCGCTACCCCGCAGAAGCAGAAATCATCGGTCAGGTGGTGGGCCTGGCGATGCGTCTGGTTCCAGCTTAGCCCGTTCCTCCAGCACCACGTCCAGCAGCGCGCCCACATTGGCCAGAAATATCTCTCGCAGGTAGGCTGGCGACTCCGCCGGGATCAGCAGACGATAGAACTCCGTTTCCCGCCAGCGCCGCATTTTTCCCCAGAACTCGCCCTCCAAGCCCGCGATGCAGGCGCGCAAATCCCACTCCTGCTGCTCGAGCGGCATCTCCAGGATGCGCAGGAACAGCTCCTCGTGGCAGTAGAGGAGTGCCTGCTGGACCGCCCCCGGCGAAAAGCGTGCTACTAGTCCCTCGTGCACATAGTCCCCGGAGGAGAAGTCGCGTAAGGAAGAAAGATAGAGCAGTTTCCCGAATTCCGTGGGGATGGAAGCGAGCGTCCGGGCTGTGACATCCTCTACCACCCGCCGCGTCTGTTGATAATTCTCTAAGGATTCCATGAGTGTCTGTTCCGAGTGTGGAACATTTGGAACAGTTTCCCCTTCGGACCTCTCGCTAGGCCGCAGTCTGGCCTTCCAGGAGGTCGTCCATGAAAAGAATTGCCGGCTTCGTCTTCCTCTCTCTAGCGACCGTGACGTTTCTGGCGTGGATGCTAACAACGCCACTGATCAAAATCAACCAAGTGAATGCGACCGTTGCCGTTGCCGACGGCTCGCAGCCCATGCCCCCGCCGCCCTTCTCGGCTGCGAACGCAACCCTGCTGGCTGACGGCTCGCAGCCCATGCCGCCGCCCCCCTTCTCGACTGCGAATGCAACCCTGCTGGCCGACGGCTCGCAACCCATGCCTCCGCCCCCCTTCTCCGTGCTCAATCGGAACACGCTGGCGGATGCGGAAATGCCGGTACCGCCTCCACTTGTCTACGCCTGAAGACGCCTCTCGCGTGGTACGTGTACTGGCCCGCCCACTGTGCCGAAACGGCTCACGGCGGGCCTTTTTTCTCTGACCCTCGATTCCCCGCCGCGCACTGCACTGGGACACTACCCTCCGCCGAAACTCTCTCGCGGATGGGACCGATACTTGCTACCATATATTTCAACCCCATGGACTTGCGACAGTTGACACAAATCATTGGGATGGCATTGACGCCGGCCGAATTCATTGTGTGCGGTCTGGCATTGCTGCGCCGCCTGTGGCGCTCGCTGCCCTATTTCACGGCCTATCTCGTCCTGCTGGTTATCATTGAGGGCGCCCGCGCGGCGGTGAATCTCGCCACGAGCAACATTTCGCGCCCCTATGTCTGGACCTATTGGATGACGCAACCGGTGCTGATCCTGGCTCGTGGCGCGGGACTGGTGGACGTGTTCCGGGCGGCATTGGGAATGTACACGGGCGTCTGGCGACTCGCGCGCGCGTTGCTGGCTGCCGCCGCCACCTTCATGCTGGCGTTTGCTGCCGTGCATACGGGTGGGACGCAGCACATTTCCTCCTATCTGATCTTTGTGGAGCGGGAACTGGAATTTGCTGTGCTTGTGTCGCTCCTGTTGTTACTGGTAATGTGCCGGTATTACGGAGCGGCCCTGGACCGCCCGCTTGACGGCATCGCCCTGGGCCTTGGTCTTTACTCTTCCGTAGTAGTGATAAGCGGTAGTATACTGGTTGGGCCATTCACCGTGTCGGTCTGGGTCGTAAGTCTTGCGCGCCTCGTGGCCTTCAACGTGGCCGTCTTCATCTGGGGCTATGCCCTGTGGGCGCCGCTGCCGGAGAGGGCGCGGCCTGAATTGAGTTCGGTGGAGAGCTACGAGCAGAAGACGCGCGCCGTCAGCGTCCGCATGCGCGAATTGAACGAGCGATTGTCGAATTTGATGAAGCGATGACGCAAACTCTTCTGTACATCGCGGCCGTAGTCCTGCTGCTGGCAGGCGCCGTCCTCCTCCTGCGCCGGCCCCGCCCGGGCGGAGGAAGCCGTCCCGCCGGTGCCGCGGAGTTCTTCCCCGTCCACTGCCGCTTTTTCCCGCACGTGCGCCAGGCCCTGTCCTGGGAGGATGCCGCCTTTCTGGCCGGCCGCGCTTCTCCTGCCGTGTACAGGCGATGGAGGAAAGGCCGGCGGCGAGCTGGGCGGATGTATCTGGCCGGATTGCGCCGGGACTTTGCGGGGCTCAATCGGCTCGCACGGCTCCTGTCGGTCCTTTCGCCGAAGGTCAAAGCACGGCAGGAAGGCGAGCTGCTCCTGCTGAACCTGCGCTTCCAGATCTTGTACGGGATGGTTGTCTTCCGGATTCTTCTGGGGTGGCCCGCCGCGGAGGATATGGGGCGGATGGCCGCGATCATCGGAGGCCTGGGCAGCCGCCTGGAGCAGGCCTCGCTGGCCCTCGACTTCCCCGCCGGCGCGATTACTCCCTGAGCGCGGAGGCTTTCCGCTGGGTCAGGGCCTGGTGCACCGCGGAAAGAAGCTCGTCCACTCGAAATGGTTTGTGGAGCGACGAGCATCCGCTCGCGGCCAGGAAGCGCGCCGCCTCCTCGCTTTGCCCGTCGGCGAAAGTAAAGATCAGGCGTTCGGTAAGCCCCGGGCGCCGGTGCCGCACCCATCCGTAGAGTTCCTGGCCGCCGAGCAGGCCGGAAAGTTTGAAATCGGAGATGATCACGTCCACTTCCGCGCTCTCCAGCAGCGCGGTCGCTTCCGGGACGGTGGTGGCCACGTGCACCCTGTGCCCGCGCTCGCGCAGGATTTCGCGCTCCACTTCGAGCACGGCTTCCTCGTCGTCCACCAGGAGAATCGTCACTCCCGTAGCGGCCGCCCGCGCCCCGGGTCGCGCAGGCGCGGAGGTTTCCGTTCGCTCGCCCGGTCCGGCACTGGGGGAGACGGGCAAATACACCGAAAAGCTGGCGCCGCGCGCCGGAAGGTTGCGCACTTCGATTTCCCCGCCGTGCTCCTTCAGAATCCCGTAACAGATGCTGAGTCCCAGGCCCGTCCCTTCCCCCACCGGCTTCGTAGTATAGAAAGGATCGAAGACGCGCATCGGCTCGCGCACCCCGGGCCCGCTGTCGGCCACCTCGACCAGCACCCGTTCTCCCTCGGTCGCGGTGCGTACCCAAATGCTGCGGGGTTCCGGCGCGGCCTTCAACGCGTCAAAAGCATTGTTCAGGATGTTCAGGAAAACCTGCTGGAGCTGATGCCGGTCTCCCTGGATCTCGGTGAGCCGCGGTTCCAGGTTGCGATGAATGGATATGCGGCAGCGGCGCCAGTCGTAGTCGCGCAGGGCCAGCGTGTCCTCAAGCACCTCGTTCACCTGTACGGCCCGCCGCTCCGGCTTTTGTTGCCGCGCAAAGCTCAGCAGGTTCTGCACAATTTTCTGGGTGCGTTGCGCCTGCTTGGCGATCTTCACCCCAAACTCGCCGATCTGCGCGGAGGCGCCGGGACAGGTTTCCAGCAATTCGCTGTAACCCAGGATGGCGGTGAGCGGGTTGTTCAGCTCGTGGGCCACGCCGGAGATCAGTTGGCCGATGGCCACCATTTTTTCGCTTTGCACCAGTTGTTCCTGGGTACGGCGCAGGGTTTCCAGCGCCTGGCGCGTGGCTTCGTAGAGCGCGGTAGTCTCCACGCGGGCGGAAATCTGATTGGCCACCGCGACCAGAAGGCTCAGTTCGGCGCCGGCCAGTTCGTTGCGCGTCCGGCTGCCCACCAGCAACCCGCCCACGATGCGCTCCTTCCACCACAGCACGATCATGCGCCAGACCTGCAGATCCTCCTCCTCCGATAAGCTCTGGAACCCCCGCACCGGCGCCAGCGCCTGCGGCGGCAGAACCGTGGCGTGGGTACGCCGCAGTTGGTCGAACAGTTCCCGCGGCACCGCGTTGGGCTGGCCCCAGTCGGATCCTTTGGACCGCAGGCCCACCGCAGCGCGCCTCTCCATGCTGCGCGAGGCCTCATCCACCAGGAACACAGCGGCAAGATCCAGGTCGAATAAATCGGTCACCTGGCGAAGCGCGCGCGTCAGCAGGTCGTCGAGTTCGAGGGGCTGGCTGAGCGCCTGGCCGATGGAATTGAGCAGCAGGAGTTCGCGGTTGCGGCGCCGGATTTCCAGCTCCGCCCGCTTCCGTTCCGATACGTCCAGCAGGAATCCTTGAACCGCCACCACCCCGCGGGTGGCGTCGCGCACGGCCACGCTCGACTCCATCACCGTGATAATCTCCCCGTCCTTCCGCCGCATCGGGAATTCGAACCCGCTCACCGAGCCGTGATCGCGCAGCAGCTTCATCAATCGCTCCCGGTCAATGGAATTCACGAAGAGGTCGTTGGGGATGTCCGCGCGCAGCAGTTCTTCGCGCGTTTCGTAGCCCACGATGCGCCGGAACGCTTCGTTGAAGTCCAGGAAGCGCCCGCCGGGAGTGGAGAGGAAGGCGCCCTCCTGCATGTTCTCAAACAGGTCGCGGAGTTTTTCTTCTGCCCGGCGGCGCGCGGTCACGTCGCGCAGCAGGTGCAGAGTGGCGGGACGCCCGTCGGGACCTTCCAGCGCCGCAGCCGTGGCAGAGAGAAAGCCCCCAAAATTGGGATCGCGCTCGCTGGGTCGCCCGGCCACCTCCTCGCAATACGGACAGTGGTTCCAGTGGGCCGGGCCGGGGCGCAGCACATCCCGCAGGGGACGCCCGATGAGGCTCTCGGACTCGCCGCCCAGCCTCCGGATGGCGCTCGCGTTGACCTGCACGATGCGGTAGCGGTCGTCGTGCAGCACGACCGGGTCCTCGACCTCGTCCAGCAACGCCGTCCATTGGCGTTTCGTTCCGGCGGCCTGTTCCGCCAGCCGCAGCCGCTGCCAATGCACGTTCACCAGTCCCGCCATACTGTCCAGGAAACGCCGATCCCCTTCGGTGAATTCCAGCGGATTGGGAGAACCGGCGGCCAGCACCGCCAGAAGCTCGCGGGACGTGCCTTCCGGGGAACCCTCGGCAAGCACGGGGGCGCACAGCAGCGATCCGAGATGCTCCGACCGCAGCAGGCGGCGCAGTTCGGGCCGGGAATCATCGTCGAGCGAGAATACCAGCGCGCCCGAAGCGCGGATCTTTTCCAGCCAGGGCTCGCTCACGTCGAATTCCGGCGATTCGCGCCGGAAGACCTCGGAAAATCCTTTCAGGTAAGTGAGCTCCAGCCGGCCTTCCTGTTCTTCCCGCGTCACCAGGCCGATCCAGCCTGCCGGAGCGCGCAGGTAGGCCAGCATCCTTTCCAGCACCATCCGGAACAGCTCATCCGCGTTCCCTACACCGGCTGCCGCGGCCGAGATCTCCGCCAGGCGTTCCATCCCGCGATCCATCTGCCGCGCTCGCCGCCGGATTTCCGTCACTACCACCCCCACCATGGCCATACCCACGGCCAGCGAGAGCAGGAAATCCAGATTCAGCCGCAGGGGGTCTACCACCGAACCGGGCAGACGGTTGGGATCCAGCAGGTGCAGCCCGCGCAACAGCAGCGCTCCGCTGAGCGCCGCCAGGGCGGGAAAGTGCACGCGGAGCCGGGAACGCCACAGCAGCCAGCCCGCGGCGATCATGAAGCCCGCGTGCAGAAGGTGCGCTCCCCACCAGGCGAACACCGACCGGGGCGCCAGTACAATTCCCAGGCAGGCCATGCCCATCAGTGCCAGGCCGAGCGGCCAAAGGTAATGCAAACGCCGCTCCCAGCCGATCCATTCCATGATGCTTCCCAGCAGCAGGGCCGAGCCGCCAATCGCCGCCAGCATGGACAGCGCCCGCACCAGCATCGGCCCGCCGCCCGTGGCGAAACCGAACACCGAAGAAATCGTCCATCCGGCGATCCACAGCCGGAATGCGCGCTCTCGGAGCTGGGGATACAGCAGGACGTAGATCAGGCAGAGGAGCAGCGACACCGCTGCATGTTGCCAGCCGATCGTGAGGAGCCCAGGACCGACCATCACGGCACTGTCGGGTGGCGCACGTCCTTCCGGACTAGCGGACGGCGCGAGAGGTTGCTACGGACGACAGGCTTGGACTATGTACTGGAGAGCGCACAAGGGCAATAAACCTAGCGGCCCACTGTGCCCAGCCGTATACTGGGGGAGCCGTTAGGAGCCTCAGGTGAACCCGGAACGCATCCTCATTGTGGACGATGAAGAAGCCATCCGCGAGGTGGTTTCCACGCTTCTCACCGCGCAGGGATACCACTGCAAAACCGCCGGAAACGGCGAGGAAGCCATCCGCGCCATGCGCGAGTCCAGCTTCGATCTCGTGCTCAGCGACTTGGTGATGCCCGGCGTGGACGGCCTGAAGCTGATCGAGATGGTGCGGGGCTACGATGCCGACATCCCTGTGATTATGGTCACAGCCATGCACGACATCTCCACGGCCATTGAAGCCATGCGCCGCGGCGCCTACGACTACATCCTGAAGCCTTTTGAGAAGGAGCAGCTCTTCCTGAGCGTGCGCCGCGCCCTCGAGCACCGCCGCCTGATCTACGAAAACCGGCTCTACCAGCAGGAGCTTGAACGCCGCGTCGAGGAGCGCACCCTGCAACTCTCCCAGGCCCTCGAAGAGCTGGAGCAGTCCTACGACTACACCCTGGAGGCCCTGGCCAGCGCCCTCGACCTCAAGGACGCGGAGACCGAGGGCCATTGCCAGCGCGTCACCGCCATGACCATCGTCATGGCCCGCGCCATGGGTGTGGACGAAGCGGAGCTCCGCCAGATCGCCCGCGGCGCCTTCCTCCACGACATCGGAAAGATGGGCATTCCCGATAGCATCCTGCGCAAACCCGGGCCGCTCACTCCGGAAGAAACCACGATCATGCGCACCCACTGCGACATCGGCTATCAGGTCCTGGAACGCATCCCCTTCCTCCGCGAGGCCTCCGAGATCGTGCTCTCCCACCAGGAGAAATACGACGGCACCGGCTACCCCCGCAACCTGAAATCCGACCAGATTCCTCTCGGGGCCCGCGTTTTCGCCGTGGCCGACACGCTCGACGCCATGATCTCCGACCGCCCGTACCGCAAAGCCTTGCCCTTGCAGGAAGCGAAAGAGGAGATCCGGCGCCACGCGGGATCGCAGTTCGATCCCAGGGTCGTTGAGGTTTTCAATACCATTCCCGATACCGTCTGGGTGGAACTCCGCCAGAACTACCATCAGCCCTTCAGCAACTACGAAATGAAGGAGCAGTAGCCTCCCCGAGTGGCGCAGCCACTCGCCGCGGCGAGGCTGGGCGCCTCTCTCCTCTACTTCCTCTACTTCCTTTCCCTCCTCTACTTCCTTTCCCTCCTCTACTTCCTTTCCCTCCTCTGCTTCCTCTACCTCCCTGCCACCCTCCTGTTGCCTCCTCCCCAAAGGCCAGCTACTATCCTCCCCGGGAGATTTTCCATGGCGCTGGTAGCAATCAAAACCTCCGCAGGAACCGGCTACTGCGAGTGCATTCACGGCTGCTATGATCTCGTCAGTCTGCGCGACGACGAAACCGGCAAATCCTACTGCCCGGCATGCGCGAAGGAGCACTTGGACATGAATCGCGGCATCGGCCTGTCGCGCCCGGCGCCCTCGCGCCTGCCCGACTCGCCGCCCGCGGCCCCCGCGGCGGAGATGCCCGCTGCCGCCGACCCGCCCGCGCGGCTCCGGTAGTGAACCCCGCAGGCATCTCGCGACTCCCGCTCACAACGCAGGGCCTGTGATGCACTCCCCAAACCCTCCGGCGGCCATCCCCATGCTCGATCTGGCCGCCCAGTTCGAAACGATTCAGCAGGAACTGCGCGCCGCCGTTGAAAACGTGCTCCGCAGCGGCCACTTCATCCTCGGCCCGCAGGTGCAGGCCTTTGAGCAGGAAATCGCCAAGACCTGCGGCGCGTTGCACGCCGTGGGCGTCGCTTCCGGCACGGATGCGCTCCTGCTGTCGCTGCGCGCGGCAGGTGTGGGCGCGGGTGACGAGGTGATCGTCCCGGCCTTCACCTATATCGCCACAGCCGATGCCGTCAGCCTGCTGGGAGCCACGCCTGTTTTCTGCGACATACTGCCGGACACTTTCAATCTCGACGCCGCGCAGCTCGAAAGCCGCATCACCCCGCGATCCAAGGCCATCGTGCCCGTCCATCTGTTCGGCCAGCCCGCCGAGATGGAAAGAATCCTTCGCGTGGCGCGCGCCGCGCACCTGGCCGTGATTGAAGACGCGGCGCAGGCCATCGGCGCCACCTGCGGAGGACGTGGCGTGGGCTCCCTCGGCCATTTCGGCTGCCTGAGCTTTTATCCCACCAAGAATCTGGGCGCCTGCGGCGACGCGGGTATGGTGCTTACTTCGTCGCCCCAAGGCGCGGCCCGCCTGCGCAGTCTGCGCGGCCATGGCACCGTCGCGAACAAATACATCAGCGAAGAGCAGGGTTGGAATAGCCGCCTCGATGAATTGCAAGCGGCCATCCTCCGCGTCAAGCTTCGCCACCTGGAGCAATGGACCGCCGGCCGCCAGGCCCATGCGGCGCGGTACGAGAAGCTGCTGCGCGCCGTCCCGGGAATCACGCTCCCGCGCATCGCTCCCGGCTCGACCCACGTCTACCACCAGTACACCATCCGCGTCCCGGAGCGCGACCGCGTGCAAAAACACCTGGCCGGCCTGGGCATCGCCTCCGCGGTGTATTACCAGGTCCCCCTCCACCTCCAGCCCATGTTCGCCTACCTGGGCCAGCAGCCCGGCTCCATGCCCCAGGCCGAGCGCGCCGCCCTGGAAGTCCTCTCCCTGCCCATCTACCCGGAGTTGACAGCGGAGCAAATCGAACGCGTCGCCGCAGCCGTAGCCGGAGCCGTAATTCGCTGAAGAGATTAGCGTTTCTGCTTCTTAAAAGTGCTCCGGCCACTTCCGGGCACCGTGGAGAACCGCCAGCACCTGGACTGAGCCGCGATGCAGCCGATAGGCTACCAGGAAGGGCGTACCCAAAATCACCAGCTCGCGCGTTCCAGCAACGCGGCCACGCCGCCCGGCTGCGGGATGCCGCCCCAGCATCTCAACGGCTGAAAGAATGATGTCTAGGGTCTTATCGGCAGCAGCCGCAGATTCTTGCTCAGCCCAGTAGTCGTAGGTCGCCCGCAAGTCGTGCGTGGCCGGGTCTGTCCATTCGATTTTCATGCCAGATAGTACTCAACTGGCGAAGAACCGTTGAGGGGAATCGTGTGTGGCTCGCTTCTTCTAGGCAAACTTTATTTCCGCCGGCTCCATCGGGAGGCCATCGCCTTCACTTTGCGATGGCTAACCAATTTCCCGGCGTCGGCCGCGGCAATTCCGGCTTTGATCCGCTCGACGTGCCACTGCTGCACGTCCAGATACGCGCTCACGGCCTCACTCAGCAGGTACGTGCGGTCCCGCTCCAGCGAACTCGCCAGCGCGTCCAGCGCGGAGACTTTGTCCGAATCCAAACGGAAACTGACGGTCTGTTTGTCCATGGCCGGAGAATACAGCGTATTATGGCAACTTACAAGAACCTGACGCGCTCCCGACCGCCCCGGATCAAGCGCCCCGGATTTCAATCGGTGCATCAACAGGCCGCTCGTAACCCGGCACCCGCGGATGCTAAGAACTGCGGGGCGAGGCGCCCGGAACAAGATATCGGGTTGGTTCGGGGACGGACTTTCCTGGAGTGGCACAGCTCCGGGCGGGCAGTGGTCCATTTGCCAAGAGGTCTTGCTCCTTGCGGCGGAACGCGGCGAACAGGACGCCGCCGAACATCAGCACGCTGGGGACGAGCAGCGTCAGGATGGCATAGTCGAGCTGCCGCGCCGCGCCCGGGGCTTGCGCCGCTGCTTCCGTGTAGCACATGGCACATCCCTGCGCCAGCACGCGCGGCGCCGCGGCGAGCAGCGCTGCTCCCGTCGCGGCGATTCGGATGGCTGGCCTCATGATTCCCATTCCCATGTCCCCGTAAGGTTTCTTTCCCATCCCTCAGGGCATCAGCCGGATGTGCAGCAGCCTCAGGCTGTCCGGAAAAATCACCGTCATCATCCCGACGCAGAAGATGGTGGCCGGAATCAGCGTCAGGAACAGTCCCAGCTTTTCGAACCGCAGGTGCATGAAGTAGGCCATGATCAGCCCGGCTTTCAGAATCGAGAGCCCGATCAGCATGAGCAGCATGGTCACCGCCGGAAATTCCAGGTAGGCAATGTAGACCTCGCCCATGGTGATGGCCACCAGCCCGACCCACACGCTGAGGAACAGGCGGTTCGATCCGCCATGCGAGGCTTCGTGTACCGCTGCTGCGTGTGCGCTCATTCCCCTCTCCTTACTTGTACTTCACGCTCATCAGATAGATCATCGGGAACACGAACATCCACACCAGGTCCACGAAGTGCCAGTACAGCCCGCTCACTTCCACGTCCTCGCCGTCGAACCGGGAGGTGCCGTACCCGTACGCGATCACGCCCAGGTAGATCACCCCGCAGATCACGTGCGTCATGTGCAGCCCGGTGATGCCGAAGAACGTGGCTCCGAACAGCGGCGAACCCCAGTCGTTAGAAAACAGCCGCAGGTTCTCATCGATCAGGTGCAGCCATTCTGTAATGTGCAGCCCACAGAAAATCAATCCCCCGGCCATCGTGGCCAGCAGCCACTTCACCGCCGCCCCGCGCGCGCCCCGATGCGCCGCCGCCACCGCCATCACCATGGTCAGGCTGCTGGCCAGCAGCACCACTGTCATCGTCGTCGAAAAGGCAATCGCCGGCCAGATGGGAAACACGTGCCTCGGCCAGTCCGGATTGGCCAGTCGTGAGTAGCTGTAGGCCATCAGCAGCGCCGTGAAGGTCATCACATCCGACATGATGAACAGCCACATGCCCAGCTTTTTATGCCCGATCGCGTACGGGGACCCGCCACCGCTCCACGCCCCGGCCGCCACTTCGCTGTGCGTTTCCGTCATTCGTCACCGTCCCAGTGTGAGGACAAGCAGCAGGAACACCCACAGCCCGTCCATGAAATGCCAGTAAATCCCCGCCACCTCTGCTGCCACTCCGCCCGAGGCGCGCAACCGCACCCAGCCCCGCGTCATCACGTACCCGAGCGCCACCAGCCCTCCGGCCAGATGCAATCCGTGCGCCGCAGTCAGCAGATAGAAAAAACTGCTGCTCGGATTCGTGGCCAGATACACGCCCGCGGCCGCCAATCCGCGCCAGGCGACCAATTGCCCGGCGAGAAACAGCACGCCGAGCGCCGTCGCGCCCGCCCACCACGCGCGGAAGGCCTTCGCGTCTTCCCGCTCCCAGGCCCGATGCGAGGCTTCCAGCGCCAAACTGCTCAGCAGCAGCACTGCCGTGTTTAGCCACAGGATGCGCGGCAGCGTCACCGGCCGCCAGTCCCCGCCCGTGCCTTTGCGCACGATGTAGGCGCTCACCAGGGCCATGAAAAACATCAGAATCGCCGCCAGCGCCAGCCAGATGCCCGTGAAATAGACGCGCCCCGGAACTCCGCGCCGCCGCGGCCCGGGCTGCGAATCCCCGTCGCCACCACCGCGCCCGCCGCCGCGGCCTTCCGGCGGCCCGGCAGACGACGACCCGCCCGGGCCTCCGCTCGAGGTGATTTCCAGATCGTCGGCAATGGTCGCGCCGGGCATCAATTTTCTCGGGCCTCTAGGCCGTCGCCGTCCCGGGCTTCAACTTGCCCGGCTCGACGTCCTGCGGCTGGTAATCCTCCGCGTAACCGGGCACGCCGTATTCATACGGCCCGCGGTACACCACCGGCTCGCGGCCCCCAAAATTATCGAACGGCGGTGGCGAGGGAATCGTCCACTCCAGCGTGGTGGACTCCCAGGGATTGATGGCCGCCTTCTCGCCGAACTTCAGGCTCCAGATCAGGTTGGCCAGGAACAGGAGCTGCGCCCCGATGGTGATGAACGCGCAGATGCTGATGAAATGGTGCACCGGCTGCAACGCCGGCAGGTATTGCACCGCGGTCGAATCCGCATAGCGCCGCGGCGCCCCCGCCAGCCCCAGGTAGTGCATAGGCATGAAAATCAGGTACACGCCCGGCAGCGTGATCCAGAAGTGCAGTTTGCCCAGCGTTTCGTTGAGCTTCCTGCCCGTGACTTTCGGGAACCACAGGTAAGTCGCCGCGAACATCCCGAAGATGGCCGCTACCCCCATGATCAAATGGAAATGCGCCACGACGAAGTAGGTGTTGTGCAGATAGAGATCGATGGCAGGCTGCGCCAGGAACAGGCCGGAGAGCCCGCCGGAGACGAATAAGCTGACGAACCCCAGCGCGAACAACATCGTGCTGGTGAACCGGATTTGTCCGCCCCAGAGCGTGCCCAGCCAGTTGAACGTCTTGATGGCCGAGGGCACTCCGATGGCCATGGTCATCAGCGAAAACGCAAAGCCGGTGTACGGGCTCATCCCGCTGACGAACATGTGGTGGCCCCACACCATGAACCCGAGTATGCCGATCGCGGACATGGCATACACCATCGCGCGGTAGCCGAACACCGGCTTGCGCGCAAACGTGGACAGTACGTGCGACGCCACGCCCATCCCCGGCACGATGGCGATGTACACTTCCGGGTGGCCGAAGAACCAGAACAGGTGCTGCCATAGCAGCGGCGAACCTCCCTTATGCGCCGTCTGCGGAATCCCGCTCACCACCAGCCCGCCGGGGATGAAGAAACTCGTCCCGCCCAGCCGGTCCAGCAGCATCAGGATGCCCGCGGAGAGCAGCACGCCGAACGCCAGCAAACTCAGGATCGCGGTGATGAACCAGGCCCACACCGTCAGCGGCAGCCGCATCATGCTCAGCCCGGGCGCGCGCAGGTCAATCACCGTGGTAATAAAGTTGATCGCCCCCATCAGCGACGCGGCGCAGAAAAACGCGATCGAAATGATCCACATCGTCTGGCCCAGCCCCTCCCCGGGGCCGGCGATCGAGCCGAGCGTCGAAAGCGGCGAATACGCCGTCCAGCCGCTGATCGGCGCCCCGCCCTCCACGAAGAACGCCGCGATCAGGCAGCAGAACGAGATGAACGTGGTCCAGAACGACATCATGTTCAGCGTCGGGAAGGCCATGTCCGCGGCGCCGATCTGAATGGGCAGGAAATAATTTCCGAAGCCCGCCTGCGGCGCCGTGGTCAGCACCATGAACACCATGATCGTGCCGTGCATGGTCATCAGCGCGAGGTACTTTTCGGGAGTGAAATCGCCGTCCATCCCCGGAATCTTCACGTTCGGCCACACCAGGTGGATCCGCATCAGCAGGGAGAGCGCCATCCCCGTGAACACCGCCACCAGCGCGAGCAGGTAGTACTGAATTCCGATGACTTTGTGGTCTTTGCTGAAGATGTATTTCCAGAGAAAACCCTGCGGCGGAGCATGCTGATGAACCGCTGCCGCGTGTGCGCCCATTACTTCCCTCCCCTCAACCTGTGATCCGTTCCTACCGAACCCTGCCTGCGCCGCCTCTCGCCCCGAGC
>DATEQM010000060.1:0-19972 GCA_035272605.1 Candidatus Acidiferrales bacterium | reverse complement strand
AACAAAGGCCGGGACGCGATCGCTGAGGGGCCAAGGCGTCCCGGCCTTCCTGCCCACTTCCGCAGAAAGCAGGCAAGGCTCGTACCGCGGGAGAACTACTGTTCTTCTTCTCCGCGCAGGAATTCGTATCGTTCGATGGTGGCCACCACGCCCAGTTCTCCAGTGTCCAGTTTTTCCGAGCGGTGCACCCGGCCGAGGCAGCGCACCTGAACCGGCCCGGCCATGGTGAGTTCATGGGGAAGCGTCATAACGATCTCCACCGGCGCGCCCTGGCACACGTCCCGGGGAAGGAAAAAGTAGACGCCACGCGAGCTGACGTCCTTGCTCGCCGTCGTGACCTTTTCGCCGGCCTTCTCGCCCGACTTCACCCCCGCCTTTTCTCCGGCCTCCTGGCCGCATCGCACGACCAGCGGGAGCTTCAGGTGGAAGCGCTGCACGTTTCTGCGATCCGAGTCGGTCAACATAGGCCTCCGCTAATTCCCCTAGGCTAGGCGGGCACGCGCGCGGCGGCAATAGCGCCTCGGGGCTAAACCACGGCAGGTTCCGGCGGTACGGGGGTACTAGAACCGACGATGCAGCGGAGCGAGGGAGGAAGGAAAGAGGCGAGCGGCGGGCCCGCGCTGCTTCAGGTCTGGTCCGTGATGCGGTGATGGATGGCGTAGAGCGCCAACTCCAGGCGGTCGGATACGCCCAGTTTGTCGAAGATATTGTGCAGGTGGTTTTTCACCGTCTGTTCACTGATGAACAGCTTTTCGCCGATTTCGCGGTTGCGATACCCCTGGGCCACGAGCTGCACGATTTCCTTTTCCCGGTCGCTCAGCAGCGGTTTTTCCCGCCGGCCCGTCTCCGTGGACTTGGCAAAAGCTTTCATCACCTCGCTGGTCATGCGCTTGTCGAGCCAGATTTCCCCTCCGGCTACTTTGCGGATGCTCTTGATCAGCAGGTCGGAGGCGGATTGCTTCAGCACCACTCCGCGGGCCCCCAGACGCATGGCGCGCACCACGTCGCGGTCGTCTTCCGTCGCCGTCAGCACGATTACCCGGCTGGTCATGGTGTCGAAATTCATTTCCTCGAGCAGCGTCAGCCCGTCCTTATCCGGCATGCGCAGATCCAGCAGCAGGATGTCCGGCTTGATCTTGGCGAGCAGCCCGGGGCACTCCGAGCCGCTGGAAACCTCGCCGACCACTACGATGTCGTCTTCGTGTTCCAGCAGCTTCCGCAGGCCGTCGCGGAAAATGGGGTGGTCGTCGGCGATCGCCACGCGAATCGGGTTTTTTGCCTTGGCCATTTCAGTTGATGGGGACCTCGACTAGGATCCGCGCGCCGTGGCCGGGCGTGGATTCCACCGTCAGCAGACCGCCGATTCCCCGCGTACGCTCCTTTATGGATATGGGGCCGATGCGCAGCCGGTTGAGCTCCTCGCTTGTAAAACGACCGGCAAAACTGAAGCCCTGCCCGTTGTCGTCAATCACCAGATGGACCGAAGCCTCGTCCTGCCATAGTTTTATCACGACGTGCGTGGCCTGTGCATGCTTTTTCACATTGTTCAATGCCTCGCGGCAGATCTGGAAGAGCTCGCGGCACACGCGGTCGGAGACGCGCAGGTCCAGCTCCTCCAGCAGGCAATCCACCTCAATTTTGGCTTCCTGGCGGTAGCGCTCGCAATGCCCGCGGATCAAATCAATCATATCCGCCCGGGCCACCCGCAGCGGGCGCAAGTCCAGTACCAGCTTGCGCAATTCGCCATGTTCGCGCCGCAGCGTGTTTTCCAGATTTTCCAGGTCCGCAGCCAGGGTGTGCCCGGGATGCAGGTTCTTGCGCATCACATCGAGCTGGATGATCGAGCCGAGGATGGTCTGGAGGGTGCCGTCGTGCAGATCGTGGGAGATGCGGCTGCGCTCCGAATCAATCACCCGGGCCCGCAGGTGCCGCAGCAGGTACAGGTTTTCCAGCGGGGCGCTCAGCGAGGCGGCGATGCGCTCGAACCAGCGCAACTCGCGGGGAGACAGGCTGCGCTCCTGATTGACCAGCAGCAAGCGGCCCGCAGGCTTCCCTCCAAAGTCGAACGTGGCGGCGGCCACCGCGTTGATCTCCAGTTCGCGGCGGGAAATTCCCGGGATCCTCGGAATATCCTGCAGGCGCTGGCCATTCCGCCGGTCCCAGCCGAAGCCTTCCCCGCTCCCCTCCAGCGAATTCCAGCACACCGTGGCGTCCGGACAGTCCACCAGAAAAGCATCAGCGCGCAGCGGCGGGTAGGACTGCGGGCTGATCCGTTCGCCTTCCTCGCGCCGCGCCGTCCACACGAACAGCCGCTCCATCTCGGAATCCAGAAACACCAGCAGCGCGCGCTCGCATCGGAAATTGCGGGCCAGTGTTTGCAGCAACTGCCGGATGGACTCGGAAAGCCCGCGCTCCACGTCCAGCAGCGCCGTGAGCTGGGAAAGGAACTGGGCCTCCCAGGCGTGGCGCCGCTGGCGGTCGGCCAGGAATCCCAGGCCCACCCCCGCGCCAAACGTGCCCACGCCCATGGCGGGCCAGGAGAGCAGCGTCGGCCAGCGGTCCTGCCCTATCAGGATTACGCGCAGCAGCAGGCCCAGCGAGGTCACCCCGGCCAGGACCACCGTCTGCTTCAACTGCCAGAAGATGGAGCTGGCGAAGCACACGAACAAGTACAGGAAGATCACCGACGAGACGGGCGGCATCAGCGCGAAATAGGCGGCGAAGAGAATGACGTCGGCCAGGGGAGACAGACGCAGGCCGGGCAGCCAGTCCGTCGAGGCCACGAACGCCAGAACCAGCGCAACGAGCAGGTAAATTACCAGGAAGGCGAAACTGATCTGCCCTCTCGGAACGGGCATCGCCTCCACCAGGTCGACCAGCGCGAGCACCAGGAAGATCGGCCTCGCGTAGGCCACCTGGTTTTCCAGGTATCGGCTTTCGGCTGCCAGGGGTTCCATCGGCGCGGACGCAATGAGTCTAGCAAGCCGGGCGAGAGGCGCAAGGCCGGCGCTGCGGCCCGGTTCTTCTCGCGCAGCGCAGATGGCCGAAACAAAAATTCCATGAGAAGCGGTCCGATTTTTTCGTGACGCGGGTCATAGACCTTCGTGACACACGTCACACGCGAAAAACCCAACAATCCCTTGACTTTTCTACGCCGCAAAGGTATCAAGTTTTCGGCTTTACCGCATACCCAGGGGGGGTCTGTGGGTTCCAGCAGGTCCACAAGCCATTCGTGTCTCAAATCTTCCGTGGAGGCTTATCCATGAACAGGGTGATTCGTCTCATCCTGGTGATCGTAGCTGTCTCGGCGCTGGCCATTCCAGTCGCCGCGCAGCAGGCCGATCACCAGACTGCATCGAATCCGCTCGTACAGCTCTTGCAATCCAAGGGCATCTTGACGGCGGAGGAAGCCGCGACGATTCGCACGGCTTCAACCACCGGCGAGGCCAACGAGCGGCTGGCGCATCTGCTCCTCTCCAAGGGGCTCATCAGCCAGGACGAGTACAACACGACGGTAGCCGCATCGGCCGTATCCGCTTCCGCTTCAGCGAACACTACCAGCGGAGCGCACCTGATGAATGCTGCCTCCTCACCGAGCCCAGCGCCGGCGGCAGCAGCCGAACCGGTTAGCCCGGCTCCGGCGAAGGCCGTTAAGATGGCGGAATGGCCGACCAGTGACATGATGGCCGGCTACGACAACACCGACGGCGCGACCGCCGACGCCTCAACGATTCCTGCGGTCGCTCCGGTTCGCGTCCTGCCCATCACACTGCCCAAGGATCCCAAGGGCATCATTCCCGACATCAAGCTCGGCAGTGGCATCATCATCAACCCCTACGGGTTCTTCAAAGCCACCGCGATCTCCGACACGTCGAACAGCGGCGGCACCACGTTCGGCAACAACGATTTCCCGCTTCCCTTGTTGCTGGGCGATACAGGGCCCAATTCTGGCAATCAGTTCCGCATCGCGGCCCGCACCGCACGCTTCGGCTCCAACTTCTACTGGCCGATCAGCGGACCTAACCTTATTCTGACCGGCAAGCTGGAATTCGACTGGGCCGGCGACTACACCGTGGTCAACAGCACCAACATCAGCTCCACCCGGACCACACAGGCCCAGTTGCGCCTGGCGTTCATGCGCATGGACTACAAGTTCAGCGACGGCACAAACTGGTTTGCCGAGTTCGGACAGGACTGGACGTTGCTCGCTTCGTCCACCCAGTACGACGTCATCCAGTACACCGCCGGCGTCGCTCAAGGAAACCCCTATGAGCGCGTCCCGCAGTTCAAGACCGGCCTCCAGTTCACCACCGGAAAACTGAAGATCGCACCCGAGTTCGCCATCACTCTGGGCGCCTTCGGCGACTCCGGCCTCAACACCTCGGTGACCAACGCCCTGCTCGGCTCGGCGGGCGTTATTCCCACGGGCTTTCAAAACCAATCACGCTTCGGTGCCATTCTCGGCCCCGACAGCGGCCAGCCAGGCGTGCAGGGACGCATCGTGTTCGACTTCCCTCTGAACTCAGACTGGAAGGGCGTACCGAATGCCGAACTCATCGTCAGCGGCGGCCACGAACAGGCCCAGGAAATCGTGCTGGCGGGCAACATCCCGGCGACGCTCATTCCCGCGTCTGTCAACCTCGCCTGCCCCAATGGGGGAGCTGCGGGGACTTGCAGCCTCCGAAGTTTCTACCCGACCGGATATACGGTCACCCTTCCGCAGAATATGTTTACCGTGGAAGCCCAGATCCCCACACCCTGGTTCACGATTGTCGCCAAGCTCTATAAAGGCGACGACATGCGCTTCATGTTCGCGGGCCAGCTCAATTCCGCCTTCGCGGACGCAGAGGGCGGCACGGCCATCACCATTCCACCGTCGGAGTTGATCTGCGTACCCGGAATGCCTGGGTGCACCGGCGCGGTCGTGGGGGGCGGGGCGACGACCGCAACATGCACTGCCGGTACAGCTACCGTAGGGGCTTGCTACGCTAGCATCGGCCAGAACGCTTACTCCAACTCGGGCGACCCCATCACATTCGCCACTCACGCCACTGCCACAACGGCTGCCCCGGCGTACATTGAGCCGTATCGGCCCATTCGCGGCTACGGCGGTCTCACACAACTGGGCATCCCGCTTTCTCGTGTGTTTCATGCCAACCCGGACGGCCGAAACGCCGGCTGGAGGTTGTTCATTGGTTACGGCGTGGACGCCGCGTACGCGAGAGACGTGATCCGGAGCGGGGGCAACCACTTGCAACGCACCGACATCGTCCCCATTTCGCTTCGCTACAAAATCAACCGGTGGGCGGAACTCGTCCACGAAACCTCGTGGTACGACACGCGCACGGCGGACTCCACGCGGGTGCTGTTCCGCGGCGTGGACGCGCACGTCAACCACGATTGGCGCAACGAATTCGGCACCATCTTTACCTTCTAAGCCGGATTCCAACCAGCCGGCGGGGCGCTCACCACTGCGCTCCGCCGGCATTCTCAAATTGCAGCGGAAATCGGAAGGCTGCGGTTCCCGCCACCCCCCCGGCGGTTCCGGCCCTCTCCCCGCAGGTCTTCGAGCGGAATGCGGAGCCGTGTCGCAACCCCGGCGCAATGCCGGGGTTGCGGCGGGCTTGCGCCGGACGTAGAATACGCGCGAATTGACGAACGACACCCGGCAAGCGGGCGGAGTGTCCGGGTTTCGCGGCTTGTCTCCGGGAAGCAACTAAAAATTTTCAAGGAGGTACGCGCAATGGCGAAGAAACGCGCACGAGGAATGACTCGCAGGGAAATGATCAAGACCACGGGCGCCGCCGCACTGGCGGCTGGAATGGGGCCGGCGTTCCTGTTTCCAGAGCGCGCGGCAGCCCAGCAGAAAACCTTGAAAATCATCCAGTGGAGCCACTTTGTCCCTGCCTGGGACGTGTGGTTTAACAAGACCTACACGGTTGAATGGGGACAAAAGAACAACGTCAACGTCGTCGTGGACAACATCAACCTGGTGGACCTCCCGGCCCGGGCCGCCTCGGAGGTTTCCGCGAGGAAGGGACACGACATCTTTATGTTCCTCTCCCCGCCGGCCGCCTACGAAAAGCACGTGGTGGATATGTCCCATGTGTACCAGGAAGTGGAGAGGAAGCACGGCAAGATGATCGACTTGGCCCACAAGTCCACCTTCAACCCGAAGACCAAGAAGTATTTCGCCTTCTCCGACGCCTACACGCCCGACCCCGGGAACTGGAATAAGAGCATGTGGATCCCCGCGGGATATCCGAATGGGCCGGACACTTATGATGACCTGCTCGCCGGCGCCAGGAAAATCCGCAAGGCGGACAAGACCGGCCCGCCGTGCGGCATCGGCCTGGGCCAGGAGCTCGACACCAGCATGGCCATGCGCGCTATCCTCTGGTCCTTCGGCGGCGCCGAGCAGGACGTCGAGGGCAACGTCACCATCAATTCCAAGAACACCGTCGAAGCGCTCAAGTACATGAAGGCCCTCTACCAGGACACGGAAACCCCGGAGGTGTTCACCTGGACGCCGCCTTCCAACAACCAGGCCATGCTCGCGGGCCGCGTCTGCTTTGTGGACAATGCCATTTCCATCACCCGGCAGTCCGAGCGCGAGCACATGCCCATTGACGGCGAGATCATGATCAGCCGGGCACTCAAGGGACCCGTGCGCCGCATCGCCGCGGAGCACGTGATGAACTGCTACGCCGTCTGGGATTTCGCGGACGAGAAAGAGCTGGCCCAGAAATTCCTGATCGACTACATGGACCACTTCCACGACGGCTTCGTCGCTGGCCAGTTCTACAACTTCCCATGCTTCCCCAAGACGGTGCCCGACCTGCAGAAAGAAATCTCCTACGATTCGCGCGCGAATCCCCCGGACAAATACAAAGTGCTGGGCGACGTGCTCGATTGGGCCACCAACGTGGGTTATCCGGGCTATGCCACCGCGGGCATTTCTGAAGCGTTCAGCACCTGGGTCATCCCCACCTGGTTCGCCAAAGTCGCGCGCGGCGACGAAACGCCGGAGAACGCAGCCAAGGCCATGGAAGTCGAATACAAGCGCATCTTTGCCCGGTGGGCATAGGGCGGGGGTGCGATGGCCGTCGTTGAAACGCGACACCTTACCAAAATCTTCAAGCAAGGCGAGGCGGGAGCGGTCAACGACGTAAATCTGGCCACCCGTGAAGGTGAATTCCTGGTCTTCCTGGGGCCCTCCGGCTCCGGGAAGACCACCCTTCTGCGCATGATTGCGGGACTGGAAACGCCCACGGCGGGAGAGATCCTGATCGGCGGGCGAGTAGTGAACGGACTTTCGCCGCGCGATCGCCGGATCGCGATGGTATTTCAGAGTTACGCGCTGTATCCCCACCTGAGCGTTTATAAGAACATCAGTTTCCCATTGAAGGCGCAGAATGTGCCCCGGGACCAGCATCGCGCCAAGGTCGAATGGGCCTCCGGCCTGCTCAGCATCGGCCATTTGCTCGATCGCAAGCCCCGCGAGCTCTCCGGCGGCGAGCGCCAGCGCGTGGCCCTGGCCCGGGCCATCGTCCGCGAGCCGGCCGTCTTCCTGCTCGACGAGCCGCTCTCCAATCTCGACGCCAAGCTGCGCGCCTCGGCGCGCGAGGAGCTCGAGCAGTTTCATAAAAACGTCCGAACGACCACGATTTACGTGACCCACGACCAGGTGGAAGCCATGGCCATGGGCGATCGCGTGGTGGTCCTCCACCAGGGCGTGGTCCGGCAGATCGGCACTCCCAAGGAAGTTTACGAGAATCCCGCGGACACCTTTGTGGCCACGTTTCTCGGGTCCCCACCCATGAACCTGCTGGAATTTTCCGACATCATCGTCGGTTTTCGTCCAGAAGGATTTCTGCCTGCCGAACTCATACCGGGAGGGAGACAGGTCACCTTTCGCTATCGCGTCAAATACGTCGAGTACCTGGGTGCGGAGCGCGTCCTCTACGGGAACATCGAGGGCAGCCACTTTGAGTCCAAGGAAATCATTTCGCGACTTTCCTGGACCATGCCCTACAACTACGAGGCCGGCTCCGTGCACGATTTTGCCATCGCCGAATCGGACCTGCACTTCTTTGACCGCCAGTCCGAAAAGCGGTGCAACCCGAAGCCCTACCCATGGCAGTGAAGCATGCCAAAGTGAAATCGGCGGGAGCGGCGCAGAGCCCGCTGCTGGGCGCGGCCATGTTCGGCCCTGCCCTGGTGTATATCGCCCTGATCATCGGGGGGCCCTTTCTGCTGGCCATCTTCTACGCGTTTAGCGACGCGCGCATCGGCAGCGTCCATCTGCATTACGTGGGCCTGGAAAACTTCCGCAGCATTCTCCACAGCCCCGCGTTCCATCAGGCGGTGCAGAACTCCATCGTGTTCACGCTGTCAGCGGTGGCGATCGTGGTGATCTGTTCGACCATCCTTTCCCTGGCGCTCGAGGAACCCTTCCGGGGCCGCGGCATCATCCGCTTTCTGATCCTGCTTCCCTGGGTCGCGCCTGTCTCGCTCGGCACCATCGGCTGGAAATGGCTGCTGGATTCCATCTACAGCGTCTTCACGTGGATACTCGTCTCGCTCCATTTCTTCACCATCTACAATGCCCCGATGTGGCTTGGCCAACCGCACCTGGCCATGGCCTCGGTGGTGTGCGTGCATTGCTGGCGGCTGATTCCGTTCGCCACGGTGGTGATGCTGGCGGGAAGCAGCGCGATACCGAAAGAGATTCCGGAGGCGGCGGGAATCGACGGGGCGGGGTTCTGGCGCACCCTGTTCTGGATCAAAATCCCGATGATGCTGCCCATCATCAACGTGGCCGTGCTCTTCAGCATCATCTTCACGTTTACGGACATGACCGTGGTCTACATCCTCACCGACGGGGGCCCCTTCGATTCCACGCAGACGCTTCCCAACCTGGCCTTCGCCACCGGAATCGAGGGCAGCGACCTGGCCGCGGGGGCGGCGATTTCCCTCTTCCTGGTTCCCGTGCTGGTGGTTGTGGCCTACTTCATGCTCCGCATGGCGCACCGCGCGGAGGTGGTCTGATCATGCGCGGGAACTGGCGAAGGATCGGCGCGCGGACCGTGCACGTGCTGGTGCTGTTCGTTTTCACGGTCCTGCTGGCTTTTCCCTTTTACTGGATGCTGATCGCCACCTTCAAGCAGAACCTGGATATGTACAAGACGGACAACAATCCCTTCCTCTTCAATCTCCCGCCCACCCTGGAAAACCTTCATCTCCTCTTCTTTGACACGCGTTATGTCCGCTGGCTGGGCAATACGGCGCTGGTGGGTGTCTTCGTGGTGGTCATCACGCTGCTGCTGGCCGTGCCTGCGGCCTATGCGCTCGCCCGGCTGACCGGCAATTGGGGCGAGCGCGTGGGCATCGTCATCTTTCTCACTTACCTGGTGCCCCCCACGCTTCTCTTCATTCCCCTTTCCCGGGTGGTGGCCGAACTGGGACTACAGGACACGATCTGGTCGCTGGTGGTCGTGTATCCCAGCTTCACCATTCCCTTCTCCATCTGGCTGCTCATGGCCTTTTTCAAATCCATCCCCAAAGAACTGGAAGACGCCGCCATGGTGGACGGCCTCAGCCGCTTCGGCGCATTCGTCAAGATGGTAATTCCCATCTCCGTCTCGGGCATCCTGACCGTGGTGATTTTCACCTTCACCCTGGTCACCCAGGATTTTGTCTACGCCTTGACGTTCATTTCGCCGGAAGCAAATCAGATGGTGGGAGTGGGGATTCCGATCTTTCTGGTGAGGGGCGACGTCTACTACTGGAGCTCGCTCATGGCCGCCTGCCTCATCGCCAGCCTGCCCATCGCCCTGCTCTACAACACCTTCCTCGACCGCTTCATTGCCGGCTTCACCGTCGGCGCCGTCAAGTAGGGGCACGGCATGCCGTGCCCTTGGGGCCTCGTGTTATGATTTGAGCAGGCGGTGAGCGTAGCTCAGCTGGTAGAGCATCGGACTGTGGCTCCGAACGTCGTGGGTTCAAATCCCATCGCTCACCCCAATTGATTTCGCTCGGCCCGTTGCCATGGATGCGGAATTCCGGTATTTTCATACACTATGAAGCTGCGATTGCTGGTCGAATTCGATCCCCAAACGAAGCGATGGTCGGCAGTGTTTCCAGAGCTGCCCGGTTGCGCCTCCGCCGGCGACACCGAGGAAGAAGCCGTGAGCAATGCCAAAGAAGCGCTGAAACTGTGGTTTCAACCTTCCGAGATCAAACCTGCCAAGGGAGCCAAGCTCGTCGAAGTATCCCTCCCGTGAGCCCGCACTTTCCCGTTCTGACCGCCAAGGAGGTCGCCAGAGTATTGAGACGAAATGGCTTCGCTCTGGCCGACCAACACGGCAGCCATCAGAAATGGCGGCACGAAAATGGCCGTCAAGTGATTGTCCCCGCTCACGGAAACAAGCCGATTCCAATTGGCACCCTCAAAAGCATCATTGAAGGCAGCGGCCTCCAAGTCGACCACTTTCGGTGAGAACATCAAACTGTGGCTCCGAGCGCCGTGAGTTCAAATCCCATCGCTCACCCCAGCGTTTCTCTGTCCCCCTCCCACTTCAGGCTGTCCTCGCCCCCACCAGGGCCGCCCCGCATTGAAGACTCGGCGGGTCCTTCCATTCCGGCGCCGTCCGGTGTACGTTACCCGCCGTTCGGATAACTAAATTGACGCAAGTCGGAGGAGAACAGTGCGAAAGCTTGGGACCTGGCTGGCTATCCTATTCACCATTTCCGTGGTGCTCTCCGTGCGCGCGCAGGTTCCCGACACGGCGGACCTGGACGCCATTTATAAAATCAAGGACATTGGCTTCAATCATTCCGAAGTGATGGAGATCGAAAGCTACCTGACCGACGTCTACGGCCCGCGCCTCACCAATTCACCCAACGTCAGGGCCGCCGCCGAGTGGACCACGGATAAACTCAAGGAATGGCATCTCGCCAAGGTCCACCTCGAGCCCTGGGAGTTTGGGCGCGGCTGGTCCAACGAACGTTTCTCCGCCCAGATGATTGCCCCGCGGCCTTTTTACCTCATCGGCTATTCCAAGGCCTGGACGCCCGGCACCAATGGCCCCGTGACCGCCGAAGCCGTGCTCGCACCGATTCAAAAGGAAGAGGACATCGAGAAATACAAGGGCAAGCTCAAGGGCAAATTCGTGCTGACGGAAGAGCCCCAGCCCATTCTCCCGCACTTCGAGCCGGAGGCCCACCGCTATACGGACGCCGAGCTGGCCGAGCTGGCTACCGAGCCTGTGCCCGGCCCGCGGCAGGAAGACCGCTTCGCCGCCTTCCGCGCCCGGCGTGAATTGCAGCAGAAGATTCAGAAGTTCCTGGTGGACGAAGGCGTCGCGGCCTGGATCGAGACCCAGCGCGGCGACGACGGCACCGTCTTTGCCCAGCAGGGCGGCTCCCGCGACCCCAAGGATCCCCCGGCGCCGCCCCGCGTGGCACTCGCCGCCGAGCATTACGGCCGCATCTACCGCCTGCTCGAAAAGAAGATCCCCGTCACCCTGGAAATCAACATCGAAAATAAGCTCTACGACGCCGACCTGAATTCCTTCGACATCCTCGGCGAAATCCCGGGCACCGACAAGGCCGGCGAAGTCGTCATGCTCGGCGCCCATTTCGATTCCTGGCAGGCCGGCACCGGCGCCACCGACAATGGCGCGGGCTCCGCCGTCATGCTCGAAGCCATCCGGATTCTGAAAGCCTCCGGGCTCCCCATGCGGCGCACCGTCCGCATCGGGCTGTGGACCGGCGAAGAAGAAGGGCTGCTGGGCTCGCGCGCCTACGTCAAGGAGCATTTCGGCGATCCCGCGACCATGAAGCTGCTCCCCGAGCACGCCAAGCTCGACGCCTACTACAACGTTGACAATGGTACGGGAAAAATCCGCGGTATCTACCTGCAGGGCAACGAGGCCGTCGCTCCCATTTTCGCCCAATGGATGGCCCCGTTTCACAATCTGGGCATGACCACCCTCACCATCCGCAACACCGGCGGCACCGATCACCTTTCCTTCAACGCTGTCGGCCTGCCCGGCTTTCAATTCATTCAGGACCCCATTGACTACGACGCGCGCACCCACCACTCCAACATGGACGTCTACGAACGCGTCCAGGAACCGGACATGAAGCAGATGGCCGTCATCGTCGCCTCATTCGTCTACATGACCGCCAACCGTCCCGAAATGCTCCCACGCAAGCCGCTGCCCCCTCCGCAGCCCACGCCTCGCTTCTAGAGCGACGGAGACGCAATCGCGAGCCTGTCGTGGATTTACACTCCCGCCCCGCGGGCGTACGATGGCCTCCACCTGAACGGCCGGAATCCACACGGGAGGGAGCCATGCATGCCCGCGTCTGGCAAGTCCACATCCGCCCTGGAAAAACAGAGGACTTCAAAGCTGCTCTCCAATCGCTCTATCCGCTCGCGCGGCAGCAGCCCGGCTATCGAGGCTCCGTCGCGCTGACCTCCGGCACGGGTGCGCCGCGGGAGGTCACCGTGGTCGCCATCTGGAATTCGCTCGACGATATTCGCGCCAGCGAGCGCAACTTGTTTGTGACCCAGGCGATTTCGCGAGTGCTCGTGTGCTGCGACGGCTTTCCGCAAATCACCGAACAGGAAGTCCTGGACCGCGACTGGTTTTCCGGCGCTCCGTGACGCACAATCTTCCGCGGGCCGCTCCCGCTGCGCGGCTAGGGCGCCCATCAGCCGCCCCGCCCTCAGGAACTTTCTTTCGCGCGGCTGCGTTCCATCCAGTGGAATGGGCCAAGCGGTGCGATTCGTAGGGGGGATTCTGTCATGACCGACGACAAATCGCGGCAACGCGGCCCGCTGACCGGCGCGCTCCTGCTGATCACCGCGGGCCTGCTGTTTCTTTACGCAAATCTCCGCCCGGAGTGGAATCCCTGGCCGCTCATTTCCCGCTATTGGCCTGTCCTGCTCATCGTGCTCGGCCTCGGAAAACTGTGGGACGTTTTGCGCGCTCCCAGCGCCCCCGGCGCCACGCAGAAGCGCCGCCGCAGCGGCGAGACCTTTGCCTTGTTCATCC
This sequence comes from Candidatus Acidiferrales bacterium, assembly GCA_035272605.1. Lineage (GTDB taxonomy): Bacteria > Acidobacteriota > Terriglobia > Acidiferrales > UBA7541 > JOPF136. The sequence goes on along the minus strand of DATEQM010000060.1, from coordinate 6,905 downwards.
TTCTCCTGCTGCTCGCCGCCGCTTTCTACCGCGGCCACGCCAGCTCGCGTCTCCTCCACGAAACGAAATCCGTGGACCTGCGGCATGCCTCCTCCGTTCGCGTTTCCGTGGACATGCCCGCCGGCGACCTCACCATCTCCGGCGGCGCCGCAAAATTAATGGACGCATCCTTCGACTACATCGAGTCCGAGGGAAAACCCGAAGTCTCCTACGACGAATCCGGCCAGGACGGCCGCCTGGGCATCTCGCAGCACGGTGGCCCGCACTTCGGCCACGATGAAAACCACTGGGATCTGCGCGTGAACAACGATGCGGTTCGTGACTTGAAAATTCAGATGGGCGCCGGCCAGGGCAATTTGAATCTTAACGGCATCCACCTCACCCACCTCGACGTCGAAATCGGCGCCGGGGAGATCATCGCCGACCTCACTGGAGACTGGAAACAGGACGTGGATGTACAAGTGCAAGGCGGAGTGGGCAGCGCCACCATCCGCCTGCCCACCACCGTGGGCGTCCGCGTCTCGGCCCACGGCGGCATCGGCTCCATCAGCGTGGACGGCCTCCGCCATGACGGCGACTATTACGTCAACGACGCCTACGGAAAATCCCCGGTCACCATGAAGGTGGACGTCCAAGGGGGCATCGGCGAAATCCGCCTGCGCCAAGGCCCATAGGCCCCTAGCGGCACAGGCTGTGCGTGCGGCGCAAGTTGCGGTAGAATAAGGCTCACGCGAACGGCCCTGAACCCGGCCACCCGGCTGCATCGCATTCCCTGGCCGGCCTTCGCGAAATTCGCATAGCGAGGTTCTTCCTTCAAGACAAACTCTTCTCGCACCACCGCTGCTGCCTCCCGCGAAATTCAAGCCTCGCATCATCCTGACCCCGCGCGCCCGCGTGCTAGCATTGAACTTTCCCCCATGAATCACCCCGACCATCGCCGGCAGGCGCTCCTGGACGCGCTCGACTCGCGCATCCTCATCCTCGACGGCGCCATGGGCACCATGATCCAGCAGCAGAATCTCTCCGCAGCCGATTTCGGCGGCCCGCATCTCGAGGGCTGCAACGAAGTGCTGGTCCGCGCCCGTCCCGACGTCATCCTGGGCATCCACCGCGCTTATCTCGAAGCCGGCGCGGACATCGTGGAAACGGACACCTTCGGCGGCACGCCCCTGGTGCTCGCCGAATACGGCCTGGCCGCGGACGCGCGCGAGCTCAACCGCCTCGCCGCCGGGCTCGCCCGGCAGGGCGCCGACGAATTCTCGAAGCCGGGCCGTCCGCGCTTCGTCGCCGGTTCCATGGGCCCCACCACGCGCGCCATCAGCGTCACCGGCAACATCACCTTTGAAGAGCTGAAGCTGACTTTTTACGAGCAGGCCCTCGGCCTCCTCGAAGGCGGCGCGGACCTGCTGCTCGTCGAAACCTGCCAGGACACGCGCAACGTGAAAGCCGCGCTGCTCGCCGTCGCGCGCGCCCGCCGCGAGCTCGCCCGCGACGTTCCGCTCATGGTCTCCTGCACCATCGAGCCCACCGGCACGATGCTCGCCGGGCAAACCGCCGACGCCTTCTGGGTTTCCGTCGCCCATGCCGGCCTGCTTTCCATCGGGCTGAACTGCGCCACCGGCCCGGAGTTCATGACCGACCACCTCCGCACGCTCAGCGAAACGGCCCACGTGCGCGTCTCCTGCTTTCCGAACGCCGGCCTGCCCAACGAGGAGGGCCGCTACCTGGAAACTCCCGAGACTCTGGCCGCCCAGCTCGAACGCTTTGCGCGCCACGGCTGGCTGAATATCGTCGGCGGCTGCTGTGGCACGACCCCGGCGCACATTCGCACCATCGCCCAGATGGCTCAGGGAATTCCGCCGCGCCGCGTCCCCGGCCGCTCCGGGCGTGCCTTCTACTCCGGCATCGAGCTGGTCGAGGCGGAAGACTCCAACCGGCCGCTGCTCGTGGGCGAGCGCACCAACCTGATTGGCTCCCGCCTGTTCAAAAAACTCGTCATGGAAGAAAAATGGGAAGAGGCCAGCGAAATCGCCCGCTGGCAGGTGCGCAACGGTGCTCAGGTCATCGACGTCTGCCTGCAATCAAGCGACCGTGACGAAATCGGCGACATCGCGCCCTTCTACGACCGCCTGATCCGCAAAACCAAGGCGCCCATCATGATCGACACCACCGACCCCAAGGCCGTCGAGCTGGCGCTCACCTACTGCCAGGGCAAAAGCATCATCAATTCCATCAACTTGGAAGACGGCGAGGAAAAATTCGCGCGCGTCTGCCCCCTCGCGCGCGCCTATGGCGCCGCCCTCGTGGTCGGCTCGATTGACGAAGACAAGCAGCAGGCCCAGGCCTTCACCCGCGAGCGCAAGCTCGCCATTGCGGAGCGCTCCGTGCGCCTGCTCGAGGAAAAGTACGGCATTCCGCGGGAGGACATCATCCTCGACTCTCTCGTTTTCCCCTGCGCCACCGGCGACGAGAACTACATCGGCGGCGCTGTCGAAACCATCGAGGGCGTCCGCCTGATCAAGGAGAAAATCCCGGGCCTCAAGACCATCCTGGGCATTTCCAACATCTCGTTCGGCCTGCCCGCCGCGGCCCGCGAGGTGGTCAATTCCGTCTTTCTCTATTACACCACTAAGGCCGGCCTCGATCTCGCCATCGTCAACGCGGAAAAACTCGAGCGCTTCGCTTCCCTCCCGGAAGACGAGCGGCGCCTGGCCGAAAGCCTGCTCTTCAACTGGCCTCCCGTGGACGTCCCCGCCGGCCATCCCCAGGCCGCGCTGTTCCGCGCGGCTTCCGAGGACTGGCGCCTCCAGACGCGCGAGCAGAAAGCCGCCATCAACCAGTTCCACATCGCGGAGATCGCCGAATATTTCCGCAAGCGCACCGCGCCCAAAAAGGCCAAGGCCGCGGATCTCCCTCTGGACACGCGCCTGGCGAACTACATCATCGAAGGCACCAAGGACGGCCTGATCGCCGACCTCGAGCGCAAGCGCGCCGAGGGCGCGCCGCCGCTCGAGATCATCAACGGCCCGCTCATGGCCGGCATGAACGAGGTCGGCCGCCTGTTCAACAACAACGAGCTGATCGTTGCCGAAGTCCTGCAATCCGCCGAAGCCATGAAGGCCGCCGTGAATCATCTCCAGCAGTACATGGAGAAGGCGGAAACGAACACGCGCGGAAAAATCGTCCTGGCCACCGTCAAGGGCGACGTCCACGACATTGGCAAGAATCTGGTCGAAATCATTCTGTCCAACAACGGCTATCGCGTGATCAACCTGGGCATCAAAGTCCCCCCCGAAGAACTCATCTACGCCCACCAGGAGCACGCTCCCGACGCCATTGGCCTCTCCGGCCTCCTGGTCAAGAGCGCCCAGCAGATGGTCGTCACCGCCGAAGACCTGCGTGCCGCCGGCATCCGCGTGCCTCTCCTCGTCGGCGGCGCCGCGCTCTCCGACAAATTTACGCGCAGCAAGATCGCCCCCAGCTACGCCGCGCCCACCCTCTACGCCAAGGACGCCATGACCGGCCTGCGCATGATGAACGAAATCATGGATCCCACTACGCGCACCGCCGTGCTCCAGGCCCACCTGGCCGCCGACGGCGATGCCGCGGCGGAAGCCGCGGCCGCAGCACGCGTTCCGGCCGGCGAGCGCCGCAGCTCCCGCGTCCGCACGGATCTCCCCATTCCCGCCGCGCCGTATCTCGACCGCCGCGTGCGCGACATCCGCCACCTGGCCGAGATATGGAGCTACATCAATCCCTACATGCTCTACGGCCGCCATCTGGGCTTCAAAGGCAACTTCGAGGAGCACGTCGCCGCGCGCGATCCCAAGGCCCTCCAACTGTTTCATCAGATGGAGGAGCTGAAGCAGGAAGCCGCCCACTGGCTCGCCGTGCGTGCCGTGTGGCAGTTTTTTGAGGCGGAACGCGCCGGCAACTCCATCCATCTATTCGCGCCGGGCGCGGCCGCACCGCTGCACACCTTTCGCTTCGGCCGCCAGCCGAAATCCGACGGGCTCTGCCTCAGCGATTACGTGCTCGAACCGGAGGGCGACGGCCGCCGTGACCACATCGCGCTATTCGTCGTCACCGCCGGCGCGGGCGTGCGCGAGCGCAGCGAGCAGGCCAAGGCCGCGGGAGAGTATTTCCGCGCTCACGCCATCCAGGCCCTGGCCATCGAGACCGCCGAGGCCTGCGCTGAGTGGCTGCACCGCCGTCTCCGCGAGGATTGGGGCTTCCCCGACCCGCCCGCCACCACCATGCAGGACCGCTTCACCGCTCGCTATCGCGGCAAACGCTACAGCTTCGGCTACGGCGCTTGCCCGAATCTCGATGACCAGCAGGGCATTTGGAAGCTGTTGCAGCCCGACGAAATCGGCGTGCACCTCACCGAGGGCATGATGATGGAGCCGGAAGCCAGCGTCAGCGCACTCGTCTTCCACCATCCCGATTGCGCCTATTTCACCGCTGCGGAGACGTAACGCCCTCCGCTACGAAATTCCTTTCTGCGTTGTGGCGGAAACTTCCGCAGGCGCGGCCTCCACGCGCAGCCCGCGCTGCTGTTCGGACACGTCTTCTACCGTGCCCACAAATCCAGACACGTGCCCTTCGGCGGAACGGATGGTGGCCCCGCGGACGAACACCCAACGAGACTCTCCCTTCGGCGTCACCACGCGAAGCGACAGCTCGAAATCGTGCCTCGCACGCGCCGCGCGGATCCATTCCTCCAGCGCCCCCGGAAGGTCGTCCGGGTGCACGATGCTCCGCCAGCCGTTTTCGTTCAGGTCCGCGGCGCTCCGCCCGGTCACCCGCTCCAGGCGCTCGTTCACGTAGGTGCACCGGCCCTCCGCGTCCGCCTGGAAAATCCCCACCGGAGACGCGGCAGTGAGCGAACGAAACATGCGCTCCTTCTCTTCCAGCGCCGCCTGCGTGCGCTGCCGCAATTGGATATCCATTTCCAGCCGGCGGTTCAATCTCGTCAGTTCATCGGTGCGATCCTTCACCCGCACCTCCAGTTGCCCCTGGTGTTCGCGCACCTTGTCCGCCATCTGATTCAGCGCTTCCGTGAGCACCCCTACCTCATCGCGTGACTCCACCGGAATCGGCACCCAGGCTATCGCTCCAGCCCGTGCGAACGCACGCGCGCTCGCCGTCAACGCGTGCACCGGCGCCAGGTGGCGCCGCGCAATCAGCGACGAGGTGCCCACTCCCAGAAACACCACCAGCACGATCGTCGCCAGCATCACGTATTGCGCCCGGCGCAGCGCGGATTGCAGGCGAAGTTCGCGGAATCCCAGGTGAATCGTCCCGGCACTGCCGCCTTCGATCGGCTCGCTCACCAGAAAGAAAAGAGCGGAATCACCGGGAAGGGTCACCTGCTCCACTCCCGCGTACGCCGAAGGGAGCGGCAACCGCACGCTCCCCGGCATTTTTCCCTGGAACGTGTCCGCTCGCACCGCCCCGGAGGAATCCGTCAGATACGCCCAGTCTGCCTCCGCAGCCGCCATGCCGTCCTCCAGCGCGGACTGCGTGCCGGCCGCATCGTGCGCCGCAATCCTTGGGCTCAGCGCTGCCGCCAGCGCCCGAGCCGAGATGCGCCCCTGGTCCAGAAAGTCCTGGGTCATCAGCCGGGAGATCTGCCGCTGCAATAGCAGAAACAGCAGGGCTCCGGCCACCAAGCCGGTAATCACCTGCGATACGATCAATTTTCGTGTCAGTGTGGCCATCCATCACCTGAAACGCCCGCGCCCGGCCGCGCGCCTCGTCTCACTCTTCGTGCGCCCGTACCAGCCCGGAACACTCGCCCGCGCCTCCGGCCGAGTCGCGCCGGCAGCGCCCACAGCCCCTCATCGGTACAATCGGCACGCCACCGCGCAAACTTTAACCACTGTGCCGAACCGGCGCATCTTCGGTTGACCCCGCTGCCCTGCCGCACTAGAGTCTGCCGGACGTTTCGCCATCGTCCCTGTGAGGGAGCCTTTTCTATGGACACGAATCCTCCGGCGGGTATCCCATCCCCCGCGCTGTTCCTCGATACCTCGAGCGCCTATCGCCGCTCGGCGGCGCTGCGCGCGGCCCTCGAACTGGATGTTTTCACCGCCCTCGCCGATGGCCCGCTGGACGCCTCGGCGCTCGCCGCGCGCTGCAGCGCCGCTCCGCGCGGCATCCGCATTCTCTGCGACGCCCTCGCCGCTCTCGGCATCCTGCAAAAGGTGGATGGGCGATACCTCCTCACTATGGAAGCCGCCGTCTTCCTGAACCGCACCTCCCCGGCCTGCATGGCCGACGGCTTCCTGTTTCTCAGCTCGCCCCACATTCAGAACGCCTTCCGCGACCTCACCGCCGCCGTCCGCCGCGGCGGCACCTCGCAGACCGCCTCCGATGTCCTCGCGCCCGAGCATGACTTCTGGCTGGATTTCGCCCGCGCCATGGCCCCCATGATGGCCTTCCCCGCCGAATCCATCGCCCAGTTGCTCGGCGCCGAGCGCGGAGAGCGATGGAGCGTTCTGGACATCGCGGCCGGCCACGGCATCTTCGGCATCGCCATCGGCCGCCAGAACCCCAACGCCGTGATCACCGCCGTGGACTGGCCCGGCGTGCTCAAAATCGCTACGCAAAACGCCGAAGCCGCCGGACTGGCCGGCCGCTATCGCACCGTGCCCGGAAGCGCCTTCGAGGTCGAACTGGGCTCGGGCTACGACGTCGTGCTGCTCACTAATTTCCTCCACCATTTCGACTCCGCCACCAACGAGGCCCTGCTCCGCCGCGTCCACGCCGCCCTCGCCCCCGCTGGCCGCGTGGCCACCCTCGAATTCGTGCCCAACGAGGATCGCCTCTCCCCCGAATTCGCCGCCCTTTTCGCCCTCAACATGCTCGTCCACACCCCCGCCGGAGATGCCTACACCTTC
>DATEQM010000059.1:0-3264 GCA_035272605.1 Candidatus Acidiferrales bacterium | reverse complement strand
GAGCAGCGTAAACCCCGCGGCATCGGACACGGCCATCTCCGCCAGCATTTTGCGGTCGATGGTCACGCCGGCCTTTTTCAGCCCGTTCATAAGCGTGCTGTAGGTCATGCCGTTGTTGCGCGCCGCGGCGCCGATGCGCTGGATCCACAGGCGGCGGAACTGCCGCTTGCGGTTGCGGCGGTCGCGGAAGGCGTAGCGGTCGGCGCGATTCGCCGCTTCCTGCGCGGACTGGAAGAGCTTGCTCTTGGTGAGGAAGAAGCCCTTGGTGCGGCGCAAAAGCTTTTTGCGCCGCGCGCGGCGCTTGGTGCCACGTTTCACTCGAGCCATGGTGCGTCTGCTCCTTTGTGTCGTGCGATGGGCGGTAGAGGTGCGTGCCCGTCGAAACGGAACGGGAATCCCGTCCCGAAGGTTCGGGATCCCGCCCAATTTCAATGGGGCGGGACGGCATCTCCACGGCGTGTTTAGGTAGCACAGACAATCTTGCCTGCACTGAGGCAGGAAGGGTCTGTGCGCATTTGCGAGGCGTACAAGGACAGGCAGGAACACCTGTTCCCCGCGGACAGACTAAAAGTCTGTCCTACCTCGCAGCCGGTCGGCAGGCCCGCCGTGGCGGGAATTGCACTGCCTGGCTCGGCGATTCGTCCCGCTCCCGGCTTCGGGATTCGGGACAAAAACTCTACGCGTACGGCAACATCCGGCGCACCTTGGGCGCGTCGGAAGCGTCCACCACCGTCAGCTTCTTCAGCCGGCGCATGCGGTTGGAGGCTTTGGCGCCCATCAGGTGCCGCTTGCCGGAGTGCGAGCGAATGATTTTTCCGGTCGCGGTAACCTTGAAGCGCTTCGCGGCGCCGCGGTGCGTCTTCAGCTTCTTGTTACGCATTCGCTCCTCCGGATTCGGGTTGCGCCGGGCGCGCCGGGGCGGCGGGCGCGGCGCCCTTCTTCGGCGCCAGCACGGCCAGCAGGATGTTGGCTTCCATCCGCGGCGTGGCTTCCACCTGACCCAGCGCCTGAATATCCTTTTCCGCCAGCAGGCGCGTCATCTGCCGCCGGCCGACCTCCGGGTGGGCCATCTCGCGCCCGCGATGGAAAATCATGGCTTTCACTTTGTAGCCGTCGGTCAGAAAGTCCACGATGCGGTTCTTCCGCACCTGGTAATCGTGCTCGGCGGTGGACGGCCGGAACTTCACTTCCTTGATGTGGCCGCCGCGATGGTGCTTGCGCTGTTCGTGCTCCCGCTTGTTTTCCTCGTAGCGGAACTTGCCGAAATCCATGATCTTGCAGACGGGAGGCACGGCGGTCGGGGAAATCTCCACCAGGTCGAGCCCCGCTTCCCGCGCCTTTTTGATGGCCTCGAACGGCTGCATGACGCCGAGCTGGCCGCCATCTGCGTCAATTACGCGGATCTCGCGTTCACGGATGCGTTCATTCACGCGGTACTTACGATCGATGCTGATACGAATGCCTCCTTGGCATTAGCTGATTCAAGAGACAGCTTCCCCGCCCAAAATGGAATTTCTGGATAACCCACCCCTGGGCGGATACGGACCGGCGGGAGACCGATGCGCAACCGCGAAGTATAGCATGACCTGGGCCGGGGTCATGGCAACAGGCTATTGCGCGACACGGTTTTCCACTTCCTCGAGCAGCGCGGCGACGAAATCGGCCACCGGGCGCGGGCCCAGGTCGCCCTTGGCGCGGTGGCGCACGGAGACCGTTCCGGCCTCCGCCTCCTTGCCGCCCACGATGAGCATGTAGGGGATTTTCTCGAGCTGTGCGTCGCGGATTTTGGCTTGCAGCTTTTCGTTGCGGTCGTCCAGGTGCACGCGGAAGCCGGCGTCGCGCAGCCTCTGGGCCACGCCGCGAGCGTACTCCTCGAATTTCGCGCTCACCGGCAGCACTGTGGCCTGCACCGGCGCGAGCCAGGCGGGAAACGCCCCGGCGTAATGCTCGATCAGCACGCCGAAGAAGCGCTCCTCAGAACCCCACAGGGCGCGGTGCACCATCACGGGCTGGTGCCGCGCGCCGTCCTCGCCCACATACTCCAGGCCGAAGCGGCGCGGCAGGTTGAAATCGAACTGCACCGTCGAGAGCTGCCAGGGGCGGCCGATGGCGTCGAGAAGCTTCACGTCAATCTTCGGCCCGTAGAACACGGCCTCTCCCGGCATGTACTTGCAGGGGATCTTCATGCGCTCGAGCGAGTTTTTGAGCGCGGCTTCGGCGTGTTCCCACTCCTCGACCGTCCCCGCGTAGTGCTCCGGATGCGCCGGGTCGCGCGCGGAGAGTTCCACCTCGAAGCGCTCGAAGCCGTAGGTGCGCAGGACGGCCAGCGCGAAATCCACGCAACCCTCGATTTCCTTTTCGAGTTGGTCGCGCATGCAGAAGATGTGCGCGTCGTCCTGGGTGAACCCGCGCACGCGCAGCAGGCCGTGGAGCACCCCGGAGCGCTCGTAGCGGTACACCGTGCCCAGCTCCGCCAGCCGCAGCGGCAGCTCGCGGTAGCTCCGCAGCCGCGATTTGTAAATCAGGATGTGCCCCGGGCAGTTCATGGGCTTCAACTGGTATTCGGCCTTTTCGACTTCCATGGGGCCGAACATGTTGTCTTTGTAAAAATTGGTGTGCCCGCTGGTGTCCCAAAGTTTGCGGAGCATCACGTGCGGCGTGAAGACCAAGTTGTAGCCGCGGCGCAGGTGTTCCTCGCGCGACCAGTCTTCCATGATCTTCCGCATCAGCCCGCCCTTGGGATGCCAGAAGATCAGCCCGGGCCCCGCTTCGTCCTCGATGGTGAAGAGACCCAGCTCCGGCCCCAGTCGCCGGTGGTCCCGCCGCTTCGCCTCTTCCAGCCGGTGGAGATAGTCCGCGAGTTCCTGGTCGGTGAAGAAGCAGGCGCCGTAGATGCGCTGCATCTGCGGATTCGTTTCCAGGCCCTTCCAGTAGGCGCCCGCCACGTTCATCAATTTGAAGGCGCGGATGCGCCCGGTGGACGGGATGTGCGGCCCGCGGCAGAAATCGATGAATTTGCCGGTGGTATAGAAGGAAACCATCGGCTCCACGGCCTTTTCTTCCACCAGTTCGCATTTGAAGCCCTGGTCCCACTTCTTGTACAGCTCCAGCGCCTCCGGCTTCGGCAGCATCTTCCGCTCGTTGGAAATGTTCTGCGCGGCCAGCTCGTGCATCTTCTTCTCGATGCGCGCCAAGTCGTCCGGCGTGAACGGCTCGTTGCGCAGGAACTCGTAGAAGAACCCGGTGTCGATGGGTGGCCCGATG
>DATEQM010000058.1:0-12305 GCA_035272605.1 Candidatus Acidiferrales bacterium | reverse complement strand
GGCGCCAGGCTGGCGCTGTATGTTGACGATGACCGCCGGCTGCATTTCGATCTTGCCGTCCTTCACCTGGCCCCACCAGGCCGCCTGCTTCATGTTTTCCGGAGCATCAATGACCTTGGCGACGTCGGAAAGGAGGATGGGAGCTTTGTTGCGGTAGGAAATCACCACGGACTTGAAAGCCTGGCTGGTGAGGAGCTGATCGTTGGCCTGGATCTGGTAGTCCTGGCTGGGCCCGTCGAAAGTGCCTTTGGCGAGGTCAACGCTGGTTTGTTGGAGGGCCGTGCGCACGTCTTCCAGGTTGATGCCGTAATGGGAGAGCGCCGTGGGATTGACTTGGACGCGGACGGCCGGCTTCTGCCCACCGCTGATGCTGACCAGCCCGACGCCAGGCAATTGGGAGATCTTCTGGACCAGGCGGGTGTCGGCCAGATCTTCCACCTGGGTCAGCGGAATGGTGTTGGAGGTCAGCGCCAGGGTGAGGATGGGGGCGTCGGCCGGGTTCGTTTTACTGTAAATCGGAGGGGTCGGCAGATCGGGCGGGAGGTAGGTCTGCGCCGCGTTGATGGCCTCTTGCACTTCTTGCTCGGCCACGTCAATGCTCAGGTCGAGGGAGAACTGCAAAACGATCACGGAACTTCCGTCGGAGCTTGTGGAGGTCATCTGGTTGAGCCCAGGGACCTGGCCGAACTGACGCTCGAGGGGAGCGGTGACGGAGGAGGCCATTACGTCCGGGCTGGCGCCCGGGTAGAACGTGACCACCTGAATCGTGGGATAGTCCACCTGCGGAAGAGCGGAGACAGGCAATTGCAGGTAGGCCACGAAGCCTGAGAGCAGGATCGCGGCCATCAGGAGGGAGGTGGCAACGGGGCGAAGAATGAAGGGCCGGGACGGACTCACTGCGAGGAGGCCTCCTTGGCAGGGGATTTCGCCTCCGGCGCGGCGGCCTGCGCTTTGCCGGAGCCGCTGCGGATGTGAACTTTGGCGCCATCCTGAAGTTTGTCGAACCCGTCGGTAGCCACCATCTCACCGGCCTTCACGCCCTCGACCTGAGTCACGGCGCCGTCCGTGGTGCCCTCTTTGATCGGAGAGATGGAGGCTTTCATGTCTGGGCTGATGGTGTACAGGTAGGCGCCCTGCGCGTTCCGCTGAACGGCGGAGGAAGGAACCAGGGTCACGCCGTGGAGCATGTCTACCAGAAGCCGGGCATTCACGAACTGGTTGGGGAAGAGGGTGGAGCCGGCATTCGAGAAGATGGCCCGCAACTTCACGGTTCCGGTGGTGGGGTCAATCTGATTGTCCACGGTGAGCAGGGTGCCGGTGGCCAGTTTGGTCTGCAGGGAGCGGTCGAACACGTCCACGCTCAACGTCTTCCCGTGGAGCAACTGTGCCTGGATCGAACCCAGGTAGTCTTCGGCGATGCTGAAAATCACGGTAATGGGCTGGAGTTGGGTGACCACGACGAGCGCCGTAGCGCTGTTGGCCTGCACGATGTTGCCGGGGTCAACCAGGCGGAGGCCCACGCGGCCGTCAATCGGGGAGGTGATGTGGCAATAGATCAGATTGATCCGGGCATTCTCAACCATACCCTCGTCGATTTTGACCGTGCCCTCATCCTGGTGAACGACCTGCTCCTGGTCGGCCACCTGCTGTTGGGCGATGGCGTTTCGTGCGAAGGCGGCCTGGTAGCGGTCGGAATCAATGCGAGCTTCCTTCAAGACGGCTTGGTCGTGGGCCAACTGACCTTCGGCCTGGGTGAGCGCAGCCTGGTAGGGTCGGGGGTCAATCTCCAGCAGCGGGTCGCCCTTGTGGACCATCTGCCCCTCGCGGTAGTGCACCTCCATGATCTGGCCTTGCACGCGGCTGGTGACCGTGACGGTGTAGACCGGAGTCACGGTACCCAGCCCGGCGACGTAGACTCCAATGTCGCCCTCGCGGGCAGTGGCTGCCAGGATCGGCACTTCGCCGACGAACATCCTTCCCCGGCCCGCTGCCTGATTTTGCGCCTGCGAATTCGCGGCGGAGCGCCCGAACATTTTCCATCCGGCGTAGCCCACCACGGCCACGAGGATCAGCCACAGCCACCACTTCGATCTGTGGGGCGCGGGTGCCCCGTCCGGTTTTCCGGTGACCTGGGGGGAGTTTCCCGCCGATGGGGACGAAGACATGCACACGCTCCTTATGAATTCCTTCCGCGGAGAAAGCCGCGACGACGCATGAATTGTAAGAATCTCCAGACGGCGGCGGTGCACATAAAGCGGGCACTTCCGCCGAACCGGAAATGCGATCCACGATGCCGTTAGGACGCCATCGGGGCCCTACGCGTTTCCCCCTCCAGCCACCGCCTACTCGGGCTGGCTAAATGATAACCGTTTTTCAGCCGCCCCGCGCCATGTGGCCCAGAAGCAAACGAACGTAACCGAAAAATCCAAGTTCTTCCCCAGCCCGTCCTCCCGAAGGCACCCGCGCACACCAGTCTAACGCCGAGCTAAGGGGCCGCGGGAGTTCCAGCAGGTTTGTTCGCGACCACGTTGCGCAGGGCCGCGCTGTCCCACCCGCCGCCCAGAGCTTTAATCAAGAGGACGCAGGCGGTCATGCGCCGGCCCTGGATTTGCACGGCCGCGCGCTCGTCCGAGAGCGCCGTGCTCTGTGCGGTGGTCACTTCGAGATACGAGGTTACGCCGCCGCGATAGCGGGTGTTGGAGAGGGCGAGGGAATGTTCCGCTGCTTCCACGGCACCGTGCTGCGTCGCAGCTTCCTGTTCGAGGATGCGCAGCGCGGCGAGGTTGTCTTCGACTTCCTGGAAGGCCGTAAGGGCCGTCTGGCGATAGGAGGCAACCGTCTGATCGTAGGCCGCACGCGCCTGCTCGGAGACGGCGCGGCGCTGGCCTCCTTCAAACAGCGTCTCCACGGCAGCCGCACCAACGGACCAGAAACTGCTGGGCCCCTGGATGAGCGTGGTGATCATGGCGCTGTTGAAGCCGCCCGTAACCCCCAGGTTGATGGCCGGGAAGTACGCGGAACGCGCGATCCCGATATTGGCGTTGGCGGCAGCCATGTGTCGCTCGGCACCGGCGACGTCCGGCCGGCGTTCGAGCAATTGGGAAGGCAGGCCGAGAGGAATCGCGGGGGGCCGCTCGCTGAGAGCCACAACGGGGAGCGTGAATTCGGATGCCGGCTTGCCGATAAGGGCGGCGATGGCATGTTCGAGCTGGGCGCGCGCGACGAGCAAATCAATGGCTTGGGCCCGGGTGGTTTCAAGCTGGGTCTTGGCCTGCGCCACATCCACTTGCGACGCCACGCCGCCTTTGTACCGGCTTTCCGTCAGTTCCAGGGCCTTGGTGTAGGACGAAACGGTGGAATTGAGGAGCTGCATTTCGGCGTCGAGGCTGTGTGCCTGGAAATAATCGAGGGCCAGCTCCGCGTGCAGGCTCAGGCTGACCGTTTCGACGTCCGCGGCGCTGGCCTGGGCTCCGGCGCGGGCCGCCTCGACGGTGCGGCGCACGCGTCCCCAGACATCCGCCTCGTAGGAGGCGTCGAACGGAATAGTGAAATCATTGGCCGTGACACCTTTGGAAAAGGGGCCGGCGAACGGCTGGGTGCCCGATTCGCGCGAGCGTGCGGCAGCCGGGGAGACCGTGAGCACCGGGAAGAATGCCGCGCGGGAGAATCGCACGGCGGCGCGCGCCTGGAGGAACTGTGCCTGGGCCGCCTTGAGAGTCTGGTTGGAAACGGTGACCTGCTCCTCGAGGGCATTGAGCGACTGGTCGCCGAAGACTTCCCACCACTTTCCGCGGAGTGTGGAATCGCTGGGCTGGGCCGCGGGCCAGTTGGCGTTTTCCTTGTAGGCCGCGGGCACCGGGGCGGCCGGGCGCTTGTAGTCCGGGCCAACCGTGCAGGCCGGCGAGAGAAACAGCGCAGCGAGCGCCAGGCCCAGGGCCCCCTGGCGCGGCCGGATTCGCCGGAGTTGGCTTAGGGATGGCATCACGGTTTTTCCGGGGTTGCGGATCGAGGAACCACGTGCACTGCCTCGCCAGCCACCACGGAGTCCGGCGGGTCGGTGATGACTTGCTCGTTTCCGGCCAGTCCGGACACGACTTCGACCTCGGTGCCGAAATCGCGGCCCAGGGTGATGGGAAGCAGTGCGGCCTTGCCGTCCGGCCCGACGACAACGACGCGCAGGCCTTCTGAACGGAAAAGGAGCGTATTCACGGGCAGGAGAAACGCCGGATTCTCCGACGACAGTTTCATGTGCAGCTCCGCGTAGGCGCCCGGCAGCAATTCCCGGCTGGGATTCACCGCTTCGAACTGCGCCAGCAGGGTGCGCGTTCCGGGGTCAATAGCGTTGGCCGTGTTGATCAGTTTGCAGGCGAAGCGCCGGCCAGGATACTCCGGCAGGACCAGTTCGGCGGCCATGCCGGGCCGGGCCATTTGCGAATCGGGCTGCGGCACGTTGACGTAGACGCGCATTTTCCAGATGGCCGCCATGTGGAACAGCTCGCGTGCCGGCGCCATGCCGCCGCTGCTCCCGGCGTCAATCAGGGAGCCGACGTCAATGTTGCGCGCGGTGACGACGCCATCAAAGGGGGCGTAGATTTTCTCGAACGATTGCAGTTCTTCCAGCCGGCGGACGTTGGCGTGGGCGGACTGCACGATGGCGCGCTTTGCGGCGTAGTCTCCTTCCGCGTTGTCGACATCCTGCTTGGAGACAGATTCCGTCTTCAGCAGATCGTGGTAACGAGCGGCAGTGATGGAGGCCAGTTTCTCGTTGGCTTGCGCGGTAACCAGGTCCGCGCGGGCCTGGCCGAGTTGTTGGTCTACCTCGGGCGTCTCAATATCCGCGAGCAACTGCCCGCTGCGGACGCGCGCGCCGATGTCGAAATACCAGCGCTTGAGATAACCATTCGTACGGGCATAGATGGGCGCGTCCGTCCAGGGCTGCACGGTGGCCGGGAGCACCAATTCCTGCGTCGCGCTGGCGCGTTCCGGACGCACCACGGATACCAAGGGCGGGGCCATCTCCTGCGTCTCCGCGCGGAGGGCGGCGCGGGCTTTGAGCCGCGGGATAATGCCTGCGGCCACCACAAAGGCCACCAGCAGCAAGAAGCTGCCAAGCCACAGCGCAGCGCGGCCCCTCGAAGGGGACCCGCCCGGCCTGCCACGGCCGTGGAGACCCTGACCCGCGGCCCCGTGTGTTGATTCGCTGTCCATCTGCAGTCTCCCGTCGGCCCGGAAATCCTCCGCTCCTCAGCCGGCGGCGTGGCGACTCTGCCGCCAGCCGTGGATCCAACTGAACAGCACTGGAACGAAAAACAGCGTGGAGATGGTGGCAAAAATCAGGCCGCCGATCACCGCGCGGCCCAACGGGGCGTTCTGCTCGGCGCCTTCGCCCATGCCGATGGCCATCGGAAACATTCCGATAATCATGGCCAGAGCGGTCATGATCACGGGCCGGAAGCGCGTGAAGCCGGCCTGTGAGGCCGCGTCTGCCGCCTCGCGGCCGCCGCGAAGCTGTTCCTTGGCAAAGCTGATGACCAGGATGCTGTTGGAGGTGGCCACGCCCATGCACATGATGGCCCCAGTGAGCGCCGGAACGCTGATGGCGGTTTCGGAGACAAACAGCATCCACACGATACCCGCGAGGGCGGCGGGAAGCGCGGAGATGATAATGAAGGGATCCAACCAGGACTGGAAGTTGACCACAATCAGCAGGTAAACCAGCACAATCGAAAAGGCCAGCCCGCCCAGAAGCCCGAAGTAGGACGACCACATGGTCTGAATCTGGCCTCGGACGATGAGCCGCGAGCCACGCGGAAGGTCGCGGCTGCTGTCGTTCACGATGCGGGAGATATCGCCGGCCACGCCTCCGAGATCCCTGCCCTGCACGGAACCGTAGATATCGATCACCGGCGCAACGTCGTAGTGCGAGACTACGCCCATTTCCTGGCCGCGGCGGATGCTGGCGAGGCTGGCCAGGATTTCCGGGCGGCTACGGCCCGATCCCGTCATGGGAATGTTCTGCAGATCCTGGAGCGAATCCAGGCGGTATTGCGGGGTTTGGGTGGTGATGCTGTAGCTCACCCCGGTCCTGGGGTCGAGCCAGAAGGTGGGCGAGGTTTGAAAGCTGCCGCTGAGCGAGATCAGGAGGTTGGTGGCAGCATCGCGCGTCGTGTAGCCCGCAGCGCTGGCCAGGGTGCGGTCCACGGTGACATCGAGTTTGGGGGCGTCAAAGGCCTGCTGGATGCGCAGGTCCACCGTGCCGGGCACTTGCTTGAGACGGCTCAGCAGGTGGTCGGCGAAGTTGCGATTCCCTTCCACGTCGTAACCCACCACTTGAACATCAATGGGCGCGGGGAGTCCGAAGTTCAGAATCTGGCTGACCATGTCGGCGGGAAGGAAGGCAAAGGTCACGCCGGAAAACCGCTGGTTCAGGCGCATGCGCAAATCGTGCACGTACTCTTCCGTGGGGCGATGGCCGCGATTCAGGCTGACCAAAATGTCGGCGTCCGCGGGACCGATGGGCGCGGAATTCGAATACGAAAGATTGATGCTGCTGTAGGGCAGGCCGATATTGTCAATCACGCTGGCGATCTCGCGCGGGGGGACGACCTCGCGGATGACGTCTTCGACGCGGTCGCACAGGCTGGCAGTCTCCTCGATGCGCGTCCCGGTGTGCGCCCGGAAGTGCAATTTGAATTGTCCGCTGTCGACGGCCGGGAAAAAGTCTTCGCCCAGCAAGGGCACCAGGGCAAACGAGGCGACACAGAATGCCAGGAACCCCAGAGCGAAGACGCGCTTGGACTTGATGCAGGCTTCCAGCAGGTTGTGATACGCCGCGCGCATGCGCTCGAATCCAACCTCGAAGCGGATCTGCTGCCGCCATAACCAGTTCTTGCCCACGGTGACATACAGACGCTCGGCGTGCACATGCCCGCGGAGCAGGTATTTGGCCATGGTGGGCACGAGGGTGCGCGAGAGGAGGTAGGACGCCAGCATGGCGAATACCACGGCTTCGGCGAGCGGCACGAAGAGGTAACGCGCGACCCCGGTGAGGAAAAACATGGGGACGAAGACGATGCAGATGCTCAACGTGGAAACAAACGCGGGGACGGCGATCTGCTGGGCCCCGTCCAGGATGCCCTGCTCCGTCTCTTTCCCCAGCGCCAGATTGCGGTTGATGTTTTCGATTTCCACGGTGGCGTCGTCCACCAGGATGCCCACGGCGAGGGCCAGCCCGCCCAGGGTCATGATGTTGATGGTTTCCCCCAGTGCGCGCATCACGATGATGGAAGTGAGGATCGAAAGCGGGATGGAAATGGCGATGATCAGCGTGCTGCGCCAGCTCCCCAGAAAGACAAGGATCATCAGGCCGGTCAGGCAGGCGGCGAGCAGGGCCTCCTGCACTACGCCGCTGATGGCGGCGCGAACGAAGATGGACTGGTCGGCGAGCGGCCTCATTTCGAGCTTGGAGGGGAGGGCCTGGGCGATGCTGGGCAGGACCTTCTTGACCCCGGAGATGATGTCGAGCGTGGAAAAGCCGCCGAACTTCAAGATCGTCAGCAGCGAAGCGCGTTGCCCATTCACGCGCACGATATTCGTCTGTGGAGGAAATCCGTCGCGCACATGAGCTACGTCGCGGATGTAAATCGTCGCTCCGCTCACCGATTTGATGGGCAGGTCGTTCAGCTCGGCCACCGTCCGCGGGCTACCATTCATCTCCACGTTGTATTCAAAGGTGCCGATCTTCGAGGTGCCCGCGGGAAGAATCAGGTTTTGGTCGCTGATGGCGTTCACCACGTCCTGCGGCGAAAGCCCTTTTGCCTGAAGCGACGGAAAATCCAGGTCCACTTGCACCTGCCTCTGCTTCCCGCCGTAGGCCCAGGGAACAGCCGCGCCCGGCACCGTAATCAGGCGGGTGCGCACAAAGTTCACGGCCAGGTCGAAGAGCTGCTGTTCGGACATGCCCTGACCGGATAGCGCGAGTTGCAGAATGGGTACGCTCGACGCGGTGTACACGACGATGAGCGGAGGATTGGTGCCCGGCGGCATTCCGTGAAGCAGAGTCTGGGAAATCGCGGTGACCTGCGCGATGGCCATGTCGATCCGCACCGAGGGCTGGAAAAACACCTTGATTACGGAGCGCCCGTTGAGCGACTGCGATTCGATGTGCTCAATGTCGTTTACCGTGGTGCTCATGGCCCGTTCGCTGTTGGTGACGATGCGGGCGGCGATATCCGGAGCGGAGAGGCCTTCGTAGTTCCACATCACGCTCACCACGGGAATGTCGATGGTAGGAAAGATGTCCTTGGGGGTGACTACAATGACGTAGATGCCGAGCATCAGGACGAGGATCGAGCACACCACGAAGGTGTACGGCCTTCTGAGCGCCAGTCGGACTATCCACATGTTTCCGTGCCGTCTCCCGTGAAAAGCCGCGAAACCCACCGGCGGGCCGCGGCTTTTCTTCCCTTGTGCGGACGCTCTGGTGTGAAGCTGGGTTGCGGCAAACAAGGAAGAGACCGATCGCCGCGAGGTCCGGAACCCAGCGGAACAGCCAGTCCTCGTGACCCGCAAGCGATGCGCTGCATGTTATGACCGCGCCCCGCCCGCCACCGCTCCCTCCAGTTTCAACGCATCCTCGATCTCAGAAAACTCCCGCGCTCGCAGGCTCAGGTCCGCGGCGCCGACGACGCCCTGGACCTGCTGCGGATTCCGCATCCCCACGATGGCTGCCGTGACCGCAGGATGCTTCAGCGTCCAGGCAATGGCCACTTCCCCCGCCGACCGGCCATACCGCCCGCCGATTTCCCGGAGCAGGCAGGCGATGCGCAGGTTGCGGGAGAGCAGCGGCTCGCGGAAATCGGCATTGCGGCCGCGCCAGTCGTCCGCCGGCATCGCGGCGATGCGCTCGCGCGTCATGGCGCCGCTGAGCAGGCCGGAAGCCATGGGCGAATAGACGATCACCCCAATACCCTGTTGCGCGGCATAGGGGAGGGTGGAGGCTTCGATGTCGCGCCGCAGCAGGGAGTAGGGCGGCTGGAGCGAAGTGATGGGCGCGATGGCCGCAGCCCGCTTCAACTGCTCGGCGTCGAAATTCGACACGCCGATCCACCGCACTTTGCCCTGCTCCTTCAGACGGGCCAGCTCCATCCATCCCTCTTCGATATCGGGATCCGGGTCCGGCCAGTGGATCTGGTAGAGGTCGATGGTATCCGCCTTCAAGCGCCGGAGGCTGGCCTCGCACTCGCGGGAGATCGAGGCAGCCTTCAAAGAATGCCCGATCTTGCGGTCCGCACCCCACACCATCGAGCACTTCGTAAACACGAAAGGTCGCGGACTTCGGCCTACGAGCGCCCGGGCGACTACCTCCTCAGAATGCCCCAGGCCGTAAACGGCGGCCGTGTCGATCCAGTTGATTCCGGCGTCCAGCGCAGCGTGGATCGCCACGATAGATTGGGAGTCGTCCTGCGAGCCCCAACCAAAATCCCAGCCCCCTCCGCCAATCGCCCAGGCGCCCACGCCTAGCCGGGTGATGGCGAGATCGCTGTTCCCCAGAGTTCGCTTCTCCATGCAACCGCCCTTTCCGAGTCCCTGAAATAAGCTCAAGAATGGTCGAGCCGATTACGGAATCAAGCCGATCTTCAGACAGCGCAGCTACTGTGTTCGGAGAGAAATCCCCAGCGATTCAAGTGCAATCTTACGTCCAGTTGAATGAAATCTCCTCCAAATCAAGTAAGGCTAATAGCATCTGACAGTTACGATGAAAAGATATGCTTGCATGGAAGGGGGTCTAGATGGAAACTGGGGGAGATCGTCGAAGGCCCGACACTGATTCGACAGAAGCTTCGGCGGATCGACTCTTTTGTGCCTCGTGGGGACCGCGAAGAGTGGGCGTGAGGCCCGACCGGAACGCTGATCCGCACCAGGTGGCGGCGCTGAGCGTCCAGGCCGGCGTGGAAGGGGCAAATGGAATGGCGGAAGCTCGCATGGCTGCTGCAATCCCGGACCGCTACGCCGCGCTGCTGGAAGTGGCGCAAGTCATTGCCTCACATCGCACACTCGAAGAGCTGTTCCGCGACCTCGCTCCCCTGCTCCATTCCGTGATCCGTTTCCAGTACCTGACGCTGATGCTGCATGACGAGAAACGGGACGTGATGCGGCTCCACGCGCTGGAAGGAGAGGGACTGGAATCGGTGCAGCCGGGGATGGAATTCCCGATGGAGGAGTCCGCTTCGGCGTGGGTGTGGAGGAATCAAGAGCCGCTGGTGGTGGAGGACTCGGAGACGGATCCTCGCTTCGCCCGCCAGATCCTGGCGATGCGTAGACACGGTGTACGATCGCAGTGCGGGCTTCCGCTCACGACGCCGCGGCGGCGACTGGGAGCCTTCAACCTGGGGAGCCACGAGCCGGGCGCTTATTCCGCGGAAGACCTGGAATTCATGCAGCGCGTAGCGGGCCAGGTGGCCGTGGCCGTGGAAAACGCACTGAACTACCAGGAAGCTTGCGAGCTGCAAGAACAGGTGACGCGCGAACGCGACCGGCTGAAGCTCCTGCTGGACGTGAATAACGCCGTCGTCTCGAAGCTCTCGCTCGCCGAGCTGTTCCGCGCCATTCCCGCGAGCGTGCGGGCGGCCATGCAATGCCACGCGGCGTGCCTCTCGCTGCTCGATGCTAGCGGCCAGACGTTGCGCATCCACGGCCTGGACTTCCCGGACGGACGCGGCTATCTACAGGAGGAAATGGTGCTACCGGTGGAGGGATCGAGCCCGGGCGCAGCACTCGTCGCGGGACGTCCGGTGATCTTCGCCGCACCGCCCGCCGCGATCCATCGAGAGGCGGCACGGATCAATGCGCAGGAAGGCTTCCAATCCGGCTGTTTCGTGCCGCTGCTTCGGGGCAAACGAAGACTTGGCGTACTGCACTTGCTGGACCGCCGGCCGGGCGCGTTCTCCGAAGCCGATGCCGAGTTCCTGGCGCGCGTGGGCCATCAGGTGGCCATCGCCCTGGAAAACGCGCTGCAGTACCGCGAAATCAATGAATCGCGCACACGGCTGGCCGAAGAGACTTCCTATCTCCGCAACGAGATCCACACGGAACACGAATTCGAGGAAATCCTGGGCGAAAGCCCCGGACTGCGGCAGGCGCTGGTGCAGGCGGAGACGGTGGCGCCGACAAATTCGACGGTCCTGGTGCTGGGAGAAACGGGCACGGGAAAAGAGCTGGTGGCGCGGGCCATCCACCACCTGAGCGCGCGGCGCGACCACCTGTTCGCGAAGCTGAACTGCGCGGCCATCCCCTCCGGCCTCGTAGAGAGCGAGCTGTTCGGCCACGAAAAGGGCGCGTTCACGGGAGCCATCGCGCAGAAGATCGGACGCTTCGAGCTGGCGCACCAGGGGACGCTGTTTCTGGACGAGGTGGGCGACATTCCCTTCGAACTGCAGCCGAAGCTGCTGCGCGTGCTGCAGGAACAGGAGTTCGAACGGCTGGGCGGCACGCGTTCGATCCATGTGGACGCGCGGCTGATCGCCGCGACTAATCGCGACCTGGGGCGGATGGTGGAGGAGCGCGAATTCCGCGCGGACCTCTTCTACCGCCTGAATGTTTTCCCCATCCGCATCCCGCCGCTGCGCGAGCGGAAGCAGGACATCCCCATCCTGGTGCGCCATTTTGCGGCGAAATACGCGCAGAGCATGAACAAGAGAATCGAGC
Organism: Candidatus Acidiferrales bacterium; assembly: GCA_035272605.1. GTDB lineage: Bacteria > Acidobacteriota > Terriglobia > Acidiferrales > UBA7541 > JOPF136. The sequence goes on along the minus strand of DATEQM010000058.1, from coordinate 599 downwards.
ACATCCCCGCCGAAGTCATGGAAGCGCTGATCCGCTACGACTGGCCGGGAAATATCCGCGAATTGCAGAACTTCCTAGAGCGCGCGGTGATCCTCTCCCCCGGACCGACGCTGGCCCCGCTCCTGGCGGAGTTGCACGCCCCCGCCGCGGAAACGGCGAAGGCAGCACGGCCCGCCACGCTGGAACAGGCCGAACGCGAGCATATTCTGGAGGCGCTGCGGGCCACCGACTGGACCCTGGGCGGCACACAGGGCGCGGCAGCACGACTAGGCATTCCGAGGACAACGCTGATCTACAAGATGCGGCGGCTGGGGATATCCAGGTAGCACAGGCCCGCCGCGGCAGGCTAACACTACTTCTCGTTCGTTGGTGCGAGGGTGTAGTCAAATTCGTAGGAATGTTTGCCGTCGGCGATGTTAATGGTCATCTTTCCGGCGAGGCCCGTAAGTTGCCCGCTGCCGGAATCGGGCACGACGGTGACAGACATTTCCGGCACACCGTGAATCATCGTGCCGGTATGCTGGAGGACGAAGGTGCCGGTGCGGCCCTGCAAGGTGCCGCTGACGCGCTCGATGGCTACATATCCCGCCGAGCCTTTG
>DATEQM010000057.1:0-39738 GCA_035272605.1 Candidatus Acidiferrales bacterium | reverse complement strand
TGCGGCAAGCCCCGTTCCGGACCATCCGGAAATCCACAATGCCATCGCGGCGCTGCGTAACGCCAGGGCCCATCTTGAGCATGCCAAACACGATTACCACGGCCATCGTACCGAAGCGATCCGGGCGACCGACGAAGCCATTCACCAGCTTGAAGTTTGCCTGAAGTACGACTAGGGAGTGAGCGCGATTCCCGCCGCAATTCTCTTCCCTGCGCCGGTACCCGCCCGGAAGTCCCGGGCGGGATGCCGTCTTTTCCATGATTCCCGCTGAGTGGAGTGTCAAAACAGATCCGGTATCTCCGCCTGGAGTTTTCTGGTAGTTTTGTTGCGCTGCGGCGAGCAGGCCTCAGGGGAACCCGCCAGCCGGAAACCTATGCGCCCAGCGTGGCGCGAAGAGGGACGGACCGGTGCACCCGGCCGAGAGCTGAGGTTTCCCGCGGGGGAATCGGCTCCGGGAGCACCCGTTCCCAAAGGCTGCCAAGATGCCGAAATACGACCTGATCGTGATCGGTTCCGGACCCGGAGGCCAGCGCGCGGCGATTCAAGCGGCGAAGGTGGGCAAGCACGTCGCCGTGATCGAAAAGCAAAGCACACTCGGCGGCGTCTGCATCAACACGGGCACCATTCCCAGCAAGACCATGCGCGAGGCCGTGCTGCACCTCTCCGGCCTGCAAGCCCAGAACTTCTATGGCATGGATTACCGCGTGAAGGAAAAGATCACCCAGGAGGATCTTATCTTCCGGGTGCAACGGGTAATCGAAAACGAAGTGAGCGTGACGAATGCGCAGCTCCAGCGCAACGGCGTCGAGGTGATTCACGGCACAGCGAGTTTTGAGAGCCCGAACCGGGTGCGCGTGCAGGGCACGAACGGCTACGGGGAGATGGAATCGGACTACATCGTCATTGCCGTGGGCACCAAGCCGGCGTACTCCGCCAAGGTCCCCTTCAACGGCCGCACCATCATCAGCAGCGACCAAATCCTCAGCATGCCGCAGATTCCGAAATCGCTGATCATCGTGGGCGGCGGCGTGATCGGGGCGGAATACTGCTGCATGTACGCCGTGCTGGGCGTGCGCGTGACGCTGGTGGAGAAGCGTTCGCGCCTGCTCGATTTTGCCGACGGAGAAATGGTGGAGGCGCTGTGCTATCACCTGCGCGACCGGCGCGTCACCCTGCGGCTCAATGAAGGCGTGAGCAGCGTCGAGGAAACGCCGGATGGAAAAGTGGTCGCCTGTCTCGACAGCAAAAAGAAACTGGTGGGCGACGCGCTGCTCTACGCCGTGGGCCGCCAGGGAAACGTGGACGAGCTGAACCTGGCCGCCGCGGGGATCGAGGCGGACTCGCGCGGCCGGATCGTCGTGGACAAGGACTACCGCACCAAGCAGCCGAATATTTTTGCCGTGGGCGACGTGATCGGGTTTCCCAGCCTCGCTTCCGTCTCCATGGAGCAGGGGCGCATCGCCGCGGCCCGCGCCTTTGGCGTGCCCGCGGAATCCGATCCGGCCAATTATCCCTACGGCATCTACACCATCCCGGAGATCTCCTTCGTGGGGAAGACGGAGGAGCAGCTCACCGCGGAGGATGTGCCCTATGAACTCGGCGTGGCCTATTTCCGCGAGATGGCGCGCGGGCAGATCAGCGGAGATACGGCCGGCCGGCTGAAGATCATCTTCAACCGGGAAACCAAGGAGCTGCTGGGCGTGCATATCATCGGCGACGGCGCCTCCGAACTGCTGCACATCGGCCAGGCAGTGTTTACGCTGAAAGGGACTGTGGACTATTTCGTGAACACGGTCTTCAACTATCCCACGCTCGCGGAGTGTTACAAGGCCGCGGCCTTCAATGGCCTGAACCGGCTGACGTGACGGCGGCACACGCCCGAAGCATCCGGATCCGCCGGTGATTCGAGCTGTCCGAATCTATTTCTTCCGGGGAATCACCAGCGGGCAGGGCGGTTTCACCTCGTAGGCCTTCGAAAAATCTCCCTGATTCACTGCCAGGCCGAAGCGGCCGCGGGAATCGATGAAAGCCAGCGGCTTCCCGGCGGGCACGTCGCTAAAGGTGCGTACGAACGGCAGTTCGAGCGCGCGCCCGCCGAGGCGCAGGCGCAGCATGTCCCCGGCGGAATATCCCAGCTTCTGGAAGTCGTCGCCGGAAATGTTGGTGATCAGGTTCCCAAAGGGATCGTCGAGGGCGATGACTTCGCCGGTGATTCCCTGCGCATCGAGCCGGGCCGCGCGCAGTTCGATTTGCACCAACGAGGCCACTAGAGGGCCCGCGGCGCGCCAGTCGTCCCCGCGCGCCAAATGCGCGGCGGCGGGAGAAAAAATGTCGCGGCCGTGGAAGGTAGAGGAGAGCCTCTCGCCAATCATCCATTTCGGATTGGTGATTTCGCGGATGCCCGTGATGCCGTCGCGCGCGGCCACCAGGGTCATCAGACCGTTGTCGGGCAGGACAAAGTACTGCCCGCGGCGCGTCTTCACGATCACGGCCTTCCGCGCGCTGCCCACGCCGGGGTCGATCACCACCAGGAAGATGGCGCCGGGGCCGTAGTAGGGCGTCACGCCGGCCAGGAAGCGCGCGCCATCCGCGATGGAATACGGCGTAACCGTGTGGCTCACGTCGTCAATGCGCACGTCCGGCGCGATGCCATACATGACGGCGCGGCAGATGGCTACCGCGTCGTTGGCGATGCCGAAATCGGTCATGAAGACGATGACGGGGCGCCGCGCGCCGGCGGGCTCCGGAGGCGAAGAGGCAGGCTGCAGCGGGCGGGCCTGCGCGTGGGCCGCTGCCGCAATCCATGCAAGAAAGACCAAAAGCACGGCCGCGGCCTCGACCAAGCGGCGAGCACCGGCTGCCAGATTCGGACGGATGGAGTTGGCCGCCACGCTTCTCGATGCGTGCCCTGCGGAGCAGGCGGGGCGCGCGGATGGAGCCAGGATGGGCACAGGGCTGCTGCTCGAAGCTGTGGATTATAGCTTGGATTCCTGCAGAACTCCGGCGGCCGGCCGACCCTCGTGGTTCAGGCGGCGGGAATGCCGGCGCGGCAGGGATTCGGGCAACCTGTGTATAATAGATGGCTGTCAAAGGACTGAACTCTGCCAGTCGCCCCGGCAGTTTCGCGCTGGACATTCCGGAGGGGGAATTGATCGAGGTCGAGAACCTCACCAAACAGTACGGCGGCGTTCGCGCCGTGGACCAGATTTCCTTTCGCGTAGATAAAGGCGAAATCCTGGGTTTCCTGGGCCCCAACGGAGCCGGGAAGACCACCACGATGCGCATCCTCACGGGCTTCCTGCCGGCCACAAGCGGGACGGCGCGGCTGGCGGGTTTCGACGTCTTCGAAAATTCGCTCGAAGTGCGCAAACGCATCGGTTACCTGCCAGAGAACCCGCCGCTCTACCCGGAAATGAGCGTGGAAGGCTATCTGGATACCGTCGCGCGTCTCAAACTGCTGCCGTCGGACCGGCGCAAAGCGCGCGTGGACGCGGCCATGGAAATGGCGCGGGTGACGGAGAAGCGCCACGAGCTGATCAAACGGCTGTCGCGTGGCTTCAAGCAAAGAGTGGGGCTGGCCCAGGCGCTGGTGCACGATCCCGAGGTAATCATCCTGGACGAGCCGACCGTGGGACTGGACCCGAAACAGATTATCGAGGTGCGCCACCTGATCAAAGGCCTGGCCGGAGATCACACCATCCTTTTGTCCACGCACATCCTGCCCGAAGTCAGCATGACGTGCGACCGCGTGGTCATCATCAACCAGGGGCGCATCGTGGCTAACATCCCCGTCAATGCGCCGGGGCAGGATCGCGGTGCCGAGATTGTGATCGTGGAGGTAAAACCCGGGGCGGGCGGCGCCGGGCAGGTGCGGACTTTGCTGGAGCGTATCCCGGGAGTCAAACGCGTGGGCACCGAGCCGCCCGAAGGGACGGGGCGTGTGCAGGCCCGGGTGGAATGCGAAGCGGGACGCGACCTGCGCAGCCGCATCGCCGCGGACCTGGTGGCGCAGGGACATGAGCTCATCGAGTTGCGCGCCTCGCGCGTTTCCCTGGAGGATATTTTCCTCCAGGCCACCACCCAGGAGCCGGTGGAAGCGGGCGCATCGGAGAAGATCATCGCGGGAGGCGAGCGATGAAGGGCACCTATGCGGTCTTCCGCAAGGAGATGAGCCTGTATTTCGTTTCGCCCATCGCCTACGTGGCCATCGGCGCTTTCCTGTTCCTGGCCGGGCTGTTCTTCCAGGGAATCCTGGCGGAAGCCACCGAATATTCCATGCGGGCGGCGATGCAGGCCATGCAATACGGCACGCCGTTTGAGATCGACGTGCCCGGCGAAACCATGCGGGGGTTCTTCGGCGTGACCGGAACCATTCTGCTCTTCATCATCCCCATGCTGACCATGGGGTCCTACGCCGAGGAGCGCCGGCGCGGCACCATGGAATTGCTGATGACCTCGCCGATTACGGACCTGGAGATCGTACTCGGAAAATACCTTGCCGCCCTGGCGCTCTTTCTGATCATGCTGCTTCCCACGGCGCTGCAGATGGTGATTCTGTTCAAGGCCAGCGATCCGGTGCCGCCCTGGCGGCTGCTGGTGTGCGGATACCTGGGCGTGATGCTGCTCGGGGGGGCGTTGCTCGCTCTCGGCCAATTCGTTTCCTCTCTTACGGAGAGCCAGATCATCGCCGGGATATGGACGTTTTTGTTGTTCCTAATGCTGTGGGTGGTGGACTTCGTGGTTCGCGGCGCCTCCGGGAGCGTTGTGGGAGACGTGGGGCAGTACCTCTCCATCCTGAAGCATTTGAATGATTTCATCCGCGGCGTGGTGGACAGCTCGAACCTGATCTATTACTTCAGCCTGATCGCGCTGGGCCTGGTCCTCACGCTTCGCTCGCTCGACTCCATGCGCTGGAGGAGAGCATGAGCGTGGGCCGCAAGGACATTCTCTCCATGGCGGCGTGGTTTGGGGTAGCGCTGGCGCTGGCCGGAGCCGTCCGCTACACGCTCCAGAACGAGCTGACCACTCCCAACAAATGGCTCCTGATTTCCGGAGGGGTGCTGCTGCTGGTCGCGCTGGTGGGCAATTTCCGGGGGATCGTCGGCTTTTTCGGATCTCGCGGAGGAAGACTCGGAACGAACACCGCCGTCCTGGTTCTCGCCACTCTGGTAATCCTCGGCTTGGTCAATTTCCTGGGCTTCCGCCATTCCAAACGCTGGGACTGGACGCCGGAAAAGCTCTACACCCTTTCCGACGAGACGAAAAAGGTGCTCGGCAGTTTGAAGCAGGATGTGCACGTGATCCGCTTCGACAAGGCCTCCGGACGCGATCCGCTCGCCGAGACGGTAGCGGAATACCACAAGGTCTCCAGCCGCCTGAGCTACCAGTTCGTGGACCCGCAGGAACGGCCGGACATTGCGCGGCAATATGGCGTGCGGCGGATGGGCGAGGTGGTGGTGGCCAGCGGGGTGCGCACCGAACATCTGAAAGAAACGGACGAGCAATCGCTCACTAGCGCAATCCTGAAAGTCACGCAGCAAAGGCAAAAGTCGGTCTGCTTCGTCACCGGACACGGCGAACGCGCGCTCACCAGCAGCGATGGACAGGGTTACAGTGACGTGCAGAAAGCGCTCGAGCGCGAGAACTATACCGTCAAGCCGGTGAATCTGGTGGAAGCCAAGGAAGTGCCCGTCGAGTGCGACGTCGTTGTCGTGGCCGGCCCCAAGACCGGTTACTTCCCCGAGGAGACCGACTCGCTGGAGAAATATCTGGACGCCGGAGGAAAGATTCTGGTGCTGGAGGATCCCGGCACGGACCCGAAGCTCGAGCCGCTCTTCTCCGCCTGGAACATAGCCGTGGGGAACGACCTGGCGCTGGACGTAAGCGGGGCGGGACAGCTCTTCGGGCTGGGAGCGGCGGTGCCGGTGGTCACTCATTACGGATCGAATCCCATTACCGAAAGCCTCGAGAGCCGCATGACCTTTTTCCCCCTGGCGCGCACCGTGGACGCCGCCGACAAGAAGAATGTGCAGTACCCCGTGACCGGGCTTCTGTTCACCTCCGACCGGAGTTTCGCAAAGAACAATTGGGACACCAAACAGAAGGAGCTGAAATTCGAGGAGGGCAAGGACAAGACCGGCCCGCTCACCATCGGCGTGGCGGAAGAACGCAAAGCCGGCTCGAAAACGGCCCGGCTTGTAGTGATCGGCAATTCGGCCTTCGCGTCCAATGCGTTTTTTACACTGCAGAGCAACGGCGACCTGTTCGACAACGCCGTGAACTGGCTGGCGCAGGATGAAAACCTGATCTCCATCCGGCCGAAGTCGCCCACGAACCGGAGGGTCAATCTGACGCTGGGACAGGAAAGGCTGTTCTACTGGTTCTCGCTGCTCATCGTGCCGGGGGCGGTTCTGTTGGCGGGCGTAGTCCTGTGGTGGAAACGGCGCTGAGGGAACCATGAAGAAGAGCACGCTCGTCGTCCTGCTGCTCGCCGCGGCGCTCGGCGGATACGTCTACTACTCCGAGTTCCGGCACCCGCAGGTAAAACTCGCCGAAGACGCTCCGCTGCCTCTTTATGGCTTTTCGGGCGACGCCGTCACTTCCATTCGGGTGACGAGCGCGGCAGGGGGCGCACCGGTGGCGCTGGAGCGCCACGCGGACGGGTGGGTGCTCACCTCGCCCATGGAAACGCGCGCGGACCGCAGCGCCGCGGACTCTCTGGCGGACTCGCTTGCGCGCGCGGCATCGGTCCGGCGGATGCCGGCCGACCCGGCGCGGATGAAGGAGTTCGGCCTCGAACCGCCCGCGGTAAGCATCGAAATCAGGCTGAAAGACGGGCAGACCAAGCGCCTCGACCTGGGCACGAAGGATTTTTCCGGGATGAACGTCTATGCGCGGCCCGGCGGGGCGAAAGAGGTGCTGCTGCTGCCGGATTCCCTGCTCACCGATGCCACCCGGCCCGTCAACGATCTGCGCGACCGGGCCGTGCTCCCCCTCGGCTCCTGGTCGCTTACGGAGCTGGATTTTCGCACCGCGAAAAACAAGTTCCGGCTGGAAAAGAAGGGTGATTTCTGGGACCTGACGGAGCCGCGCCAGTCTCCGGCCGACGCCGACGAAGCCGCCAGCCTCTCGAACAGCCTTTCCTCCGCGCGCTATTCGGACGTGGCGGAAGAGCAGATCAAAGATGCAGCCGCTCTGGGACGCTACGGCCTGGCCTCGCCCCTGGTGGCCATCCACGTGCGCAACGAGCAGGGCGCCGAGGCCACGCTGCTCATCGGGAAAAAGGACAACAGCAAATATTTCGCGCGCGACGCCGGGCGTTCCATGGTTTTCCGCGTGGAGGATTCGCTGGTCAATAAATTCCTGGACGCCAGCTTCGCCGGCCTGCGCGACAAGCACATCCTGCGCGCCAAGGCGGACGACTTCTCGCGGATCACCGTCCACAACGAAAAGCTCACCATGACCGCCACGCGCTCGCCCGACGGCAAGTGGCTGGTCCAGGAGCCGGCGGACCGCAAGGGCAAGGAGATGGGGGCGTGGCGCGCATTCGAACCGCTCACCAGTTCCCGCGCCACGGAAGTGATCGACCAGCCCAGCGCCGGAATTCTGGCCAAGCTGGCGAAGCCCGCGGTGGAGATCAAGCTGACGGATGCGAAAGGCGCGGCCACCACCGTGGTGTTCAGCGCGAAAGACGGCAATGCGGTCTACGCGCGCTCCAGCCGCTCTCCCACCGTCTTCAAGCTCGACGCCCTGACGCTGAACCAGTTGAATTTCACTGCGTTGGAAGCGGCGCCCTGACGGGCGATCGCCGGATCACCAGCGGCATCGCGGAACTCAAGCGGAGTGCGCGGCGGAAAAGGTGGAAGCCGCTGCGGCGCTCGCGCGGTGGCTATCCAACACCCAGATCTTTGCGGTCACCGGCGAAATATAGAAATAAATCCGGCAGTCCTGGTCGCGCACCGTATAGAAGTTGGGGCGGTGTTCGTCGGGAAGAGCGTCCACGCCCCCGGCGAGAAGTTCGCGGAGCCTGTCCAGCACCGTGCGCGAAGTGGGCGACATGGCCTCCACCGCAACCGGTCCGTGCAATTGGATTCGAGTCGTCATGGTAATTGCCCCTGTCTCTCCCGGGCCATACCCGGCAACCGCAACGGTCCGCAGCCTCTCCCCGTTGCATTTCCTCCACAATGACTTAGACGCATGGACGAGTGAAAAAGTTCGGCCGAAAACGGTCAAAAAGGTAAACAGGGGTAACCTGCGGGCGGCGTACAGCATCTGTAAAGGGTGGCGCGAAGTGCGCCATACGGCTGTCCGGCCTTCCCGGGGCGAAGTTCGTGCGGACGGGAACGCGCGCCGGACAAACAGAACCACGAAACGCTTCGGTCCGTGGCCGCCGCGACAGGTTTCTCCCGTGGCGCTCGCTCCGGGGCTTCACATTTTCGCCACGTCCCTATTCATGTATGGCCCGTCTTTTTTCCTGCGGAGGGCGCGGCTCTATTGGTATCCTGTCCTGGTCGCGAAGCCCAGCGCGTGCGTATCCCTCTGGGGACAGCCGGGAGGGGACGCGCGGTAGCTCTCCGCCGGGTTTCGGGCGCTCGCCGCCCGGTGGAGCGGGCGCTATCGTCCAAGGAGAACAGAACTCATGGCCAAAGCCGTAAAAGGGAGAAGGGGAAAAAGCAGATTGGGGAAGGACAAGCGGCGCAAACACCATCACTGGCAGGTGACCGTGTTTTACCGCGACGGCGAACGGTTTGCCCGCGTGTACATCGACAGGGGGAAAGCCGAGGGCTTTGCCGCTCGCCAGAAGAAGTCTCCGGTAGTGCGGACCGCGCGAATCATGGAAATCAATTGACCGCGGAACAGCGTGAATCGTGCCGGCGGGCCGGCGCCGCTTGAACGTGCGGCGAGAGCCGTGCTATAAAAGTTAAGCCTTCCTCGAGAAGCGCAAAGCGACCGTAGTTTAACGGTAGAACGATACCTTGCCAAGGTATAGGCGTGGGTTCAATTCCCATCGGTCGCTCCATTTGCCCGTCTCGACCGGATCTTTTCTCCGCGGCACGTCCGCGCCGTTCGCGGCCGTGCGCGCGCGGCGCGGATTCGCGGAGTGCGCGCGCCGAGGGGATGACGAGACCAACTATGACGGAAGCAACCGCAACCTGCCGCCGGCAACTGGACCTCGAGATTCCGGGGCCGGAAGTCGAAAAAGCCACCGAGCGCGTGGCGCGCGACCTGGCGCGCATCGCGCGCGTGCCGGGTTTCCGCCCGGGCAAGGCGCCCGTATCGCTGATCCGGCGGCGATTTGCGGAAGACATCAAGGGCGAAGTGCTCGAAAAGCTGGTGCCGGAGTATCTCGAAAAGGCGGTGGCGGACCAGAAGTTTTCCATGGTCACGCGCCCGCAGCTCGACCAGGTGGACTGGGTCGAAGGCGGCGGCGTGAAGTTCCGGGCATCGTTCGAGGTGCTGCCGGAATTTGAGCTGGGGGACTACAAAGAACTGGCCGTGGAACTGCCGGCCATGGACATCGCCGAGGCGGACGTGGGCCGCGCCATCGAGCAAATGCGCGAACGCGCGGCGAACTACGCTCCCATCGAGGGTCGCCCGGTTGCGGACGGCGACTACGCGGTCCTAAAGGTGGTGGGCATCCCCGCGGACGGCGGCGCGCCCATCCGGGCGGAGAACGTGCTTTGCCACGTCGGCAGCGACGAGACGGTAGAGGCCTTCACGAAGAACCTGCGCGGGGCGCAGCCGGGCGAGGAGCGCCACTTCGAGGCCTCCTATCCCGCCGATTTTCCGGACCCGCGGCTGAAGGGCAAGACCATCGCCTACACGGTGAATGTGATCGAGATCAAGGAGAAGAAGCTCCCGGCCCTCGACGACGCTTTTGCCAAGGACGTCAGCCAGGCCGGTTCGCTCACCGAGCTGCGCGCGCAGCTCAAAGAGCAGATGGAAAAGGAGCGGGACCGGAGGCGCGCCGAGCTGGTGAAGGAAAAAATTCTGGGAGCGCTGCTGAGCCGCCACGATTTCCCCGTGCCCGAGGCCATGGTGGAGCAGCAGATGGACGCGCGGCTCCGCAACCTGGTGCGCGCCCTGGTGGCGCAGGGAACGGACCCCCGCGGCGTGAACGTGGACTGGGCCGCGCTGCGCGCCCGCCAGCGGGCTCCCGCTGTGGACGATGTGAAAGGCGAAATCCTGCTCGATCGCATCGCCACCGCGGAAAAGATCGAGGTGACCGAGGAGGAGCTGGACCAGGAACTCGCCCATGCCGGGGAACACAGTGGCGAATCGGCACAGGCCCTCCGCGCGCGCTTGACAAAGGAAGGCACGCTGGATACGATGAGGTCGAAGCTGCGGAATGGGAAGACGTTGGAGTGGCTTCACCGCGCTGCCCGGATTGAAACGGCCCCTAAATAGGGACAGGTCACGGGGTCAGGCCTCACAGGGATCACCTGAAATCTTAAACGTGCATGAATTTCCCCTACGATAACATTTCGCGCGCAACCACGCTGGTGCCCATGGTGGTCGAGCAGACCAATCGCGGCGAGCGCGCCTACGACATCTATTCGCGGCTGCTGAAGGACAACATTATCTTCATCGGCACGCCCATTGACGACCACGTGGCCAATCTGGCCACCGCCCAGCTTCTGTTTCTGGAAGCGGAGGACCCGGAGAAGGACATCTCGGTGTATATCAATTCGCCGGGCGGGTCCATCACCGCGGGAATGGCCATCTACGACACCATGCAGTTCGTCCGGCCGGACGTGGTGACGATATGCGTGGGCCAGGCCGCTTCCATCGCCTCCTTGCTGCTGGCCGCGGGCGCGCCAAAGAAGCGCTTCACCTTGCCGAATTCGCGTATCCTCATCCACCAGCCCTGGATGAGCGGGCTTTCCGGGCAGGCCACCGACATTGACATCCACGCCCGCGAGATTCTGCGCATGCGCACGGTGATCAACCAGCTCTACCAGAAGCACACCGGCCAGCCCATCGAGAAGATCGAAAAGGACGTGGAGCGCGATCTCATCATGTCCGCGGAAGAAGCCAAGACCTACGGGATGGTGGACGAGATCATCGAGAAGCACCGTTAGACGGGCGGGGCGGGATGGTTCCAAACGGTTAGTAGCCAGAACGCGCACGACGCTTCCGGGCGGCCCGGAGCGGGTAGTAGAATCGGGACCCAGTGATTGCCAGGGGAGAGAGGTAACCGGAGGCCTCCAAACCGGTGAAGAAACTCACATCAGAAGAGGGTTTGCGCTGCTCGTTCTGCCATAAGACGCAGGAGCAGGTCGAGAAGCTGATCAGTTCGCCTTCCGACTACCCGCGCGCCTACATCTGCGACGAGTGTGTGCGCGTTTGCGATCAGATTCTGGAAGAAGAGAAGCGCGAGCAGGCCACCCCGCCGGCGCGCCGCCCCCCGCGGCCCCCGGAGATCAAAACCTTCCTGGACAGCTATGTAATCGGCCAGGAGAAGACCAAGAAGAAGCTGGCCGTGGCCGTCTACAACCATTACAAGCGCATGTTCCTGAACCGGCAGCCCAGCGACGTGGAGCTCACCAAGTCCAACATCCTGCTGATCGGGCCCACCGGAACGGGAAAGACCCTCCTGGCGCAGACGCTTTCGCGCATGCTGGAAGTGCCTTTCGCCATCGTGGACGCCACCACCCTCACCGAGGCCGGCTACGTGGGCGAGGACGTGGAGAACATCATCCTCAAGCTCCTGCAGAACGCCGACGGCGACGTGGCGCGGGCGCAGCAGGGGATCATTTATATCGACGAGATTGACAAAATCGCGAAGAAGGACGACAACCCGTCCATCACCCGCGATGTTTCCGGCGAGGGCGTCCAGCAGGCCCTGCTCAAGATCCTGGAGGGCACGGTGGCCAACGTGCCGCCCCAGGGCGGGCGCAAGCACCCGCATCAGGAATTCACGGCCGTGGACACCACCAACATCCTGTTCATCTGCGGCGGCGCGTTCGTGGGACTCGAAAAAGTCATCGAACGGCGCGCGGGCAAGAAGTCGCTGGGATTCCACACCGACACGCCGGCCCCGGCCGCCGGTCGCAGGAACGTCGAGCTGCTCGAGCAGGTGCAGCCCACCGACCTCATCAAATTCGGGATGATCCCGGAATTCGTGGGGCGGCTGCCGGTCGTGGGCATCCTGGCGGATCTGGACAAGGCCGCGCTCGTCCGCATCCTCACCGAACCCAAAAACTCGCTGGTGAAGCAGTACCAGCGGCTGTTCGAATTCGAAAACATCCGGCTGCGCTTTACCGATGACGCGCTGGAGACCGTGGCCGAAGAGACCATGAAGCGCAAAGTGGGCGCGCGCGGCCTGCGCATGATCCTCGAGGACCTGATGCTCGACCTCATGTACCATGCGCCGGGGCAGCGCAAGCCCCGCGAGTTTTTCGTCACTGCGGAAATGATCCGCAGCCGCGAAATCAACTGGAGCCTGCTCGAGAAAGCGGGATAACGCGGGGGCCTCGTGGGGACGGATTCCAATCGGATGTTCAGCAAGGACAAACTCAACTGAAGCGCGTGCCCATGATGCCGGTGCGGGAGATGGTCATCTTCCCGCAGATGATGACCCCCTTCATCGTCGGCCGCGAATCCTCCGTGCGCGCGCTGGAAGAGGCCCTGGCGGGCGACAAGAAGATCTTCCTGGCCACACAGCACGACGCCTCGGTGGACGAGCCAAAACCGAAAGATATCCACCAGGTGGGGACGCTGGCCAGCATCGTCCAGAGCGTGAAGCTGCCCGACGGAAATATCCGCGTGCTGGTGGAAGGCGCGGAGCGCGCCAAGATCCTCCAGATCACCACCGAGGACGGCTTCTTCCGCGCCACCGTGCGGCTTATGCCCGGGCGCCTGGAAACTTCGCCGCAGGTGGAACAGACCGTGGCGCGCGTCACCCAGCTTTTCGAACAGTACGTGAAGCTCTCCCAGAGCCTGAATTACGACACGGTGATGGCCGCCGTGCGCTCCGATGATCCCGTGCGCCTCTCCGATTCGGTAGCCCAGAACCTGCAGATCCCCGTCGAGGAGAAGCAGGAACTGCTGGAGATGTTCGACCCCATGGAGCGGCTCGGCCGCGTCGCGGACATCCTCGAAATCGAAATGGACAAGCTGAACGTCGAGCGCAGCGTGAACAACCGCGTGAAACGCCAGATGGAACGCGCCCAGCGCGAGTACTACCTGAACGAGAAAATCAAGGCCATCCAGAAAGAGCTGGGCCGCGGAGAAAAGAACGAAGTCGACGAGCTGAAGAAGAAGATCGAAACGTCCGGAATGACCCGCGACGCGCGCGAAAAGGCCACCCAGGAGCTCCGCCGCCTCGAGCAGATGCCCCCGATGTCCGCCGAGTCCACCGTCTCCCGCAACTACCTGGATTGGCTGCTCGCCGTGCCCTGGAAAAAACGGAGCAAGGAAGTCCGCGACATCCGCCGGGCGCACAAAATTCTGGAAGAGGACCATTACGGGCTGGAGAAGATCAAGGAACGCATCCTCGAATTCCTAGCCGTCCGCCAGCTCGTGAAAAACCCCAAGGGCTCCATCCTGTGTTTCCTGGGACCGCCGGGCGTGGGGAAGACTTCGCTGGCCATGTCCATCGCTCGCGCCACGGGACGCAAGTTCGTGCGCGTCTCCCTGGGCGGCGTGCGGGACGAAGCGGAAATCCGCGGCCATCGCCGCACCTACATCGGCGCGCTTCCCGGCCAGATCATCCAGATGATGCGCAAGGCGGGCACCACGAACCCGGTGTTCCTGCTCGACGAGGTGGACAAGATGTCCATGGACTTCCGCGGGGATCCCTCCGCGGCGCTCATGGAAGTGCTGGATCCCGAGCTGAACCATTCCTTCTCGGACCATTATCTGGACGTGGAGTACGACCTCTCCAAGGTCATGTTCATCTGCACCGCCAACGTGCTGCACACCGTGCCGCAGCCCCTGCAGGACCGCATGGAGGTGCTGCGCCTGTCCGGCTACACGGAGTACGAAAAGATCGAAATCGCCGAGCGCTTCCTGGTAAAGAAGCAGCGCGAGCGCAACGGCGTGACCGAAGATGATCTGCGCCTGGACCGCGAGGCCCTGGGCTACATGGTGCGGCATTACACGCGGGAATCGGGCGTGCGCAATCTGGAGCGCGAAATCGCCAATATCGCCCGCAAGGTCGCGCGGAAAGTCGTCGAGCAGGCCACCAGCGGAGGAAAAGCCGGCCCCGCAGGCGTCCGCGTCGCCGCGGACAACGTTTCCGATTTCCTCGGCGTCATCAAGTATCGCGATCTGGGCGCGGAGAAGAAGAACGAGATTGGCTTGGCCATGGGCCTGGCCTGGACGGAAGTGGGTGGCCAGGTGATGGGCACGGAAGTCAGCCTGATGGAGGGCAAAGGCAGGCTGACGCTCACCGGACAGCTCGGCGATGTGATGCAGGAGTCGGCGCAGGCGGCCATGAGCTACGTGCGCTCGCGCGCCGCCCATTTCGGCCTGGCCCGCGATTTCTACCGCCGCCTCGATATTCACGTGCACGTTCCCGAAGGTGCCATCCCCAAGGACGGGCCCTCGGCGGGCATTACCATCGGCACGGCTATCGCCAGCGCGCTCACCCACGTGCCCGTGCGCTGCGACCTGGCCATGACCGGCGAGATCACCCTGCGCGGAAAGGTGCTGGCCATCGGCGGCGTCAAGGAAAAACTGCTGGCGGCGCACCGCACCGGCCTGTACACTGTAATTCTGCCCCGGGATAACGAGAAGGACCTGGCCGACGTGCCGCAGGACATCCAGGCAGCCATGACGATCAAGTTTGCGGAGACGATGGACGACGTGCTGGCCGTTGCGCTGGATCGCACGCTGCCGGCCGCCGCAACCGCTCCCGTGCCGGAGGTGGCTCCGGCCTTCGAGTCCACGGTAAGTTCCGACAAGGAGCTGGCGAACTAGCTAGGACTCCTCCGGCCCGGTGAGGTTCTGGATCAACGTCCCGGCCGGTCTGCGCAATCGCGAATTGCCCGATATTCAGCCCTCCGGCTCTTGCGGTTCTGGCGGACTGCAGGTTTTCCGGAAGAGACCCAGAGATGGCGGGAGGTGTCCGCCGCATACGGACGGCGGGGCGAACCCGGCGTCACGCGCGCCGGCGCCGGGAATCGAGCGGCGCCCCGTGCGGGTCGCTGCGGCGTTCCAGCGGGATCAAATCCAGCAGAAAGAAAGTGAACATGCCACACAAGAAACTGGAAGAGGAAGGAACTGAAATGAGCATCAGCCTGGCTGAACTCAAAGAACGTAATATTGCCGACTTGGCGAAGATCGCCAAGGAGCTGAACATCCCCGGCGCGAGCGGCATGCGCAAACAGGAGCTGATTTTCCAGATCCTGCGCGCGCAGACGGAGAAGAACGGATTGATCTTCTCCGAGGGCGTGCTCGAATGCCTGCCGGACGGGTTCGGCTTCCTGCGCGCCCCGGAATACAACTACCTGCCGGGGCCAGACGACATCTACGTCTCGCCGTCGCAGATCCGCAAGTTCGACCTGCGCACGGGCGACACCGTGTCCGGCCAGGTGCGCCCGCCGAAGGACGGCGAGCGCTACTTCGCGCTGATCAAGGTCGAGGCCGTCAATTTCGAAGACCCCGAGGTCGCGCGCAACAAAATCTTTTTCGACAACCTGACGCCGCTCTACCCCCACGGCCGCATTCGCCTGGAGACCACCAAGGAGATGCTGATGGGGCGCGTGCTGGACATGCTCTGCCCCATCGGCAAGGGCCAGCGCGGCCTGATCGTGGCCCCGCCGCGCACCGGCAAGACCATGATGCTGCAATCCATCGCCAATTCGGTCACCGCGAACCATCCGGAGATCGCGCTCATCGTTCTGCTGATTGACGAGCGGCCCGAGGAAGTCACGGACATGCAGCGCACGGTGAAAGGCGAGGTGATCAGCTCCACGTTCGACGAGCCGCCGCAGCGCCACATCCAGGTGGCGGAAATGGTGCTCGAAAAAGCCAAGCGCCTCGTCGAGCACAAGCGCGACGTGGTGATCCTGCTCGACTCCGTCACGCGCCTGGCCCGCGCCTACAACGCCGTCACTCCGCCTTCCGGCAAGGTGCTCTCCGGCGGAATCGACGCGAACGCCCTGCAGCGCCCCCGCCGCTTCTTTGCCGCCGCCCGCAACGTCGAAGAGGGCGGCTCGCTCACCATCATCGCCACCGCGCTCATCGACACGGGCAGCCGCATGGACGACGTGATTTTCGAAGAGTTCAAGGGCACCGGCAACATGGAAATCAACCTGGACCGGCGCCTGGTGGACAAGCGCATCTTCCCCTCCATCGACATCAACCGCTCCGGTACGCGCAAAGAAGAACTGCTGCTGCCGGCCGACGAGCTGAACCGCATCTGGGTGCTGCGCAAAGTGCTCAACCCGCTCTCGCCCGTCGAGGCCATGGAGCTCCTGCTCGGCCGTCTGGCCAAAACGAAGTCGAACGCGGAGTTTCTCGCCTCCATGTCCAGCCCGAGCTGAAGTCCGGCTGGAAGTCCCGCGGCGCCATCCAATTGGACAATCGGATTTCCGAGGCCGAGCCTCGTTCAGGGTTTCCCGACGCTGCTTGCAGCGGGCGGCGGAACTGGCGCGAGCGGCTGCGCCCACGGTGGGGGCGGCGGCACGTCCAACCCGGCGGAATCCATCATCGAGGTATCGGCGAGCACCGCTTTCACTTCCACGGGGGCGGGCGGGGAGAGAATGTTTCGCACACTCGCACTCGAAAGCAACTTCTCAATAAACTGGCGCGTTACCGCTTCGCCGAGTCGGTCCGCTCCGTTGTTAGCATTCTGCGCACTGTCCCTTGCCGTTTCGCGCGCGCGAAAAATTTCCTCTCCCTTTGTGTTACGCACCACGAAGGTGACCCCCAGCGTCATCGGATTGCTGAACTGGAAGAGGCCCGTCTGAATGCTTCCCTCGGGCGCTTCTACTACGACCACGAGATCCACTCCGTTGTAAGCGCTCGGGTCCGCAGGCAAACTCGCTTCCGTTCTCACCACGGTAACCGACTGCGGAAAGAGCTTTTCGACCTGCGCGGCAAGACGTCGGCCGAAGTCTATGTGGCTGAGCATAACGGACACCCTGTACGCTCGCACCGCGTCGCTCATCACCAGCATCACGCGCGGTCCTGAGCCGCTGCTCTGGGCTGGCGCGGCGCCCGAAGCCGCCGCCATTTTCTTTTCCCGGGCGGAGTTATACCCCTGCTGCCCGCCGGCCGCCGGGAGCGCGCCGAACGCCACCGCTGCCACCAGCACAGTGGAGAGAATCATCCGCCGTCTTAGCTTTTCTAACATGGATTCCTGTTCGGGATTGCCGCTGCTCGTGGTCTCCAGTCTCAGGGCCGGCCTCCATTGCCGGGCGCGGCCGGCACGCCTGCCGAAGCCGGTGCGGGCCGGCCCCACGGCGGAGGCGGCGGCACGTCCAGCCCGGCGGAGTCCATGATCGAGGTATCGGCGAGCACCGCTTTCGCTTCCACGGCGGGAGCGGGCGAAAGCAAATTGCGCACGTGCGGGTCCAACTCAAAGTCCTGAACGAACTTCCGCGCGATCGCCTCCCCCAAGCGGTCCAGCATGTTGTTCGTGTTCGAGCCCTTATCACTGCCCGACTCCTGCAACTGGAACAATTGGGTGCCACTGGCGTCGCGCACGGTGAAGCGCACCACGAGCGTCACCGTGCCGCTCATCAGCCCGGACTGATGGGCGCTCCCATCCGGCGCCTCGATGGCGATCAGCAGATCGAGCCCTTCGCTGGCGTGGGCATCGGCCGGCAGTTCCCTCATCGGCCGAACCGCAGCAAAGGACTGATCGAAAACAAGCTGCGCTTGCGTGGCGAGATGTTTTCCAAAATCGATATGCGACAGCATGTAACTCGTGCGGTAGGAGCGGACCTCGTCGCTGATCACCAGTCCCACGCGCAAGGGCACGCTCCCGCCCTGGGTCCGCTGCCCGGACGCCGCTGCCTTTTCCTTTTGCACCCCGCCATAACCGCTCTGTGCCGAAGCCGGAAGTGCGGTCATTATTGCTGCTGTCACCACTGCGGTGGAGAGAAGCACCAGCCGGATTTGCCGTGGCAACATGGGTTCCCTCACAACTGCGCGGAGGGCTAGCAGGATGCTGAAACACATGTGGGACAGGCATTCTTGCCTGTCACCCACTCTCATGCTTTTGCCCGGCGTCGAGTCTATCGCCCCGCGGATACCGCGGCAATGCGCCTGTGTTCTTGTGGTGAACGGCGCGGCGAGGCCGGTAGTGGAAGCCGGGAGGCGCGTTCAGTTTCTGAAACGGGGAATCCGCAGGGCTATTCGCCCTGCGCTACACCAGACGCCACCTCCCGCTCACGCGCCACGAGCGCCACCAGGCGCGCCACCTCTTCCGCTTCCATCGCGGAGCAATCCACGTACACGGCGTCTGCGGCGCGCCGCAGGGGCGAGGCGGCGCGATCCCGGTCGCGGTGGTCGCGCTCCTCGACCTCCTGGATCATGCGCAGCAGGTCCGTGGGCCGGCCCTTCTGTTCGTATTCCAGCCAGCGGCGGCGCGCGCGAACTTCGATATCGGCATCGAGAAAAACCTTCAACTCCGCGTGCGGAAATACCACCGTGCCGATATCCCGGCCTTCCACCACGATGCCGCCCGCCGCGCCCATGCGCTGCTGGTTGGCCACGAGCACGCGGCGCACCCCCGGCACCAGAGCCACGCGCGAGGCCTGCTGGGACATCTCCGGCCCGCGCAAGCGTTCCGTCACGTCCTCACCGTCCAGGAGCACGCGCCGCGCCGCGCCGTCCATCTCCAGTTCGATGCGCGCCGCGCGAGCCACTCGCTCGAGTCCGGCCGCGTCGTCCAGCGAAACACCCGCGCGCAGCGCGCCCAGCGCCACCGCCCGGTACATCGCGCCGGAGTCGAGATGCAGGTAGCCCAGCAGCTCGGCCACCCGCCGCGCCACAGTGCTCTTCCCCGACCCCACCGGCCCGTCGATCGCGATGATGAGTTTCGTCATGCGCGCGCCGCGGGAATGGCACAAGGTCGAAAGTCGAACGTTGAAGGTCGAACGTGCAGGCTCGGCAGTTGAAGGCCGCTCGCCGATTGTTCAAATCCCAAATCCACCAGGTGTTCTCTCTTCACCAGTCACCAGTCACGAGTCACTATGTTCTCTTAAACGCCTTCTCAATTTCCCGCAGCGAATAACGCAGTACCACCGGCCGCCCGTGCGGGCAGCTCATCGGACATTCCGTCTTCGCCAGCTCCGAGAGCAGCCACTGCATCCGCGGCGGATCGAGCGGCGTGTTCACCTTGATGGCCGCATGGCAGGCCGTCGATGCCGCGATTTTGGCCTGCAGCGTCTCGATGGAAATCGCCTGGTTCTCGCGCTCCACCGCGTCCAGGATTTCGCGCAGCAGCCGCTCCACGTCCGGCGCGGAGACCGGCGCCGGCGCGGCCTGGATGGCCACTTCGCGCTGGCCCATGGGCGCCACTTCAAAGCCGTTGGCGGCCAGTTCTTCCGCAATCTGCTCCGCGATCACCAGTTGCCGCGGCGACAGCTCGACCACCAGCGGCACCAGCAGGCGCTGCCCGGTAACCATGCCGGCGCGCCGCGCCTGCAAATGTTGTTCGAACAGCACGCGTTCGTGCGCCACGTGCTGGTCCACCAGCCACAGACCTTCCGCGTTCACCGCCACGATGTAGCTCGCGCTCACCTGCCCCAGCGGCTTCAACTCCGAAATCTGATCGCCGTTCGACGTGCCTGCGGGCGCTTCGAATGTGTCCTGATTTGCCGCGGCCCGGAATTGCGCTGCGATGTCGCCGCCTGCGCCGGGTGCGGCCTCGGCCGGAAAGCCGAATCGCATAGCCTCCGGGCGCCACGCCCCGGGCGTTAGCGCAAAATCATCGGAGGGAGCCACGGCGCCGCCGCTCCCAAAGCTTCGAGACGCCGCGCCCAGTCCGGAAAAAGGCGAGGGGAGCGGCATCGCGCCGGCTGCGGCCGCAGCGGCGCCCTCCTGAAGCGCGTCGGGCATGGCGACGGAAAGGGCCGCGCCCGTTCCGGCCCCGGCTCCTGCCGTCCCGCCCTGCGCGCTCATCGCCGTGGGAAATTCCGCAATCGGGCGCGCGCGGGAGAGCGCCTGGCGCAGCGCGTCGCGCGTAAAATCGTGCACGAATTGCTGGTGCCGGAAGCGCACCTCGATCTTCGACGGGTGCACGTTCACGTCCACCTCTTCCGGCGGCAAATCGAGAAACAGCAGCGCCGCGGGGAACACGCCCGGCGGCTGCACGTTGCGGTACGCCTCCGTGAGCGCGTGGAGCAGCAGGCGGTCGCGCACCAGCCGCCGGTTTATGAAAATGTAGATGGCGTTGCGGTTCGGCCGCTGCACCTCGGGGCGCGAGATGTAGCCCGACACGGTCATCGCCAGCGACTCCTCGCCCGCCTCGAGCTGCGGCTCGGTGATGTTCGCGCGGATGGGGCCGCTCGTCCCCGGCACGTCAATCAATTCGTCCAGCGCCTGCCGGCCGAACACCTGGTAGACGCGCTCGGCCAGCGTCTCGACTGGCGTGGCGTGGATGATTTCCTGCGTGGGCGTGCGCAGGGCAAAGTGTTTGCCGGGATGCGCCAGCGCGTAGTGCGTGACCACCGAAGCGATGTGGCCCAGTTCCGTCGTGTCCGATTTCAGGAATTTGCGCCGCGCAGGCACGCAGTAGAAAAGATCGCCGATCGAGACCGTCGTGCCCGTAGGCACGCCTGCGGGCTTCACCGCGATCAGTTTTCCCCCCGCGATTTCTACGCGAGTTCCCTGCTCTTCTTCCGCCGTGCGCGTCTCCAGCAGCAGCCGGCACACGGAAGCAATCGAAGGCAGCGCCTCGCCGCGGAATCCCAGCGTGGCGATGGAGAGCAGATCGTCCGCTGTGCGCAGCTTCGATGTCGCGTGCCGCTCGAAGGCCAGCAGCGCGTCGTCGTGCGACATGCCGCTGCCGTCGTCCGAAACGCGGATCAGGTGCCGCCCGCCGCCTTCCACTTCCACGCGCACCATGGTGGCCCCGGCGTCCAGAGCGTTCTCCACCAGTTCCTTTACCACCGACGCGGGCCGCTCCACCACCTCGCCCGCCGCGATGCGGTTAGCCACATCCTCCGAAAGTATGCGAATTCGACTCATGCGCTAGAGCCTGGCCACTACTCCTCCCGATTGCTGATTTTATCCGGCAAACTGCGCCCCACCAGAAAAATAGCTGCCGCCACGCCCAGCGCGACGATCAACGGTGAGGACACTAGCAACAGCCACAAAGGCCCGGCAAGGTAGATGTATGTGATGACCATGCCGCAAACGACGGCGATCGGAGTAACCCCAAGCACAGTAAGGAACCGGCCCCTGCGATCCTTAAGCTGAGTCCCGATGCCGAGCTGTTCGGCAGCGGCTGCTATACCAATTACAATCGCGGCGATCACAGCGACAATCAGGACTTTCATGCGTCTCCGCGCAGCTTCACCAGTGAGATTCCTAGGTCACTCAATTGGTCCGCACCAACTTCGGCAGGCGACTCCGCCATCAGATCCTGCGCCTTGGCCGTTTTCGGAAACGCGATCACTTCGCGCAGCGATTTCTCCCCGGCCAGCAGCATGGCCACGCGGTCAATCCCCAGCGCGATGCCGCCGTGGGGCGGCGTGCCGTAGGTGAGCGCGTCCAGGAAAAACCCGAAGCGCTGCCGCGCCTGCTCGTCCGTCAGCCCCAGCGCGCGGAACACGCGCGCCTGCACATCCTGCCGGTGAATCCGCACGCTGCCGGAGCCCAACTCGTAACCGTTCAGCACCAGGTCGTAGCCCTTGGAACGGATTTCGCCCCGCCGCTCGGGCACGTCGAGCAAATCGAGGTCTTCTTCCACCACGCCGGTAAACGGATGTTGTGCGCTCACCCAGGCCTTGTCCGTCTCGATCCAATCAAACAGCGGAAACCCCGTGATCCAGCAGAGTTCCCACGCCTTTGGTAGCACAGACAATCCTGTCTGTGCGCCTTTGGTCTGCGCGCCATCTGCCTGTCCGCTCCCCGCCAACAGCCCCAGCTTTTCTGCCACAAACAACCGCAACTGCCCGGCCACCAGCGCCGCAGTTTCCGTCCCTCGAATCTCCTGCTTCGCCGCCACCGCCACCACCAGATCGCCCGGCTTCGCTCCCGCAGCAGCCACCACGCCCTTCACGCCCTCCGCGCCGAGCGTCTTCTCCAGCCCGGAAGCATTTCCCTCCGCCGTCACTTTGACCGTGTACACCCCCTTCGCTCCAGCCGATTTTCCCTTCTCCACCAGCTCGTCAATCTGCTTCCGGCTCCACGCGGCTGCGCCCGGCGCCACCAGCCCGAACACGCTGCCATCGATCCCCAGCGTCTGCTGGGCTGCCGCAAACTCCCGCGTCAGCTCCACAAGCTCCAAACCGAATCGCAGGTCCGGCTTGTCACTCCCATAGCGGCGAATCGCGTCCTTGTAAAGCATGCGCCGGAACGGCCGGGCAATCTTCACTCCGATCACGGAAAACGCGCGCTCCATCACGCGTTCGATGGCGTCAAACACATCGTCCGGCCGCACGAAGCTCATCTCCAGGTCGAGCTGCGTGAATTCCGGTTGGCGGTCAGCGCGCAGGTCCTCATCGCGGAAGCAGCGCACAATCTGGAAATAGCGGTCCATGCCGCTGATCATCAGGATCTGCTTGAAAATCTGCGGCGACTGCGGCAGCGCGTAGAACTGCCCCGGATGCACGCGGCTGGGCACCAGATAATCGCGCGCGCCCTCCGGCGTCGAACGCGTGAGCATCGGCGTCTCGATTTCGTAGAAGCCCATTTCGTCCATCACTTTGCGGATTTCCAGCACGATTTTGTGGCGCAGGGCGATATTGCGCCCCAGCCGCGGCCGCCGCAGGTCCAGGTAGCGATACCGCAGCCGCGTTTCCTCGACCGCCGTGGTGTCGTCCTCCACGGTAAACGGCGGCGTCTGCGCCGTGTTCAGCACGTGCAGCCGCGTGGCGTTGATTTCGATCTCGCCCGTGGGCAGCTCCGGATTCGGCTTCTCGCGCCGCGCCACGCGGCCCTCCGCAGCCACCACAAATTCCGCGCGCAGGCTTTCTGCCTTCGCGTGCGCCTCCGGCGCCTGGTCTTTGTGGAACACCACCTGGATGAGCCCCGAGCGGTCGCGCAAATCCACGAACAGGAGCTGGCCGTGGTCCCTCCGCCGGTGCACCCAGCCCATCAGCACCACGTCTTTTCCCTCGTCCGCGGCGCTCAGCTCGCCGCAACGGTGCGTGCGTTTCAACTCACCGAGAAAATCGAGCAACGATGACTCCTTCTTCGTAGCGCCGGCGTCCCGCGCCGGCCTTTAGTCCCTCTTTTTCGTCCGTCGCGGCAGATCTGAAGACCGGCTGGAAGCTGGCGCTACGAGGTCCTCAAATGCCCCGCCAATTCCCTCTCTGCAATCGTCTGCTGCGTCCCATCCGCCATCCGCTTTACGGTGCAAGTGCCCGCCGCAACTTCATTGTCGCCCAGGATCACGGCAAACCGCGCGCCCAGCCGTCCGGCCAGCCCCAGCGACTTCTTGAATTTCATTTCCTCGTGCGGCATTTCCACGGAAAATCCCGCATCGCGCAGCGTGCGCGCCACGCGCACGGCTACCGCATAGGTGCTCGCGCCCATCCAGGCAACGTAGGCATCGAGCGGCCTCGCCGCCTCGCCCTTGCCCGCTTCCTGCAATGCCAGGATCAGCCGGTCGGTGCCCAGCGCGAAGCCGATGCCCTTCGTCGGCGGCCCTCCCAGCAGCTCCACCAGCCCGTCGTACCGCCCGCCGCCGCAAATCGCGTTCTGCGCGCCCAGCCCCGGCGCGGTAATTTCAAACGTCGTGCGCATGTAATAGTCCAGCCCCCGCACCAGCCGCCAGTTCACCTCGTAGGCGATCTGCCGCATGAACAGCATGGCCTGCAGCATTTTGAAGTGCTCGCGGCACGCCTCGCACAGATGGTCGCCGATGCGCGGCAGTGATTCGATGATCGCCTGCTCCGATTCCAGCTTCGAGTCCAGCACGCGCAGCGGATTCGTCTCGATGCGCCGCTGTGAATCCGGGCCGAGCCTGTCCTTCACTTTCGTCAGCTCCGCCCGCAGCAGTTCCACGTATTTCGGCCGGCAGTCGCGGCACCCAATCGAATTGATGAACAACGTGTGCCCCACCAGCCCGCACCGCTCGATAAACACAAGCACCATCTCGATCACGTCCGCATCAATCCCCGGGTGATCGGACTGGCCCAGCACCTCCGCGCCGATCTGGTAAAACTGCCGGTAACGCCCCTTCTGCGGCCGCTCCCGCCGAAACATCGGCCCCATGTAGTACAGCTTCACGTCACCCGGCAGCGTCTGCATCCCGTGCTCGATGTACGCCCGGACGACCGATGCAGTGGCTTCAGGACGGAGTGACACGCTCAGCCCTCGTACAAGTGCCTCCTCCAGGCGTCTAAGCCCCGGTACATTCAGTTGCGGCTGGTACACCTCGACTTCAGCCGCGGCGACTTCAGCAGCTGCGGCGTCCTCCGACCCCGTTGACAGCACCTCCGAACCATCGTGAGGGCCGGAACGCTCGAAAAACGTATACATTTCCTTAGCAACAACGTCCGTTGCCTCGCCGATCGAGCGAGCGAAGAGTTCCGTCTGTTCGAACACCGGGAGGAGGATTTCACCGAAGTTGTACGAGGCGAACACGTCGCGCGCGACCTGTTCGACACGATTCCACAGCGCCGACTCCGGCGGCAGAATATCGCGCGTACCTTTGACGGCCTGGAATTTCATCGCAACCCGCGCTCCGCCTCTTCGCTTTTCACCAGTCACCAATCACGAGTCACCAGGCACTTCGCTCATATAAGTGTTTTTGTAGCCGACGTACCGCGCGGCGTACTGATCAATCGAGTCGAGGTCTTTCGGGGTCGTGGGGCGCCGCACTTTCCCCGGGTGCCCCATCACCAGCGACCCCGCCGGCACCTGCATGCCCTCCGGCAGCAGCGTCCCCGCAGCCACGATGCTCCCCGCGCCAATTTTCACGTTGTTCAGAATCACCGACCCCATCCCAATCAGGCACCGCGATTCGATCGTGCACCCGTGCAGCGTCACCCCATGGCCCACAGTCACGCCGTCGCCCAGAATCAACGGGTATAGGTCCTTCATCACGTGGAGCACCGACCCGTCCTGGATATTCGTCCGCGCGCCGATGCGAATGTAATGCACGTCGCCGCGAATCACGGCGCACGGCCACACGCTCGAGTCCTCGCCAATCACGACGTCTCCGATGATTACGGCGGCTTCGTCTATGTAGGCCGTGGCGGCGATTTGCGGGAGTTTGCCTTTGTACCGACGAATCGTCATGGCGGTGGCGCTACAGAATCTGAACCACGGGCCCGGTGGAAGTTTTATGGAGATGAACTAACCGCTCCATTACTCCCCGCGCGACGTTGTAGAAGCCTTTTGCCCCCGGAAACTCCTCGCCGAATGCCGCCACCGGTTTCCCCGTGTCCCCACCAATCCGGATCCCCGGATCAATCTCGATTTCGCCCAGGAAGGGCACGCCGAACCTCTGCGCCATGCGCTGCCCCTCACCGTGGCCGAACACGTCAATCTTGCCCTGGCAGTGCGGGCAGGAGTAATAGCTCATGTTCTCCACCACGCCCAGGATGTCCACGTTCACCTGGCGAAACATCTCGATGGCCTTGCGCACGTCCGCCAGCGCGACCACCGATGGCGTGGTCACCACCACGGCGCCCGAAACCGCCACGTTCTGGATCAGCGAGAGCTGGATATCTCCCGTGCCCGGCGGAAGGTCCACGATCAGGTAATCGAGTTCCCCCCACAGCACGTTGCGCAGGAACTGCGTGAGCGCGCTGTGCAGCATGGGGCCGCGCCAGATCATCGGCTTGTCTTCCGGCACCAGCAGCCCCATGGAGATCATCTTCACTCCGTAGCCCTGCACTGGCTGGATGCGGCGTTCGTTTTCGATGAGTGGAGATTCCGTGACGTTCAGCATGACGGGCACGTTGGGCCCGTAAATATCGGCGTCCAGCAGGCCCACCGAGGAGCCCATCCGGGTGAGCGCCAGCGCCAGATTTACGGAAAGCGTGGTTTTTCCCACGCCGCCCTTGCCGCTGGCCACGGCCACAAGGTTTTTCACGCCTTCGATGGGCGGCTTGTCCGAGGCCGCGCGCGCCGCCTGCGCGGGCGCGCCCACTTCAATCACCACGGTGCGCACGCCGGGCAGGTTTTCCACCGCTTCGCGCGTGCGGCGGATAATGTCCTCCCGGTGGGAGAAGCCCGTGGTAGTGGGCAGGGCCAGCTTCAGCGAAATGGCGCCATCTTCGGCCCGCGCGTCGGCCACCCAGCCCAGCGACAGAATGTCGCGGTGCGACTGGGGATCGGCAACGCGGTGCAATGCCTCAAGGATCTGTTCGCGGGTGGGAGCTGCGGCCATCGTGGGCGTCTCTTTTCTGCGGCGCGGGCCGTACAAGAGCGCGCGCCGCCCGACCCGAACCATCTTAGATGGCGCCTCCGCGTTCGGCAAGCAACCCGAGACAGGGGAAGCCCCCGTGTTTGCCCCGAATCGCTGCGCTGCAGAAAATCAGGCAGGAATGGACCTGAGGAGTGGCTCCCGCACCCAACTGCGAAGTTGCCGCCAGAAATACGCTATCGTGTGACCGGTTCCACGATCAGGGCCTATTGTCGCAATACCCAGGGCAAGAATCAACAATGGGATCGCGAAGATGAACAGCGCGACAAGAAACCTCAAGCCCACGTTAAGCCACTTCGGCACGGCGCCACTTCTTTGAAAGCGTATTCCCAGAAGGCTGTAACAGTCAATCTTCGTGGCCGAATCGTTGGCAGGCGCGCAGACTGAAATCTGCGCCACTGCGCTTTTGCGCCGCAGCAACGAAAAACGCTACAATCCAATGGGGCATCAAAGGGTTGCACGCCCGCGTTGCGCGGTGAAACCTCGCCATTCCCGGCCGTTGGGCATCCCGGCCTGAGTCCGCGGCAGGGACGGCGCCCAAGGTTCCGGGGGCCAGAAGGACTCCATGCAGGTTGACCAGATTATTGACCGTGCGCTCGCCCGCTTTATCGGCACCAAGCACGAGCGCGACATCAAAAAAATCCAGCCGCTCGTGGTGGAGATTTCCGCCCTCGAACCCGAAATCCAGGCGCTCTCCGACGACCAGATGAAGGAGCGCATGGACGCGTTGCGCCGGCAAGTCCAGGAACAGCTCAAAGAGGCCGACCCCGCCGCTTCCGATTACCGGCAGAAGCTCGACGAAGCCCTGGGCGAAGTGCTGGTGCCCACATTTGCCCTGGTGCGCGAGTCTGGCCGGCGGAATCTGGGCCTGCGCCATTTCGACGTGCAATTGATCGGCGGCATCGTGCTGCACCAGGGAAAAATCGCCGAGATGAAGACGGGCGAAGGAAAAACGCTCGTGGCCACGCTCCCCGCCGTGCTCAACTCGTTGGCCGGGCGCGGCGTGCACATCATCACTGTCAACGATTATCTGGCCCGCCGCGACGCGGAGTGGATGGGCCCCCTGTACACCGCGCTGGGATTGAAGGTCGGCGTGATCGTCAACGACCTGGCCGACGGCGACCGCGAAGTTTCCTACGGCGCGGACGTGACCTACGGGACGAACAACGAGTACGGCTTCGACTACCTGCGCGACAACATGAAGTACGACATTCAGGACTGCGTGCAGCGCGGCGGCCACCAGTTCGCCATCGTGGACGAAGTGGACTCCATCCTTATCGACGAGGCCCGCACCCCCTTGATCATCTCCGGCCCGGCCGAGGAATCCACCGACAAGTACTACCGCATCGACAAGCTCATCCCCAAGCTGATCAAGGACATTGATTTCACCGTGGACGAAAAGCATCACGCCGTGACTCTGACCGAAGAGGGCGTGAGCAAATGCGAACGCCTGCTGAGCATCCACAACCTGTTCGACTTGGCGCACATCGACACCCTGCACGCCGTGGAGCAGGGCCTGCGCGCGCATCACCTCTACCACCGCGACGTGGAATACGTGGTCAAAGACGGTGAAGTCATCATCGTGGACGAGTTCACCGGCAGGCAGATGCCCGGCCGGCGCTGGTCCGACGGCCTGCACCAGGCCGTCGAGGCCAAAGAGGGCGTCAAGATCGAGCGCGAGAACCAGACCCTCGCCACCGTCACCTTCCAGAATTACTTCCGCATGTACAAGAAGCTCGCCGGAATGACCGGCACGGCGGAAACGGAAGCCGCCGAATTCCAGAAGATCTACAACCTGGACGTGGTGGTGGTCCCCACGAACAAAACCCTGCTGCGCCTCGAGCATCCCGATGTGGTCTACCGCACCGACCGCGAGAAGTTCGAAGCGGTGGCCAACGGCATCCTGCAGGAGGACAACAGCCTCGACTTCGGCATCAAACAGCTCCACGCCAAAGGCCAGCCCATCCTGGTAGGCACCGTCTCCATTGAGAAATCGGAAATGCTCAGCGAGATGCTCAAGCGCTCCGGCATCCGCCACGAGGTGCTCAACGCCAAGCAGCATGAACGCGAGGCCCAGGTGATCGCCCAGGCCGGGCGCAAAGGCGCCGTCACCGTCTCCACCAACATGGCCGGGCGCGGCACAGACATCCTCCTGGGCGGGAATCCCGAGGCCCTGACCCGCGAATTCTGCCTTAAAGAACGGCTCGCCATTCCCTACGCCCCCGCCGCCCCGCTGGTTTCCGGCGAACCCCAGACCGGCTCGGCCATGGTCCTGTTCCAGTACGAGGGGCGCATCTACCAGGTTCCGGGAGAAACCTGGAAGCCCATCCTCGATCGCTTCGCAAAGGAATGCCAGAAGGAGCACGCCGAAGTGGTGGCGCTCGGCGGGCTGCACGTGCTGGGCACCGAGCGGCACGAGGCGCGCCGGATTGACAATCAGCTCCGCGGCCGCGCAGGCCGCCAGGGCGATCCCGGCTCCTCGCGCTTCTTCCTCTCGCTGGAAGACGAGCTGCTCCGCCTGTTCGGCGGCGAGCGCCTGCAAGGCCTGATGTACCGGCTGGGCATGACGGAAGGCGTCCCCATCGAATCGAAGATGATCTCCAACCGCATCGAGCACGCCCAGCAGGCCCGCGAGGCGCAGTTCTTCGACATGCGCAAGCACCTCCTCGAGTACGACGATGTGATGAACAAGCAGCGCGAGACCATCTATTCCATCCGCCGCGCCATCCTCGAGGGCAAGGAGCAGCGCGACTACGTGCTGGAAATCGCGGACGACATCGCCCTCCAGCTCCTCGACACCTACTGCCCGCGCGACCAGCATCCCCAGATGTGGAATACCACCCAGTTTGCCGGCGAGGTGCTCAACCAGTTCGGCATCGACGTGAAGACCGCCGGCCTCGACACCCAGAAAATGTCCCACGACGACATCTGCGCCGCTCTCGTGGAACGCGTGAAGACCAGATACGAGGAGAAAGAGAAAGTGTTCGGCGCGGAGGCCATCCGCTTCCTCGAACGCCGCATCATTCTGGACATCGTGGACGGGCAGTGGAAGGACCATCTGCTCTCCCTCGATCACCTCAAGGAAGGCATCGGCCTGCGCGGCTACGGGCAGAAGGATCCGCTGGTGGAGTTCAAGAAGGAAGCCTTCACCCTGTTTGAAGACATGATGGAACGCATTGACACCGAATCCGTGCGCTTCCTCTTTCTCATGCAGCCCGCCAAACCGGCCGAGCAGGAAGTCCGCGAAATCGAAGAGCGCCACCGCCGCCAGCAGGCCCAGATCAAATTCTCCGCAGGCCCCGCGCAGGCCGAGCCGCCCAAGCCGGTCCGTGCGGGCGCGAAGGTCGGGCGCAATGACCCCTGCCCCTGCGGCTCCGGCAAGAAATACAAGAAGTGCCACGGAACAACAAATGCTTGAGTGCGCCTGAGCGTCCGGGCCGGTGAGATCAGGTGATGCGACGCGTCGTAGGGGCACGGCATGCCGTGCCCTAATTAGTATCAACGGGCCCGCTCACCTGAGGGCCCCGCAATCGTCCAATCCCTTCCAGCAGGCGCAACTCAGGGAACCTGGCGGCCCCGGGCTGCGTATGCATAGATACAAGGGGGGCAAAGTATGAGCGCACTACCTGGCATTCGCACCAAAGCATTCCTGACGGCTGTCTTCGCAACCTCAGTGGCTGCGGCGGCGTGGGCCGCTCCGCGCAGCAGCGCGGAAGGCTCGTTTGACCGCACGCTGAAGGTCTCCGAACCGGTCTCGGTGGATGTGCGCACGGGCTCCGGCAACATCCGCGTGAGGCAGGGCGATTCCTCGAGCGTGGTTATCCACGCGGAGATCCGCGGCGGGCATAACGGCTGGAGCGGCGATTCGGACGCTGAGCAACGCATCCGCGAGATCGAGAAGAATCCGCCGATCGAGCAGGAAGGCAACTCCATCCACATCGGCCACACCAACGATAGCGACCTCTACAAAAATATCAGCATTTCCTATGAAATCCGCGTCCCTGCGCAGACGCGCCTCGATGGCCAGACCGGCTCCGGAGACTTCTCCGCCTCCGGCGTGCAGCTCGACATCAGCGGCCGGACCGGTTCGGGCAACGTCCGCGTCGAGGATACGGGCGGTAGTGTGGAGCTCACCGCCGGCTCGGGCGATGTCGAACTGCGCAACGCGCGCGGCGGCGCCCGGATCAGCTCCGGCAGCGGCAATGTGACGGCAGAAGGCGCCGCCGGGCCGGTGAAGGCATCTTCAGGCAGCGGCACAGTGCGCATTGACCTGAGCGGCCCGGGCGACGTGGACGCTTCCTCCGGTTCCGGCAACATTGTCATCCATGGCGCGAAGGGCGCCGTGCGCGGTACGACCGGCAGCGGTGATGTGGAAGCCCGCGGCGAGCAGCACGGCGAGTGGCACCTGCGCACAGGCTCCGGAAATGTCACAGTAGAATTGCCGCCGGGTGCCGGTTTCGAACTGGACGCCCACACGGGATCCGGCAGCATCCAGACCGAACGAGAAATTACCGTGCAAGGCACGCTCAGCCGGCGCGATGTTCACGGCCGGGCCGGGAACGGCGGCCCTCTCCTGGAATTGAGAACTTCCTCGGGCTCAATCTACCTGCGTTAAGCCGGCAGCTCAGGGCTGGGTGGGACGCTGGTTGCAGCGCTGTCCACCCGGCCCAAATCTTTCCAGCGGACGTCTTCCACTCGTTCTTAGGGATTGATTGGAACTTGTCTCCCGGCGACCGTTCGCGTCTGCAACAGCGCGGGCCCTTCCCATCTGGGCACTTTTTCACCCATCAGCCTGTTCGCGAAATCCGCTAGTACTAGAACTTTCGGCGCGCCTCTCTTGTTTTGAATCACTTACGGACGCTTCGCAGCGGCCCCAGGCGTGCCCTTCCCCTCTTGAATGCGGTTCTCCTGGAGGAAGACATGACGGACCGCCGAGCAACGATGTGCCGGATTGAAGGCTGCAACCAGCATATCCCCGCTTCGCTGGAGCAGGACGGGCTCTGCTTGGACCACTTCGTGGATGGGACCTATCGCCGGGCGCGGCGCGCCGTCGAGGCGGCTCAAAAGGAGCTGCCACTGGAAGCGGGCGCCTTCGAATGGATGTTTGAGGACGCCAAACTCGCGCTGAAGGCGCTGGTGCGTGATTCGGAAGCGCCCTACCGTGAGGGCGTGACGGAACTGATCACCGCGCTGGCCAACGTGCACGAATATCTCCACCAGCAAACCGTTGCGCCCTCGCCCAACCAGAGCCTCGCCGCGGATGCGGCTGTTGGCGAGTATGTGGCGCGGCGCGCCGCCGGCATCGGGAATGCCTGACCGCCCTGCAGCTAGCCATGGGCCGTGCCTCTTGTTCACTCTCAGCTCCTTGGCACCGCGGTCCGGGCCTGCTGACCGATTCGCCACCGCACCAACCTTCGTACCATTGTTCCCCACAGGCACAAACGCCTATCATGGAACCTGCGCGCGGGGCTGAGGGTTGTCCTGTGCCGACAGCGAGTACTCGGGTGACCCCGTCTGCCCACACGTTCCGGGAATTTGACGCGCACCGGCTGAACCGCCGCCTGAGCGCCGTAATCGCCGCGGATACGGACGCCATCGCTCTGTTCATTGACCAGGTGATGGGCCTTTTGCGGGAGGGTCAGACCGCGGACGGCAAGGAATTCGAAATCGAGATGGCGTTGCGCGAGGCGCTGGCCAACGCCGTGCTCCACGGGTGCAAGTCGGATCCGGATAAGCGCGTGGAATGCACGGTGGCCTGCGAGGAATCCGGGGGCATACTGATCATCGTGCGCGACCCGGGGAACGGCTTTGACCCGCTGAGCGTGCAGAGCCCGCTGGTGGGAGAAAACATTCTGGCCGACCACGGCCGGGGCATCTTCCTGATGAACATGCTGATGGATGAGGTTCGTTGGGAGCGCGGAGGAACGGAGATTCATCTGCGCAAGCTGTAGGGGCGGAAAGTGGGGGAGGTATGGCCGACCCGCCTGAGAAGGTCAATCGCTTCAAGCCTTCGCAGCCCTCCATTCCGGGTGTGCCCCAGCGCCCGCCTGAAGAGAAGACAAAAGAGGAGCCGCAACCGCAGCCTTCCAAGGCCGCCGGGGCAAAACCTATCTGGCAGTCGCCGCGGGTAATGGCGGGCGCGGGGATCGGCGCCTTCATCCTGCTGGCCGGCGTGGCGCTTGCCTGGGAGGCCATGAGGCCGGCCCCCCCGCCGGCGCCGGTGGTGATTGCAACCCCGGATGCTTCCGCAAACCCGGAGAATTCCGCAACAGTTGTCAGCGTGGCCCCTCAGCTTCCCCTCGCGCCCGGCCCGGTAGCCACCGTGGAAGAAATGTCCAAGCCGTGGAGCGTGGTGAAATTCCAATTCCACAGGATGACGGGAGAGACCGCGAACGCAATGGTCATCCGCCTGCCGGCCGCTCCCGGATATTGGGGCCTGCTGTCGGTAGCGCCGTATGGGCAGTGCGACCTGCAACTCGAGCCCGACCTCAAGAAGATCCGCGTGCAGTACGGATTTGCGGCATCTCATCCGATGGTTGTGGATTCCTGCTCACAGGTCGTATACGACCCGCTTGCGCTCGGGAGTTCCGGCCACGTGTGGGTCCGCGGGAAAGTTGCCGCCGGACCCGGAATCCGCCCACCATTTGAAGTCGAAATCAAAGTCGAAGGCGGCAGCGTAGTGGCCTCCCGCTCGGAATAATCCACTCAACGCGATTCCCTGCGCAGCGAGCATACGCTCGGGCAATTGGCTTTCGCGGAGCGGGTGGCGCGGGGGGAGTGTTGCTCGAACATCTCCAAGATGGAATGCCAGTGAGGGCGCGGCCTCTAGGGCCTCGTTATCCCTTCCGCATGCTGCGAGCGCGAGCGGGAGCCCGTGCCCTTCGGCGCGCGGAAAAAACACACGCGGCGCCGTCTTTCCAAGCGGCGCCGCGCGTGAGCGGGGGCTTCCAGGAAAACCGAAACCGTTACGGGGTATAGACTCGATTCGCAACCAGCACCGCACCGCCCGTGGCCGGGTCTTGCAGAAGCAATCCAACCACATGAAGGGGAATCGCCTGCGTGCCCGTGAGGGCGCTCAGACCGCTCAGGCCATCGAATTCGGTGGCGTTCGAGGTCAGCACGGTGAGCGGGCCGTTCAGAAACACACCCACGATGCCTTTTTCATTGATCTGGAACGATCCGGTGTTGCCGTTCTGGATCATCGTGCTCCCAGTCACCCACGGGCCGTACACTCCCTGGCGGTGGAGAACCACGCGTTTCACCGTCACGGAGTTGTTGGCCAGCGAACCGCCGACGGTGACGCTCTGCCCCGTGATCAGGCTCGAGCTGTTGAACAGGAGCTGCGTGATGGGCAGGTTCAAATGGCAGATCAGAAATTTCGCGCTGCTGGTCACGTCGAACGAGGAGATCGTATCCGGCGGAAAGGCGGGATTGGCCGGAAGCGCGTCGCGCACGAAGAGATCGAATGGAGTTCCCTGCGCGGTGGGCGCCTGCACGTAGGTGATCAGGCCCTCCGCGGCAAAGTGATCTTGCGAGAGGACGGACACCTCGTCCGCATCCAGCACCATGCTGGTCCGGTTCAGCAGGCCCGAAACCTGAACGATCGTGTTCGAAGTAAATGTGCTCAAGTCGTCGCCGGAGTCGGTCATCGTGCTCGCGCCGATCTGCACGGTGATCATCTTGCCGTTCGGGATCTGCATGACGAAACTGTTGTTGGTTATGTCCGTGGACACCACGCCCCCGCGCAGTTCGTCGATTTCCGCTTCGGCGTTCGCGGGATTCACCTGATGAATATCGAAGGTCGGCACGACGGTCCCGGTGATCTGGCCGTTCAGATCTACCTGGAGCGACTGGCGCACGTCAAAATCCACGTGCAGGCCGTTCAGGTCGTCGCTGGTCAGCACCAGGGGCGGATTCATGAGCACGGTGATGCTCGAGGTGGTGAGCGTCC
This sequence comes from Candidatus Acidiferrales bacterium, assembly GCA_035272605.1. Classification (GTDB taxonomy): domain Bacteria; phylum Acidobacteriota; class Terriglobia; order Acidiferrales; family UBA7541; genus JOPF136. The sequence continues at coordinate 5,281 of DATEQM010000057.1, read as the reverse complement.
CGTTCAGCATGGTGATCGCCGGGGGATTGCCGTTCGCAATATCGATATAGCCGATCACTGGGTTCGCGATCGTCAGCGTGATGCTGGTGTAGGAGCCCGGGGGCGCGGAGTTCAAATCGAGCAGCGTGCGCAGGCCCGTGAGCCGAGCAAAATCCACCGTTTGCGGTGTGGAGAGCAGGGTCGTGGTATTCACCCCGTCGGAGGCGGTCAGCCCCGTAAGCGTGAGCTGGAACGTGAGCACATTGGCGAGCGGAGCATCGCCGCCGTAGAGGGCGATGCCCGCATCGCTCGCGGGCGGAGGAGTCGTGGTCTGGTTGGAACTCGAGTTACTCGTGCAGGCGATCAGCCCTGCGCCGAGAAGCAGCACGCAAAATCCTGCCAAGAAGTAACGCGATCGTTTCATTGATTCCTTCCCCGCCGGCAGTTCCCGCCGGCCATTCGTCACCCTGGGCGCGGTGCTTGTGCGTGGATGACGGGGCGTTTGACCGGCCCCGCTGATGGAAACACGCCCTTGCCGCAAAAGTTGCGCGGAAAGTAGAGCCGCAGCCCGGCCGAAGTCCGGGCGGGCCAAGGTCCCCGGTCTCCCTGCCGCCGGATGGCCCGCTGCGCATGTTCCTCCGGGACGCTGCTGGTCCTTCCTTGACTTCGCCGCGCCGCACCATTACAACCTGTGGCGAAGGCTGGGAGGCGCATCTCATGAAAATATCCCGCCGCCGGTGGATGGGGACAAACCTGCTGGGCCCGGCAGTGGCAGGCGCACTCGGCGCGCTGGGCCTGGAGGCCGCTCCGCAGGAATCCGCGCCGCGCAGCCTGCCAAAAACCTTCGACGCCCTGCGGCCGCTCGGCGATCGCGTTCATCCCATCACCCCACAGGAATTTGCCGCGCGGCGCGAGCATGCGCAGGCGCTCATGACGTCGGCCGAGCCATCGTTTGACGCCATGTACATCACCTCCGGCAGCGCGCTGTACTACTTCACGGGATTCCGCTGGGGCCTCAGCGAACGCCTGATGGCGTTCGTGCTGCTGCGCCGCGGGGAACCGCTGTTCGTCTGCCCGGCGTTTGAAGCAGCCCGCCTTCGCGAGCTGGCCAAGCCGCCGGCGGAGATCCGCGTCTGGGAAGAAGACGAAAACCCCTATGCGCTCGTGGTGCGCGGGCTGGCCGACCGCGGCGTGCGCACCGGACGAGTGGCCATCGAAGAGCGCGTGCCGTTTTTCTTCTACGACGGCCTGCGGCGCGCCGGCTCGGGATTGGAATACGCGTCCGCCGATCCGGTGACCATTGGCTGCCGCGGCGTCAAGTCCGCGGCTGAGCTCGACCTGATGCGTCTGGCCTGCGCCGCCACCGTGGATTGCTATCGCGCGGTCTTTGCCTCGCTCCACGAAGGCATGACGGAGCACGACGTCAACGCCATGCTCCGCGGCGGCTTCGAAAAAATGGGCCTGCAGGGCGGCGCTCTGGTGCTCTTCGGCCAGTGGGCCGCGCAACCTCACGGCACCACCACCCCGCAGAAGCTGCGCGAGGGCGATATCGTGCTGATTGACGGCGGCACCTCCGTTGAAGGCTACCAGTCCGACGTCACGCGCATGACCGTGCTCGGCACGCCCGCCGAAAAACACCGCCGCGCCTTCGACACGGTGCATCACGCGCAGGAGGCTGCCCTCGATGCCGCGCGCGCCGGCCGCCTTTCCGGCACGGTGGACGATGCTGCGCGAGCGGTGATTGCGGGCGCGGGTTACCCGGGCGGATACCAGGTGTTCACGCATCGCCTGGGCCACGGCATCGGCCTGGACGGGCACGAGCATCCTTACCTGGTGCGTGGCAGCCGCACCGTGCTGGCTCCCGGCATGACCTTCAGCAACGAGCCCGGCATCTACCTGCGGGGCGACTTCGGCCTGCGCCTGGAAGACGACATGATGATTGCCACCGATGGTCCCGCTCAACTGCTCACGCCTGGCCTGCAACCGTCACTCGAAAAACCCTGCGGATAGACTCAAAAAGGGATACTAGCCGACCCGCTTTTTTCCTCTGTCCCTCCTTTTGCGACCCGCCGCGGCGGGCGCCTCTACAACAGCTTGGACTGCGCGACGCAAAACTCCACAATCCTGCATTCCGCCCAGAACCTCTCGTCACCGCCGCCGTGGCGTGAAATAAACGCGCAATGCCCGCCGTGCTCGGGGTCCAGCAGCGTGAAGCGCGCATTGGCCTCGAGTTCGGGCCGCCGCACGGATTCATGGGGCACCATGGGATCGTCCTGCGCGGTGATCACCAGAGCGGGCACGGCGATCGAGTCGAGCACATGCTTCGCGCTCGCGCGGTCGTAATAGTTTTCCGCGTTGCCGTAGCCGCAGTAGGGCGCGGTAATCCAGTCGTCGAATTCGCGGATGGTGCGCACGCGGTCCACGCCGTTCAGTTTGAAGTGCTGCGGGAAAAGGGAGACCTTGCGGCGGTACCTTTTGATGAGATTGCGCACAAAATAGCGCTCGTAGAAGGCGTTGCGCGGCTCGTGGATCGCATCCACGCAAGCGGCCAGGTCCAGCGCGGGACACACCGCCGCCACGCCCGCAAATGCGGACAGCGGCGCGAACTCCTGGCCAAACTCTCCCGCGGCCTTCAGCACCAGGTTGCCGCCCATGGAAAATCCGGCGAGAAAGATTTCCGCGAGCCCATCCGCGCCGGCCAGCGTGCGCACCACGGCGCGATAGTCGCCGGAAAGGCCGGAATTATAGAGCGTGGGAGCGAGCGCCTCCGTGCCGCCGCAGTTCCGCTGGTTCATGCGCACTACGTGGAAGCCGGCCACCCAGGCCTTCTCCGCGGTTCCCAGCAGGTAGCGCGAATCGCTCGAACCTTCGAGGCCATGCACGAGCACCAGCGCCGGCCGCCGCGCTCCCTCCTCCTGCCAGTGGCAGTGGGCGAGCAACCGGATGCCCTGCTCGACTTCAAAATAGCGCTCGATGGGAGGAGGCAACCGCGTGAGGCTGCGCGGCCAGAAGCGTCCGGCCAGCGTCATCCGGTCGGGATTTTTCAGCCAGGGATGCGGCTCAAATGGAATCACCGATTGACTGTAGCGAACCCGTAGGCCGCGTCGCAAGGAGGAGTGGCGAGTGTCGAGGCTGGTCCAGACGTGAGGCAGGATCCTGTTTTTACAACGGGGTACCGCCCCCTCCCCCCGGAGTGTGTAATCGCCAGAAAACACAGGACATCGATCGAAGAGGATGCGCGGGAGTTTGTAATCCGCTGAAAAGACTGGACATCGAATTTCATTTCGATACGCCGGGGCCGGGTCGGGGCGCGGCAGGGCTGCGGGCCAGCGGTCAATGGCGGGGACCAGCGCGGCCTGAGGAACAGAGAACCTCAACTCTCTTGCTCTTACTGCGGCATATCGCCCCCTCCCCCTGCTTTTCGGATGTGCAGAAAGGAAAGGGTTTAGGCGGCATTTTCGCGCAAACCATTGATTCCAGGGAAGTTTAGGTAGCTGTGGAATGTGCAGATACGAGGGGATTTCGGATCTGCAGAAACTAAATGATTTACAGACCGGGGTCGCGGATGTGCAGAAACAAGAGGAGTTAGATTGAAGTTCGTCCTGCACCGCTCGGATTGGTCTGTGGCGGTCCACGCAAAGTCACCCTTTTATAGATTATCATACGGATAATGGAAATGCAAGTAAAAAATGGCCCTCCTACGCCCGCGCCAGTCGGGCTTCGGAGGGTAAACGAGTCCCGACCGGGTCGGGATCTTCGTCCCGTAACGGGGCTCCGATGGCGAGCGGGGACGAGGACGGGCGACGGAGGGGATGCGGAGGCTCTAGTCCTTCTTCTTTTCTTCGAAAACTCTTCGCTTGCATTTCGCCAGGCCCTTTTTGCCTTCGTCCTCATCCAGAAGCTGCAAATCCGTCTGGGCCTTCACCCATCCGGCCCTGATTTTCTGCTGGAGGTAGTAGGTTTTGCCCGCTTCCACCACCAGAGTGAGCAGGTTGTGATTCTCGGCCTGTGAACAGAAGTAGTGCGGGCCCGGCTCCAGCGTGAAGTAGAAATAGTTATTCGCCTTGTTCACGCCCACCCACTTGCCGTCCACCGCAAGCTTGGTCTGAACAGGCAAAGTGAATATGCTGGTCGCATACTGCGACAGGCGAACCGAATTGGGAATGCCGGGCGGAGCGGGCCATTGCAGAATGAGACTGGTTGGGACCTCAGCCTTGTAAAATGGAATGATCGGCCACCCTCTGCGGCCGCTATTTGTCATGTTTCTCTTCGAAGGAGCTTCTGTGGTAGTTAGCGACGTACTGCTTGCCTTCCTTCTCGTCGAGGAGATCAATTTCGATTCCGCCTCCCAACGTAACGTTTTGACGCAGATAGTAGGTTTTCCCCTGCTCAATCACCAGGCTGAGCAGGCCGGGAGCAAATGCCCCTAACTTCATACAGAAATAATGAGGGCCCGGATCAGCCTCAATGTAGAAGTAATTCCCCAGGCGGTTTACCCCGACCCATTTCCCATCCATGGCCAAGTTTGCCTGGCGGGCCGAACCGACGACGCTTTTTGTACGGATGACATAGATGAGTCCTTTGCCGGTTGGAGCCTCCGGAAGCGTTTGCGGCCCTTCCTCCGTGTGATGCACCAGGTGGACATGAGAAGGGCCGCAGGCGAGCTGCTCCAATTGCTTTTTTGTTTCACGTGCGGTCCTCTGCTTTTCCTCCGCCGCGGGCGCGCCAGGATTCTGTGAGGGAGTCGCGGCGGGCTGCTGGGCACGCGCGAGGTCCGCCGGGCCCTGGAGGATCAGGATGGCGGCGCAGATTCCCAGGAGGAGTCTCACTGGAGCCCGTCTTTCTTCTCAGGATTCCCACTGGCAACGGGAAACTTCGACGGTTCCAGCGGGTGATCTCCGAAGATGTAGGCGGTGATTTCCGTTCCCGCCGGAATTTTTGCGTTCTCGCCATTCACGTTAAAGAGATAACCGCCCAAGCCCACTTTGGCGGCTGTCCGGTGTTCCGCACCCTTCACGTTTTCGACACCGCGCACGGGGACAAGTTCACCGTCCGCGAGGCGAATGCTTTCAATCTTCAGCTGCAAGTTGCCGCCGCGTCCTTCGCTGCGCTTCGCTTGCGCCAGGGTCACAGTCGCCTGGGCAGGGCTGTGCAACGGAACCGCGACGAGATTGCCGACGAGCACGGGTTCAACCACTTCCAAAGGTTCGTCTTCGCCGGCAATCACCTGTGAGGAAACAACCGCGCGCGCAAATTTCAAGTGGACCGGGGTGCCGTCCTTGAGAACGAGCCTTGACGTGGC
>DATEQM010000056.1:0-6942 GCA_035272605.1 Candidatus Acidiferrales bacterium | reverse complement strand
GGGCGATCGTCCACCGTGCGATGGCGGTCGTGCGTGGCCTCGCGCAGGTCGTGCACGCGCACCTCGACGAGGCCCGCCTCGCGCGCCCGGCGCACGATGCCGTGCTCGAGCGGGCCGGCAAAAAAGCCGGGGAAAATGGTGATGATGTCGAAACGGAGCGGCACCGGAGATTCTTCCTCGCCGGAGAGTCTACCCTGAAAGGCCGGGAGGCGGCACAGCCGCTCCCCGCGGCGAGACTAGGGCGCGCGTGGCGTGTGGAGAGAGATGCAGCAGCGTCCGCCATCGGCGGACCGCCGTCCGGATGAGCGGCCCACGCTGGCGTAAGGCCGCCGCTACTTTTCCGCGAGTTTTCGGCCGGCGTTCAGGCTGTCGAAGTTCAGGATGGTGTTGAGCACGAGGGCGTAGCTGCCGCGCGTCTCTCCGCGCCACATGGGATTGATGGAAAACATCACCACGTGGCCTTTTCCGCTGGGCGCATCAACGACCGAGGCGTGCTGGGCAATTTCGTCGCCGCCCTCGAGCAGGCCGGAGACGAGCAGGTCGTGGGAATCGGCGTAGCGGAAGACGACGCGTGGCCGGAGCGCGGGAGGAATCACGCGATAGCCGTTGCGGAGTTGTTCGCTTGTGACCGGCGGCGTTTCCCAGATTTCGGATTTCGGCTCTTCGGGGATTGCCGTGGCCGCGCGGCCAGGCGTGAAGTCGGGGTCAGTGAGCGTGCCGCGGCCAGTGGGCCGCTTGCCGAGTTCCGCACCGAGGCGGCGGAAGCCGCGCCCGCCGACGATGCTGGTGAGGGAAAACACGGGCCCGTCGTCGCAATAGGCGGAGAGCGTCTCGCCGTAGCCGTAGGCGATGGGGCTGGCCGCGTCCACCAGATTCGTGCGCAGGACCGAGCCGACGCTCTTGAGCTTCTGCGGCGGCGCGGCGTTGACGCTGTCTTCGAGGCCGATGGAGGAGGCGAAGCGCGCCGTGTCCATCACGGTGAGGAGCACACCGCCTTTTTCGACGAAGGCCTGCAAATGCGCGACTCCGCTCCAGCCCAGCCCAGGGCGCATGTCGTCCGTGGAGTCGTTTTTCCCCACCAGGTTGGGCGTCTCGGGAGTGTTCTTCCAAGGGAGCGGGTTGCCCCACGCGGTGGGAAGCCCACTGATGACGGCGGTGATGCTTCCCCCGAAACCGACGGGGGGAAACAGGATGACGTCGTACTTGGCGTTCAGGTTGTCTTCTACTGCCACGGTTTGGGTGCTGATGTAGTCGTAGGGGACCTGGAGGAGGTCGAGGGCCTGTCGCCACCAGCCTTCCGTCTGCGCGCTCTGCCAGGTGTGGACGAGCGCGATGCGGGCGGCGCGGACGGGATGAGTCTTCATGGAGGGGGCGTCGGCCAACGCAACCACGCGCAGGCCCAGCTCGCTCGCGGCCCGCTCGAGATCGGCACGGTTGGCGTTGCGGAGCACGAAGGTGCCGCGGTTGAATTTCTGTCCGCCGGCTTCGAACGGCTCCTCCGCGGCCTCGATCGACGTGTCGCGCAGGCGGTAGCGCAGTGAGGCGAGGGCGGGCTCGGCGGCGTTGTTGATGGCGAAGACGTCGCCCGTGCCGGTGATGCCGCCGGGGGCGCGGACGTCCTTTGCGGGCTCCATGGCCACGGTGAGCACCTTCGGGTCCGTGACGCGCGCCACCTGAACGTTGAACAATTCGCCGAACGTCCAGCCGGTGTCGTCGTAAGGCGTTTTCTGCGGATCGTCGGGACTCCAGTATTGATGGTCGAGGAGCGCATCGGCGATGCGGGAATAGGGCTGGTCCATGCGGATGATGTAGGTTCCGGCCGGAAATTCACGCGTGGCCGGGACGGCTGCGGCGTCTTTTTCTTCGGCGCCCTTCCCCGGCGGGCCTTTTGCCGGTTTCTTCGGAGGGAGCGCGACGGTAAACGAGGAGGAGGCGCGCGAGATTTCCACCTGCTGCTTTTCGAGCACTTGCAGCAAAGCCGCCTGGAGGCCGGGGCGCGGGTCGTCCGCAGGGAGCACGTAGGCCGCCGGGCCTTCGGCCGCGGGCTTGGTGACCGAGCGCTTGGCCTTCAGATAAAAATTCTTGAGAAACAGGGCCTTGTTGCGCTCGAAATAGAGGAGCGAAGTGAGGAGGCCGGTTTCCTCATAGTTGTTGTTGTCGCGCTGGGACCAGGAAGCCTTGGGCAGCGGCGGATTCTGGCGGAACCAAGTGCGGGCGTACTCGTCTGGAGCGAGCGTGCGCTCGACCGTGTCTGCGCCGGCGTTGCCGAAGGTTTCGTAGAGGCGGCTGATGCCGTTGTGCATGGCGGCAATGAACATGAGGTAGCCGGGCGACCAGGTGTCGAAGACGCCGTGCGTGAAGACGCCAGGCATGCCGAGGCGCGTCATGTCCGACACGTTGCGCCAGGCGATCATCTCCCATTCGTCGGTGAGGATGGGGTCCACCCAGGCGTTGAAGGGCCCGTCGCCGGCGGTGTTGTCGTAGAGATAGGGCACGGACTCGTGCAGGTCGTGGAGCACCTGCGCTTTCCAGAGGACAAAGGTGTTCAGCACGTTTTCCGTCAGCTTGAGGGTGACGCCCATGGCGTCGCGATTGTTGTCGTGGGCCACGTACTTGCCCCAGTAGACGAGCGGGGGCCAGAACTTGCCCGGATTCGCCAAGTGCCAGCGATAGATGTCCACCATGCGATCGCGGCCGTCCACTTCCGTGACCGGGGTGATCAACGTGACCATGCCGTCGCGGATCTCGCGGATGTAGGGACTTTCGTCCACGGCCAGGCGGTAGGCCAGCTCCATGAGCGCCGTCGGCGCGCCCGTTTCCGGCGAGTGGATGGTTCCGGTGATGTAGTAGACGGGCACGGATTGCGCCACCAGGCGGTCGGCTTCGGCATCGTCCAGATGAATGGTGCGCGGGTCGGCCAGCTTGGCGAGGCGCGCGCGGTTTTCTTCTAGATGCTTCAAATTCTCTTCCGAGGAGACGGCCACGGCGATCATTTCCCGGCCTTCTTCCGTCCGGCCGATGGAATAGACTTTGACGCGCGGACTGGCCTTCTCCAGCATGCGCATGTATTTGTAAACGTCCTCGGCGTAGGGGAGGATGCCGGGCGCGCCGGCCACATCGCCGAGAACGGCCTCGGGCGTCGGGACCGTTTTCGACGCGGGGAGATAATCCACGAGCGGGGAGCTGAAATAGGGCGCGGTGGTGTATTTGCGGATCTTTGCGGTGTAGGCCTCGTCTGCGGGCTGCTTGGGATCGCGCCCCGGCGGAAGATCCTGCGCCCAGGCTGCCGCAGCGCAGCCGAGCGCGGCGAGGATGGCCAGACCATGAAGCAGGCGGAGAGATGATTTCGGTTGACGATTCACGGGAATCCCCCTATTGGCTCGATCGGGACGAGTGCGAGGCGGGATTGTAACGCAACTCGGCTGTCACCGCGTGAAACCAACGGACAAGCCCAAAGTCCAAGCCAGATGTCGTAGAAGTGACGCATGACGACGGGCGCGCCGGCCCGACGCTACTTTTTCCGCATCCTGATTAGAGGTTCAGCTCGCGCAGGCCCTTCGGCAGGATCACTTCAATGCGGCGGGCGGGCGGATCCACGAGGACGCAAATATGATCGACCATGGGAATGAGCACTTCTCCCGCGGCGGTATCGACCACGAGGAGGGAAGCGCCCCCGGGGAACTGCACATCGCGCACGGTACCCAGCCGCTCCAGTGGCGCGGAATCCGGAGAGGCGGGCGCGCCCGGGAGGCGCTCCCACACTTCGCAGCCGACCAGGTCGCTGACGTAAAAGCGCCCTGCGGGAAGCGGGGCGCGCTCTTCGAGCGGCACCTGGACCTCGAGGCCCACCAGGGCTTCGGCCTGCGAGATGGAATCGTAGCCTTCAAAATGGAAGATGGCCTGTCCGCCCCGGCTCGGTGAAATCCAGCAGGCACGCACGCGGACGCGGCGTTGGGCCGGTGCGGAACCGCGCGGCGGCGCGGGGCCGGCCAGCCAGACCTGGCGCAACCGTGTGAGCCGTTCAGGAAAATCGGTGAGGATTTCCGCGGCGACTTCGCCCTTAATGCCGCGGGGACGCACGATGCGGGCCAGGGTGACGAGTGCCCCAGGCAGGGAGGCCACTACTCGAGAATCTCCAGCGTCAATCTTTTGTGCATTTTCATTCCAGCGGCGCCGAGCAGGGTGCGGATGGCTTTGGCGGTGCGCCCTTGCCGCCCGATCACTTTGCCGAGGTCGTCCGGATGCACGCGCAATTCGAGCACGGTCACCTGCTCGCCGTCCACGGCGCGCACCTGCACTTCGTCGGGGTGGTCCACCAGGGCCCTCGCGATGGCTTCCACCAAATCCTTCATGCCGCCTCCTCGAACAGACTCCACGCTTACGGTCTGGGGAAGCGCGTTCAGGAACATGAGTTGAGGCCTTTTCCACAGGCAGCATCCCGGCCGCCTGGGCCGTGCCGTGGCAAACGCGTCGAGCCTCAGGCGATCTTCTGCTTGCGGATGAACGTGCGGACCGTGTCGCTCGGCTGTGCGCCGTGGCCGAGCCAGTGCTTTATCCTCTCTGCGTCCAGCTTCACCTCCGGTGGATTTTTCAGGGGGTTATAGGTTCCCACAATCTCCACGAAGCGGCCGTCGCGCGGGCGACGCCTATCAATCACCACCACGCGGTAAAACGGCTGCTTCTTCTTGCCAATCCTCGATAAACGAATCGTCAGCACTCACTTCCTCCTATAGAGTCGCAGTATATTACCGGAAAAGATGTTTGCCGGGTAGCGATATCAGGAAATCAGGCTGGCCGGCCATGTTTGCCCAGCCCGCGCCCCTGGAGCCGCGCGAGCGAGCCGTACTGTTTGAGCATGCGGCGCATTTCCATGTACTGCCGCAACACTTCGTTCACGTCCTGGACGGTGGTGCCGCTGCCGCGGGCGATGCGCTTGCGGCGCTTGCCGTCGATCACGTTGTGGTCGGCGCGCTCGGCCGCGGTCATGGAATTGATGATGGCCTCGACGCGCTTGAGCCGCCGCTCGTCCACGGAAAGGTCCTTGGGCAGGTTTTGCAGCGGTCCGAGTTTCGGGAGCATACCCACGATTTGTTCGAGCGAGCCCATTTTCTTGACCTGCTGCAACTGGTCGCGGAAGTCTTCCAGGGAAAACTGCTCGCGGCGCAGCTTCTTGGCCAGATCCTCGGCCTTCTTGTGGTCCAGGGTCTGCTCGGCGCGCTCGATGAGGCTGAGCATGTCGCCCATGCCGAGGATGCGGGAGACGATGCGGTCGGGGTAGAAGGGCTCGAGCGCGTCGTATTTCTCGCCCAGCCCGACGAATTTTACGGGCGCCCCGGTGACTTTGCGGATGGAAAGGGCCGCGCCGCCGCGGGCGTCGCCGTCGAGCTTGGTGAGCACAATCCCGGTAAGGCCGAGCCGGCGGTGGAATTCGCCGGCGGAGCGCACGGCGTCCTGGCCGATCATGGCGTCGGCGATGAACAGGATTTCGGCGGGCTGCAGCTCTTTTTTCAGCTCGGCCAGCTCGGCCATCAGCTCGTCGTCAACGTGCAGCCGCCCGGCGGTGTCCACCAGCACCACATCGCTGGCGGAAAGCTTGGCTTCGCGCAGGGCCGCACGGGCGATATCGAGCGGCTTGGTGAGATTCGCGGCGGGAAAGCAGGCCACGCCCGCGCCACGAGCCACCTGCGCGAGCTGTTCGCGCGCGGCGGGACGGTAGACGTCCGTGGAGACGACCAGGGGCCGGTGGCCGTTGTGCTGGAGCCAGCGGCCGAGTTTGCCGGTGGTGGTGGTCTTGCCGGAGCCCTGCAGGCCGGCAATCAGCCAGACGGAGGGCGGGCGGGAAGCGTAGCGCGGCTTGGACTGATCGCCCAGCAGCGCGCCCAGCTCGTCGCGGACGATCTTGACCACCTGCTGGTCCGGCGAAAGCTGCAGCAGGACCTCCGAGCCCAGGGCCTTGGCGCGGATGCCGGCCAGGAGCTCGTCCGCGACTTGCAGGTTGACGTCGCCCTCGAGCAGGGCGTCGCGGATTTCGCCCAGGGCGGCGTCCAGGTGCTCTTGGGAGAGCTTTCCCTGGCCGCGCAGGTTCTTGAAGGCGCGCTGGAATTTTTCTGTGAGTGTCTCAAACATGGTCGCTCGTCACCGCGCGCCGCAACGCGCTGGGGACAACTAGCCATTCTATCAGGCTGCGGGGAGGGCTGGAAAACACGTCAGTTGGCGGGAAGTTGGTCAGTTTGCCCTGAGGGACTCGTGGAAAGGATCATTTCTTCCTTGTTGGTTTGATTTGGGGCAGTTGAGCGCGCGCACAGACATGATTGTCTGTGCTACTGGGCAAACTGACCCGGTACCTGCTACTCAGTGGATTTGAGTTCACTCGAGCCGAGCAGGGGAGAATCCTTGGGGAAAGCGTCGCCCCAAATGTAGTGGCTGAACCAATCGAGATTGGCCTGCATTACGGCGCGGTTGGATTTGGGCTTGGTGATGGGGTGCCCGAACCCGGTGTACAGAAGCAGGCGCGAAGGCACGTGCTGGTCCTGCAATCCGCGATAGAGCTCAAAGCTATCGGGCACCGGCACGCGTTTATCAGCGCTGCCCAGTTGAATCAGCGTGGGCGTCTTCGCCTTGCGGATGGCGGTGACGGGCGAAGTCTTCGCATAGATGGCGGGATCGTCCCAGGGGGTCGCGTGCAGGTACTGGCGGGTGAACGGGGTGATGTCCGTACTCACGTAGTAGGTCTTCCAATCGCTGATTCCCGCGCCGACGGAAATGGCGCGGAAGCGGTCCGTGTTGGTGGTGAGAAACGCGGAAATATATCCGCCCTCGGACCAGCCCATGGAGCCCAGCTTCTCGGGGTCGACAATTCCCCGGGCGATGAGGGAATCGACGCCGCTCATGACGTCCCACATGTCGCCGACGCCCAGATTCCGGACGTTGAGCGCGCGAAAG
>DATEQM010000055.1:0-6748 GCA_035272605.1 Candidatus Acidiferrales bacterium | reverse complement strand
CTCCACTTCGTTCCCCTTTCCGCCCGGCTCGCTCGTGCCCGTGGTCTTTCCGTGATACAGCGGCGAGGGCATCATCTTGGCCAGAAAGCTCAGGATGGCTTCGCTCCCGGCGTTGTGGAGCGCCGAGCTGACCATCACCGGGAAAACCTTCTCCGTCATGATGGCCTGGTGCAGTCCCTCGTGCAGTTCCTCCTCCGGCAGCGTGCCCTTGTCGAAAAACTTTTCCATCAGAGCGTCGTCGCCCTCCGCAATCATCTCCACGAGCTTGGCGTGTGCCGCGTCCGCCTCCGCGGCCATCTCCGCGGGGATCTCTTCGATTTTGGCTTTCCCGTCGCCGTCGGGGACATAGACGTGCGCCTTCATGGTCACCAGGTCCACCAGCCCGCGGAAAGTCTTCTCCTGCCCGATGGGCAGGTGGATGGGCACCACCTTGCGGCCGAAAGCCTGCTCCAGCGATTCGAGCGCCCGCGCGAAGTTGGCGTGCTCCCGGTCCATCCAGTTGATTACGAACGCGCGCGGGATGTCGTACTCAGTGGCGTAGTCCCAAACCTTCTCCGTCACCACCTGCACGCCCGCTGCCGCGTCCACCAGGATCAGCGCCGAATCCGCAGCGATCATGGACGCCTTCGCTTCGCTCACGAACGTGGAATCGCCCGGCGTGTCCAGCAGATTGATCTTCGTGTTCTGCCACTCGGCGTAGGCGACGCCGGTGGAAATCGATATCTTCTTCGCGATCTCTTCCTCGTCCCAGTCCGTGACGGTATTTCCCTCGGCCACTTTGGTGAGTTTCGGCGTCATTCCGGCGGTGTGCAGCAGCGCGGAGGTGAGCTGCGTTTTTCCCGTGTGAATGTGGCCGAGAATGGCCACGTTCCGGATGGCTTCCCCGGAGTAGGCTTTCATTCGGTTCCCCTGGTCGTCCCGCTCGCCGGTATCCTGAGGAGGCGGGCACGGTGATGCCTGCGGCGTGCAGCCGAAACGCGGGATGCTAGCACACCGCGCGCGGCCGCTTCAACCAGCCACAACCCCTGCCTGCGCCCTGGTGCGGGCGACACCGTAGTTCACGCAATCATGCCATGCCACGAAAGCGCCGCGGCGCGGGAAGGCGATCACACTCCGACACGGAAGCCCCCCTCTGGCGTGGCGATGCCCCAGACCATGTGGGGAGTGCTGAAGGCGAACGCGGGGGTGCCCGCGCGGTCCAGCAGGATCAATCCCCCGGTGCCTCCCGTTCGCGCGGCGAGCAGCCGGATGCTCTCGTCCGCGGTTTCCTGCGCTGAGCGGCCGGTGCGCAGCAGATCCACGGCGGTTTTTGCCATCACGATCTTCATGATGGCCTCGCCCCAGCCGGTCGAAGACACGCCGCCCGCTTCCTGGTCCGCGTAGCAGCCACAGCCGATCATCGGAGAATCCCCGACGCGTCCCGGCACTTTGCAGCAGGTGCCGCCCGTGGAGGTGGCTGCGTACAAATGTCCCTCGCGGTCCATTGCCACGGCGCCCACCGTGCCCCCGGACGGCTGCCCTGTGCGGCCCGGCGTCGTCCCCGGAACCGCGTGGTCGCCCGCAGGCGCCTCCGCGAGCTTTTCCGCGTACTCCGGTGAAAACAAAAACACCGGGTCGTGGAATTGCCGCTGGTGGGCGAACTTCCGGCACAGCTTCCAGGCGCGCCGCTCGCGCTCCACGATCAGATCCTCCGGACGGCACAGCCGGAATCCGTTCTCGTGCGCAAACTGTTCCGCCCCGGCGCCGGCCAGCAGCATGTGGTGGCTTGCCTCCATCACCTTCCGCGCCAGGCGGATGGGGTTGCCGATGCGTTCCACGGCGGCCACCGCGCCGGAACGCAATGTGCGCCCATCCATTACGATGGCATCGAGCGAGACGTGGCCGTCGCGGTTCAAATGCGAGCCGGTCCCCGCGTCGTACTCGGGATTGTCTTCCAGGGCGACCACGGCGGCCTCGACGGCATCGAGCGCCGAGCCGCCCGCGGCCAGAATTTTCCATCCCGCCTCGAGCGCCTCGCGGCAGCCCTTCTTGCAAGCCTCCACGGACGCGGCGGGAACCGCGAACGCGCCGCCATGAACGATGAGGGAAGGCTTCAAGAGTTTTGCCTCAGGCCGGCTCTGGGACACAATCCCGTCATTTTAGCGCCCTGCAGATGAGCACCATATCAAACGCAGAGACGCAGAGTACGTAGAGGCACGCGGGGAGGAGAAAGGAAAGGGGAAGGGAAATCGTCAATCTCCCTGGGGCTTCGCCGGATGGAGCGTCAATTCGGCGGCGCCGGATGGTTGCGTCTGGCTTTGGGCCGCGGCAGCAGCGCGGGCGGCAGCCGCCGGCGCAGCGGCAACCGGTGCTGGGTTCGCAGCCGGAGCCGCAGGAGCGGCGGCGGAGGAAGGGCCGGCGGCGGCTGCTGCTGGAGATGCCGCGATGGCTTGCCGGGGGATCACATCCACCAGCCGGCCCGCCTGAATCTCATTCCAGGTGTGCACAATCCTCTGGATGACGGAGATATTCGGGCCGATGGCCAGCAGCCACAGCGCCGGCGCCATGCGGTTGCCCAGCGCCCCCAGGATCAGCAGCACGATGCGTTCCGGCCGCTCCCAAAAGCCGGCCTTGCAGCTGGGGATCAGCGATTCGGCGCGCGCCCGCGCGTAACTCACCATCACGGACCCGGCCATAGCCACGCCCACCAGAATCGCGTAGAAGAACCGGTCCACGCGCGCGTAGTAGACGAGCAGGCCGAGATAGAGGACCAGGTCCGAGTAGCGGTCAATCACGGAATCGAAGAAGCCGCCGAACGTGGTCACCCGTCCCTGCGCCCGCGCCACCCGCCCGTCGGTCATGTCGAACACGCCCGCCAAAATCATCACCGCGCCGGCGGCCGGAAAACGCCCCCGGGCAAACAGCACCGCGGCCCAGCCGTTGACGACCAAGCCGGTGAAGGTGAGGACGTTCGGATGGACTCCCGTGGCCGCGAGCGCGCCCACGATTTTGTAGAGCAGCCAGTGTCCGGCCTGCCCGATTTTCTTCGTGATCATCTGCCTGCCCGCTCCGGCTTCTTCCGCTCGCAGCGTCTCACTGGGCGTCCTCGTGTATGGTAACCAAGCGCAGGATTTCGAGTTCTTTCTTCCCCGCCGGAGTCATTACGCTCACCGTATCGCCGGCCGCCCGGCCCAGCAACGCCCGGCCGATCGGCGAGGTCGTGGAAATCCATCCGCGCGAGGCATCGGATTCTTCCGTGGTGACCAGCTTGTACTCCGTTTGCACCGACTTATCCACGTCCAGCACCACCACGCGCGAGCCGTACGCCGCTTTGTTCTTCGGCAGGTTGTCCAGGTTCATCATGGACACGTTTGAGAGCCGCTGCTGCAACTGCCCCATCCGCGCCGTCAGGTACGATTGCCGCTCCTTCGCGTACTTGTACTCGGCGTTTTCGGAGAGGTCGCCGTGGGCGCGCGCCTTCATCAGCTCCTTGGGCAGCTCGTGGTTGAGCTCGTGCTCCAGGAGTGCGAGTTCCGCCAGGATTTTGTCACGGAGCTTGCGTTCGATCTCGCCCATCTCAAACCACGCCTCGTCGCGCCCGCCTTCGCCTTCCGGAATCCGCCCGCAGGAAAAAAGTCTGGCGGAGAGGGGGGGATTCCAATCCGTCGAGTTGTTGGGCTGTGCACGCTATCTTCGCTACTAAGCCCTAACCCCTTTGTCTATTTGACTTTGGCAGCCATAACCTGCTTCCGTCGAAGACTTTACGAGGGCGGACTCCGGAATCAAATCATGCGAAAATAGTAGCACCAGTAGCACTGCCCACACCACAAGAAGTGGGGTTCCAGCTCGTCTCCCAACCCCACAAATCGGGCCGGTGCATCCAGCTGATTTTGTCACCAATCGGAACCCATTTCAACTCGAACCGCATCGCGCCGTCCAGTACGATCGGCCCCGGGTCATTCAGGGCCGCCGATCTAGCTAGGCCCGATCCGCGGTTAAGTGGGTCATGGTTCTCAGTTCTCCCCCTTCTTGTTTGCTCAAACCTGCCCGTCCGGCTCATGGCCAAACGCGAGTTGCCGATATTTGAATGCAGGCGGTTTCCTGAACAACACATGAGTAGCGCGCTGACATTCCGGCAGCATGGCGGCCCGACGACGGCACTGGCTAACCTCGAAAAAGCTGGCCAAATGCTCGCCGAAGCCCGAACACTGCCGGAGGTCAAGAAGATTCGGGGCATCGCAGAAGCCGCGAAGGTTTACGCCAAGGCCGCACATTTGGGCAAGGAAGCTCAGAACTACGCCGCCGAGGTTGCGTTGCTTGCTTCTCAGAAGGCCGGGAAAATTCTGAAGCAGTTGGCTCGCGGTAAAACGGGGCCAAAGGGATTACCCGCAACGCTTGCGGGTGACTCCGAATATGGCCAAACTCTGAAGGAAACCAACACTCCCGAACGCACCGCACAGTATTGGCAAGAACTCGCCGAAGTTCCCCCCGATACCGTCCACAAGTACATAGATTCCGCCCGCCAGGCGGAGATACCTACTGACATAACAGCAGCAGGTTTGCTAAGGCTGCACCATAGAGAAAGATTCGACCCTGTCGCAACCCGACAAGAAACTCGTCAGTCCAGCATGACCATCAATGGCTACGACCTTTACGAGTTGAAATCCGTGTTTCAAAAATCCATCCGGCAGGGATTGAAAAGCAGCTTGTTTTGGTCCAAAGAATATGTTTTGGATGGCAGGACTACGTCTTTATGGAACGTCCTTCGCGTAATAAGTTCGGAAGACATCGGCCTTGGCGATCCATCGATAGCTCTTCAAGTACGGGCTCTGTTTGAAAACTGGAAAGAGTCACCAAACGAAGACCTGATTGTCTACGCGGTTTTAATTTCCATGCAAGCAAGGAAGTCCCGCCTGGTTGATGATGCTTTCTGCGCTGTCCACAATGAAAACAAGGTTGAGCTTGAACGACTCGAAAAGCGTGCGGTAGAGGCTCACAAGGTGGGCGACAGGGTCTGGCCCTGCGGTGGCGAAGCGAAAACGATTTCCGCTTTGCGAACTGCGATTTGCGGAAAAGAGGAAGAGAAAGCTCTCAAATTGACTGATCAATTGGACGCATGCGGCCACAGGAAAGAGAAGAAGGTTCAACGGGGTGGAGGTTTCAAAGACGATGCCGCATCAGACGTGCCGGTCTACGGGGAAAGGTTTTGGAATTGTGTCTTCAACTTGTCTGACCCAGTGACGGCCCCGCACCTTCGGGTCCTCCACAAGAACTGGCAGGACAGCAAACACGATACGCGCCACCGCGCGAGTCGCGTGTTCATGGTGCATGCCGTACTTCTCCTCATCCGAACCGAATCGCTGGATTTGCATTTCCGAAAACCGGACATCACGAATGCCAAGCGCGTATATGAATCTCACAAACCCAAATTGAAGATACCCGATTGGGCTCTCGATGGACACACTGGCCGTGGTTTTCGAATGGGCAGGGGGAAAGATACGGTCAAAGGGGCTACGTTTTTCTATGACATCGGCGCGGCACTGGAAAATCCCGCACCAATACCTAATCCGTACGCCGAGCGTGCCAAAGCTAGCGCAATCGCTCGGGCGCAGGAAAAAGAGATCGAAACCGCGCGAAAGAAAGGGATCAAAGCTCCTTCGAATCAAAACAGCCACATGCACAAAGTAACGGATCAGATTTATGCGGGTTCTCAAAAGGCTTCTCGATTGTTGGACGTAAGCAATCCCGAAGTCGGGCGCAGTGGATTGCCGCCTGCCCGGCCGCCCGCGGGGTCCTGAGCGGCAATTCTAAGGAGGTCAAAGCCAATCATGGAAAATAGCAAAATCAACTGGACGGACCACACGTGGAACCCGTGGGTCGGATGCCGGCACGTGTCGGCGGAATGCGACCACTGCTACGCCGACGCCCACGTCACGAACCGCATGGGCCGGGACTTCTCGGTCGTGCGGCGCACGAAGACCTGGAAGGAGCCGCCAAAGTGGAATCGCAAGGCCCCGGCATTGGCGGCGGAGCTCGGGCGCCGGGTCCGGGTGTTCTGCGCCTCGCTCACCGACTTCTTCATCCAAGACGCCGACCGGTGGCGGGACGAGGCGTGGGATGTCATCCGCCGGTGCACCGGCATGGACTGGCTAATCCTGACCAAGCGCCCAGCTCTTGTTTCAAAACGCCTGCCCTCGGATTGGGGCGGCGGCTGGCCGCATGTCTGGCTGGGCACAACTTGCGGGGTGCGGAAATCCTATCCTCGGCTCCGTGCGCTGCGGAAAATCCCTGCGGCAGTCCGGTTCATCTCGGCGGAGCCCCTGCTTGAGAGTCTCGCCGACATCAATCTCGATGGCTTCCATTGGCTCATCGCGGGGGGCGAATCCGGGTCGGGATTCCGCCCGATGCGCGACGAGTGGGCTCTTGAGTTGCGCGACATCTGCGCCCGGCAAGGGGCCGGGTTCCATTTCAAGCAGCATCCCGCATTTCGGCCGGGGCAGGGCGCGGAGTTGCGCGGCAGGGTGTACCGCGAGCCGCCCCTTGTCAAGATTGCTGGTTCCCGCAGGGGCATGATGCACTTGCGGACCGGACAGAGGAGAACAAGAAAAGTGGACTGAGATCATCTTGACTGCCGGGTTCAACGCGCAGGATGATTCACACGTTGCCATCGCCACTCAGTTCACCGGCCCGCCACCCTTCACGCGGAAGTCCACCGTGCACTTTGCGGGATTGATGTTCCGCAGGCAGGTCGCGAACGCCAGCGCGAAAT
>DATEQM010000054.1:0-8840 GCA_035272605.1 Candidatus Acidiferrales bacterium | reverse complement strand
ATCTCCTCAGCGCGGCGCTCGAGCTGCACGTTGGCATCGCGGAGGCTCTGCTCGGCGCGCTTTTGTTCGGTGATGTCGGTGAAAGTAACGACGGCAAACAGGCGTCCGTCGGGATCTTCCACGTCGCGCGCGCTGACGATCACGGAGACGCGGGAACCGTCTGGGCGGGGCACAAAAAACTCGAAGCGATTGTGGCCCTGCTCTCTGCCCCGGGCGCTTTGCTTCTGGAGGAATTCGTAGTCAACACCCTTGTAGATGGACTCGGCCGTCTTCCCGACGACCGCGGCACGCGGCAGCCCCAGGAGCCGTTCCATGCGTTCGTTGAGAAAAAGAACGCGCTGGCAGTCGTCGGCAATGAGCACGCCCTCGTTGAGCGTTTCGAGGATGCCCTCCATCTGCTCGAGCCAGTCCGGCTTTTCGACGTTCACTGCCTGCTCCTTGTGCCCGCGACCCCCGCGCGGCGCGCGCTGCCGGTGGGCCACGCTTCAAAAAGGCTTGGATGGATCCGGCGCCACTTTCGGTGCGGCGGGCGCCACCGGAGGGAGGCCGCTGGCCGGCTGGCCCGTGACTTTCAGGGCCGGCAGGATATCGGCCAGCCGGGCCATGCCCAGGGCGACCACGCGGCGAGTTTCCTCCTCTTGTACGAAAGCAATCAAGCGCATGTTTTCCGGGTGCCAGCCCGGCTGGAGGGGATTGAGGGCCACGCTCGCGGTGAAATTCGTCTCCTTGGCGGAGAGCGTACCGGTGAGGTGGAACCAGCGTGCGATGGAGGAGTGCGGCCAGGATTCGCCCGCGTTGCTCCCTCCGTTGACGCGGGAGATAAGCCCGTCTTCCGCGAGCACCAGATAAACGGCAGCGGGCGAACTGAGCGTGAGGCCGTGGGCTTCGAGCCGCACCTGCGCGCCGAGTGGCGTGAGCGTTGCGGCGTGGCCGGACTCGAGCGGCAGGATGCGCACAGCGGATAGGGGCGCGTGGCCCAGGGCGGAGATGGTGGCGCGGGCGCGGCTCTCGTTGTTGCCCACAAATTCCACCAGGCCGTCCACGACCATCTGCGGGGTGTAGAGGGACTCGAGATCCATGGCGTCGGCGTAAAGCTTCTGGCGCTCGGTGAAAGCCGGGGAGGAAAAATGGTCCACCCACTTTGGGCCATCCCAATAATCCACGTGCTCCTCGAGCGCGACGATCTGGGCGCCGTCAATGGACTGGCTGGCATAGAGCCGATCGAGCAGTGCGTCCGCCTCGGGGCAGTGGGGGCAGCCTTCCGAGGTGAAGAGTTCGACGAGGACGGCCGCGCGGTCCACGGGCTTCGCGGGCGGCAGGTCGTTGCCCGAAGCCTGCGCCCACACGCATGCGGCTGCGAAGGCTGAAAGAAGAACGGCGAGCGCGCCGCGGGCGACGCGTGGGGAGATTCGTTTCACGGTCAGATGGCCTTTGGCTGGTCTCCGCGGCCGGGCGAACTCGTTGGGACGAAGTGCACCGGAGCGCAGGAGAGCGCTCACCTAGGATACCCCGGGTTGCCTGTTCTGGATTGCGGATGGAAAGAAACGGGCTCGAGGGGCGGCTAAGCGGCGGCCGCGGGCCAGACCCGGCCTGGGCGCACCGGCCGGGGAGAAACATGGGATGACGGGTTGATTCGGAAAGCGCAGTGGGGCGCGCAGCTGCTGAAGAGTGCGGGGCGGAATGCGGCTCAGCCATGGGGCGGGGGCAATGGCTGAACGTTTGTGCTACTGAGGGAGCAGGCCGAAGACGCAGACGCTCGTCTGTGTGCCGAGGAGGACCTTACCGTCGGCAATGGTGGGAGTGATGAATTTATTGCCGTCTCCGCAGTGGTCGCGGGCGCCGGCCTGGCCGCTGTTGTAGAGCTCGGCGAGATTCAGCGCGTTGTAAGCGTGCAGAATCGCGGGGGAGGAGTTCTCGGCCGCCCAGACGATCCCGTTCGAGCTGCCGTTCGCGGAGACGGCAGGCGCGGTGCCCGGATACCCGAACGAGGTAGTGGTTTCAAATGCCGGCGAGGTAGACAGTTTTGCATTGGTGATAGTGAAGGCTTTCAGTGTGCCGCCGACGTCGCCGTAGTAGACCACGTGGTTGAAGTACGCGGGAGTGGACCAAATCCCGCCGGGAAGGGCGCCGTCGAGCTCCTGCCAGATGTTGTTGCTCGTGGCGCTGAACTTCCCCATGTTGTCGCGATTGACCACGTAGAGGTTGCTGTCCTTGCCGGCGCCGACGGCCAGGTGGCGCACCGTGCCGCCGCTGTCGGTGAAGTCAGGCAGCAACATAGCCGCGCCGGAACCGAGGTCGGCGTCGGAGCCATTTTCGCTCACCTCGTGGTCCATCTCGAAGTAATCGGCCACGGCGAGCGCGTTGTTCGTGGTGGAGATTTTCACGAAGGCGTTGCCGTAGTCTCCCCCGCTGGGGAAACCATTCGCGAGCGTGGTTTCGAAAACCCCATTGGCGGCCAGGAGATAAATATTACCGGCAGAGTCCACCGCGGGCGCGCCGCCGCTCATCCAGATGGAAGGCCCGCCGCCATTGCTGTTGGGAGCGATGTTGAAGATGGTGGTCTGGGCAAGCGAGGTCTCGTTGTAGCTGATGATCCAGCCGGTGTACGGCTGGTTGTCGCAATGCGAAGACCAGGAGGTGTAAATCTGGCCGTTCAGCAGGAGCAGGCCGGGCCGTTCCTTGTATTGGGCGGGCTCAAAGGTGGTTTGACCAGCCTGGCCCGGGTACGTTGCCTGGACTTCCTTGGGGCCGCCGAAGAGCTCGGCACCGGAGGTCAGGTCGAGGGCGTGCAGGCGCTGGTGATAATTGCCGCTGCCATCCTTGGACATGGCCACGACGAAGATGGCGCCGTGGGGCCCGGCATTGCGGTCAATCACGGGCGTGGCGGTGACGCCGATTTCGGGAGAGACCTGGTTGCAGCCGCGGTTGTCGCTCGGAGTTTCTCCAGCCTCCAGCACCGGGGCCATCCAGAGCATCGCCGCGTTGTCGGAATCGAAGGCGTAAACCAGATCGTGCTCGGTGGCCACGTAGACGACGTTGTGCGGAGTGCCATTGATATTGAACTGCGAGAGGTAGAGCGGCTGGGCATCCACTTTGCCGGTGACGGCGAGGTTGCGGAGCAGGCCAAAGATGGTGGAGTTGACGTTCTCAAGGGTGAGAGCCGTCTCCGTGAGGTTTTGACCGGTGCGCGCGAGATCATTCTTGTAGGTGGAAACGTCGGTGCCGGACTCGTTCACCGAGTTGAAAGAAAGTGCGGCGGGATTGCTTGTCTGGCTCCCCAAGGAATTGCTCACGGTGACGCGAAAGACGGCGCCATTGTCCATCATTGTCGTCGAGGGAGTGGTGTAGCTTGCGGCAGTCGCTCCGGGAATATTCATGCCGTTTTCCTGCCACTGGTAGGTGAGCGGAGCTGATCCCGTGGCAGTGACCGAGAATGTAGCGCTCTGGCCGAGGTTGACGATCTGGCTCTGGGGCTGCGAGGTGATGGTGGGAGGGAGCTGATTGATTCCCAGGCCAAAGGAGCTAGTGCCGCAGCCCCCGAGGAGTGGGCCCAGCAGTAGCAGCAACGCAGCGACAGCGAACGGCCGGCGATCCATGTGCTTCTCCTGCGCGTCCGGCGAGGGGGGCAGGCAGCCTTCCCGGGCAGCTCGTGCTGGGGGCAAACGGCTCACGACCTGTGAAACGGCACAGGGCATGGCCAATCCAATTCTAGCAGGAATCAGTTCGCTCGACCCCGCGGGCGGCAAGTGCTCCCCCCGAGCAGGCCTGTCTTGCGAACGAATTCAACAGCATCATCCCCGCCGATTCTGGCCATGTGATGTTCGCCCGGGCCCGGGAAGGGGCGACTGTCCGGCCGTAACCCTACCACAACCTATTGTTATGTTCTTCTTGACACCACATCATTTCGCGTAGAGAATCCGCCCAGTTTGGGCCCGGCCCTCGGCTCTTTTCAGGGGATTTTCTGCCGCCTTTGCGGATGGGGGACTATATGCAGTACCTGCCCGGCTGGACCGTGCAATGCATCAATCCGGGGTGTGACGCCCGCGGCCACTGGATTCGCGTGACGGAAATGGCCGCGCCTCAGTGCCCGTGCTGCGGCGCACCACTCCAGAACGTGCCGCCGCCGCTCGCGCCGCTGCGCATGCGGCCGCGGCCATTGAGCGCCTACCGGCCGCGCCGCTCGATGCGGTAACAGCCGGGGAAGGCTCCCGGTGTGGCGGCTGCGCGCCGCCGCGACGAGAGGCTTTCGAGGCGGGTGTCTCCTGCCAGATTCGACCGCGATTCACGCCATTCGAATACAAAAGGGGTATCCCTGGGAGGCCGTAGGCCGTTGTGCGAGGGCTTGTCGCCAGGCGTAGCAGTTGCGGGATCAGGGTGGCGACATAAAGCCGCCTCTACGGCGCCGGGGTAGCGTGTCTATGGCTGGGCAGCTTGGGAGGGAGCGCAGGCCCGCCGCGGCGGGCCCGCACTCCCTCCGCGCAAAAAAAAAGCGGCCGGGGGGGAGCCGGCCGCTGGGGGTGGACATGGGGGAGGGACTCGTTGAAGCTTTTTTGGCGGCCCGCCCAGCGGGCGCCGAATCTCCTTAGTTGCGGCGCGCCTACTTCTTCCTCCGAGGGCGCGCCAGCACGGCTTGCGGCTGGCCGATCAAACTGACCACAAACAGCGCCGCGCAGAGGACAAGGCCAACCACGACTACCATTCGTATCTACTCCCGGCTGGGACTTGTTTTACTCGATCCCTATCGCCCGCCGTCACTGTGGAGAATCGCAAATGGCTCGTCCGAGGTCGATAGCGCAGGGGTCACATTCTATTTGGTACCTCCGTACCGGCGGTTTGGGGGTGTCCGTAAACCCGGTGGGGGATGCGGGCGCAGGGAGTGGCCTGCTGCCCGCCGTGGGAGGCCACGCTGCCAATAGCCTTATTGCTGGCCCCTGGCTGCCGTGGTAGCCTTGGCCAATCCCGAGGTCCCGGGACAGGGCATGCCCGGCGCTTCGGTTCGTTTTGACCCAGCCCCCCAAATATGACTGCAACCGCCATCCGGGTTGATCGCCTGACGATTCAAGAACGTGTGCAGGACATCGCCCAGCAACTCCTGGACGAGCTGGGAAGCCATCGAGGGTTCGAGGAGATCCGCAGCGCGGCGCACGCGGAGAGTGTCCAGGCGCTCCACCTGGAGCGGGATTTGGGCCTGGGCAGCCTTGAGCGCGTGGAACTGATCGTGCGGGCGGGCGATGCGTTCCACATCCGGCCGCCGGATGAACTGTTCGCCGAGGCCAATACCCTGGGCGACGTGATTGCGGCTCTCGAACTCCAGCTAGGGCAGCCGCGCAACGGGACGGCTGCCGACCGGCCTACGGGCTTTGCCGACCGGGACAATGCGGCCACGGCCGAAGAGTTGGGTCTGGAGGCCTGCGAGACCCTGCTGGACGTGCTGCGGCGCCGCGCCCGTGCCGAACCCAGCCGGCTGCACCTGCGCCTGCGGGAAGACAGCGGCGGGACGGTGAACATCACGTATGGCGCGCTGCTGGACCGGGTGACGGCATTCGCACGTGGGCTGGAAAACCTGGGCGTGGCGCCGGGCGAGCGTGTGGCTATCCTGCTGCCCACCTGCACCGATTTCTTCCATGTGTTCCTTGGGACACAGATGGCCGCGGCGATTCCAGTGCCCATCTATCCCCCGGTGCGGGCCGACCGGATCGAGGAGTACGCGGCGCGCCAGGCGGGGATACTGCGCAGCGCGGAGGTGAGCGCCATCGTCACTTTCGGCCGGGCGGAGCGAGTGGCCCGACTCCTCGAGCCGCAGATCCCGTCGCTCCGCCGGGTGACCAGCGCGGCGCAGCTCGCCGAATTGGGGACGCGGCCGGGACAGCTTTCGGGCGCGCGGCACGTGAGCGGCTCGGACGTGGCCTTCCTGCAATACACCTCCGGGAGCACCGGCGATCCGAAAGGCGTCACGCTGACGCACGCGAACCTGCTGGCCAACATCCACGCGATCGTCGCCGGAGTGAACATGAATCCGACGGACCGCGCGGTGAGCTGGCTGCCTCTGTATCACGACATGGGCCTGATCGGCGCCTGGATGTGCCCGATGTATGCGGGGGCGCCGCTGGCGTTGATGTCGCCGCTGGCGTTTCTATCCCGGCCGGAGCGCTGGCTGTGGGCCATCCACGAACATCGCGGCACGGTGACGGCGGCGCCGAACTTCGCCTACGAGCTGTGCGTGCGGAAAGTGCCGGAGGAGCGAGCCGAGGGGCTGGACCTCTCCTCGATGCGCTACATGCTGAACGGAGCGGAACCGGTGAATCCGGCGACACTCGAACGGTTCGCCGCGCGCTTCGCGCGGTACGGGCTCGACCGGCGGGCGCTGATGCCGGTCTACGGGCTGGCGGAAAATTCCGTGGCAGTGAGCTTCACGCCGCCGATGCGGGGCTGGCGGGTGGATTGGCTGGACCGCGCGGCGCTGGAAAACGACGGGCGTGCGGTGTCCGTGCCGGCGCCGGCGGTTCAGGAGGCGGGACGGGACGGAGAGCGCGGGGCGGCGGACTCCAGTGTGGTGGGATTCGTGTCCGCAGGCTTTCCGATCGCGGAAAATGAAGTGCGCATTGTGGACGACATGGGGAACGACGTACCCGAGCGCGTGGAGGGTCGGCTGTGGTTCCGCAGCCCGTCGTCCACTTCCGGCTATTACCGCAACCCCACGGCCACGGCAGGCCTGGTGCGCGAGGGCGGGTGGCTGGACTCGGGCGACCGCGCCTACTTCGCCGACCGGGAAATCTTCATCACCGGGCGGGCGAAGGACATCATCATCAAAGCGGGGCGCAATCTGTACCCGCACGAAATCGAGGAGATGGCCGCGGGAGTACCGGGCGTGCGCAAAGGGTGCGTGGTGGCGTTCGGGATGGTGGACGAGTCGAGCGGCACGGAGCGGCTGGTGGTGGTGGCGGAAACGTCGGAACGCGAACCGGCGCGCCGCGCGGAGATTGCCGCGGGCATCCGCGAGCGCGTGGCGGAAGGCGTGGGGCTGCCGCCCGACGACGTGGAAATGGTCGCGGCAGGCGCGGTGCCGAAAACGTCCAGCGGCAAACTGCGGCGCGAGGCCACGCGCACGCTCTTCCGCGAAGGGCGTCTCCACCAGGGACGCCCGCCGGCGTGGCTCCAAGTGTCGCGGCTCGCGGCTCGCTCGGCGCCGAGGCAGGTGGCCGGATTCGTCCGCCGCATCGTGGACGGGCTCTACGGCGTGTACTTCCTTGCGATGGTGGCGGTGCTGGCGATAGCGGTGTGGGCGGAACTGCACATCATTCCCAACCGGAAGATCGGGGCGCGGATCAGCCGGGCATTGAATCGGCTGTTTTTCCGACTGGTGGGGATTCCCGTGAAACTCGAAGGGGAGGAGCACCTGGAGGCGCTGGCCACGCGCTGGGGCCAGGAGTCGCGCGGAGGATTGCTGATCGTGTCCAACCACGCGAGCTACACGGATGCGGTGGTGATGCTGGCGCTGCTGGGCGCCTACCGCTACCGCTTTGTGGCCAAACAGGAAGTGATGTCGTACCCGTTCATCGGCGGAATCCTGAAGAAACTGGGGAATTTTTCTTTCGTGCGGGAAAGCCGCGAGGCGCGGCTGAAGCAGGCGGATGCGCTGGAAGAGGCGCTGGCGCGCGGGGAGAGCATCCTGATTTTTGCGGAGGGCACGTTCACGCCTGCGCCGGGGCTGCGGCCGTTCCAACTGGGCGCGTTCAAATCCGCGGTGGCCAGCGGATGCCCGGTGCTGCCCATCGCCCTGCGGGGCACGCGCGAAGTGCTGCCCGACACGGCGGTGCTGGCGCGGCACGGCGGGCGCGTCACGCTGACGGTGTGCCCGCCGATCTATCCCAGCGGGGACGGGTGGCAGGAGATTCTGCGGCTTCGCGACGCCACGCGGGCGGCCATTGCGGAGCATTGCGGGGAACCGATGGTGTGAGTCGGCGGTAACCACGGTCCCGCCACGGAGGGACCGGGGGCTTTTCAGCCGAGCGGGTTGCGAGAGATAAGCAGCGGGAGAAAAATCCCACGGTCAGAAAATCACTGACCCTGGCTACCCGGCGAGCAATTCCCGCGCGGTGCAAATGGCGAAGTAGGGATACTTCTTTCGCAGCTCTTCGGAACCGCCTTCTTCGCGATCCACCAGGTTGATCACGGCGGTCACTTTCATTCCTTCGTCTTCTGCGGCGGCAATGGCATCGAAAGTGGATTTGCCGGTGGTGCAGACGTCGTCCACGATCACCACGTCGCGGGCGGCTCCGGCCTCGAGACCTTCGATCCGCTTCTGGCGCCCGTGCTCTTTGCGCTCCTTGCGCACCAGGAATCCGCGTAGCGGCCGTCCCTGGAGAAAACTGAGCGCCGCGACCGCGGCAACAATGGGGTCGGCGCCGATACTCATGCCGCCGATGGCATCCGCGCAAATTCCTTTTGCCGCCAGCAACTCGAGGATGGCATGGGCCACGAGCACGGAACCCTCCGGATCCAACGTGGTCAGCCGGCAGTCCATGTAATAGTCGCTGGTCTTGCCGGAAGAGAGGGTCACCTGGCCGCGGAAGAGTGATTTTTCGCGGATCCTTTGCTTGAGGCGTTCGAGGTAGTTCGCAGGAATGGCCAGGGCGGCTGCCTGCGCGCTCGTCGCGGCCTTGCCTCCGCCTGCACCTCCGCTCGGCGTGCCCATTCGCTGCCTCCCCCGCAACCCGGCCCAATTGTAGCGCAGGCCGCCCGGAATGTTCGGGAGCCCTGCGGCTCTGCCGTGGACCCGCTGCGCGGCGAGGCTAATGCATCTTGAAAATCACGGTAATCAGAGTTTCCACCTCGACGGC
>DATEQM010000053.1:0-2735 GCA_035272605.1 Candidatus Acidiferrales bacterium | reverse complement strand
ATTGCTGATCTGCTGCGCGCTCTCGCGGTACCGCGGCTCCATGCGCACGACGAGGTCGAACAATTTTTCACCCTGGATCACCTGGGTGGCCGCCTGGCCGCCCACGGCGGCCTGCACAATGGCTTCCACGTCCGCCACGTTCACGCCGTAGCGCGCAATCTTTTCGCGGTCCACGTCCACGATCAGGCTGGGCTGGCCCAGCTCGCGCACCACGGTCAGCTCGGTGAACCCCGGAACCTTTTCCAGGATGCGTTTGATGGCCAGCGCTTTCTCCTGGAGCACGTTCAGGTCCGGCCCGTACACTTTCACGGCCAGGGCGCTCTTCAATCCGGTCAGCGCCTCGTCCACCGCATCTTCGGCGGGCTGCGTGTAGTTGAAAATCACGCCGGGGAAGGATTCCAGCTTCTTCTGGACGTCCGCCACGAACTCTTCCTTGCTGTGCGCGGAACTCTTCCCCCAAGCGGGGTCTTTGTACGACCTGAGTCCCACGTAGAATTCGCAGTTGAAGAAGCCGGTGGGGTCGGTGCCGTCGTCCGGGCGTCCCAGCTCGGAGCCCACCTCGGTCACCTGCGGGTAAGCCATGAGAAGTTTCCGCACCTGCGGCGCGAATTTCGCGGCCTCCTCGAACGATATCGTGTAAGGCAGTGTGGCGCGCACCCACAGGGCGCCCTCGTCCAGGTGCGGCATGAACTCGCCGCCGATCGAGGGGATGAGCAGAAGGCTGGCGGCGAAAATAGCGGTGGCCAGCACCAGGGCGAGCGCGGGCCGGTCCAGAAACCAGTGAAGTTCCCGGGCATATTCCCGCCGGATCCAGTCGTAGCCAGGGTTTCTGTTTTCGCGCACCCCGCGCTTGAACCAGTAGGAGCACATCACGGGCACAAACGTGAGCGTCAGAATCAGCGCGCCCACCAGCGCCACGGACATGGTGTCCGCCATGGGATGAAAAAGCTTTCCGGAAGGCCCGCCCAGCGCATAGATGGGAATGTAGCCCGCGATGATGACGGCGACGGAGTAGAAGATGGGACGGTCCACGTCGCGCGCGGCCGCACGGATCACGTCGTGCAGGTGGTAACTCGTCCCTTCCCGCAGGCCCAGCTCGCGATAGATGTTCTCGACCATCACCAGGGTGCCGTCAATGATGATCCCGAAATCAATGGCGCCGATGGAGAGCAGGTTTGCGGCCACGTCGTGCGCATGGAGGAAGATGAAGGAAAAGAGCAGCGCCAGGGGAATCGTGAGCGCAACGATCACCGCCGCGCGCACGCTCACCAGGAAGAACATGAGCACGATGAGTACCAGGATCATCCCGCGCAGCAGATTGTTCTCGACCGTGTCCGTGGTGAGCCGCACTAGGTCGCTGCGGTCGTAGAACGGATGCACCTTCACATCCGGCGGCAGGATGCGCTCGTTCAGCTCCCGGGTCTTGGCTTCGACGCCTTCCAGCACCGTTTGCGTCTGCTCGCCGCGGCGCATCAGGATGACGCCTTCCACCGCGTCGTCATTCGACTGGAAGCCGAATTCCCCCAGCCGCGGCGCATGGCCGATGGTCACCTGGCCGACGTCGCGGACACGCACGGGGGCCCCGTTCACCGAGGCGACGATAATTTCGCCGATGTCGTGCGTGTCGCGCACCAACCCCAGCCCGCGGACGTAGAAAAACTGGCCGCCCTGGGAATAGAACCCACCGCCGGCGTTCGCATTGTTCGCGGCAAGCTGCTGGATCACCTGCGGGACGGTGATGTGATAGTTGTAGATGCGCGTGGGATCGAGCAGCACCTGGTACTGCATCACCGTGCCGCCGAAGCCGGAGTCGTCCGCGACGCCGGGCACTGACCGGTAGGCGCGCTCCACCACCCAGTCCTCGAAGGTTTTCAGTTCCTGCGGGGTGCGATCCGGGCTTTCCAGCACGTAGCGGTACACCAAGCCGCTGGGGCTGAACAGCGGCGCCAGCGAGGGAGTCACTCCCGAGGGGAGGGTGGGCTGCGAGAGCCGCTCGAAGACCACCTGGCGCGCGAAGTAAGGGTCGGTGGACTCGTCGAAGGTCAGGATGATGTCGGAGAGCCCATAGAGCGTGATGGAACGCATCACGTCCATGCGCGGGACGCCGTTCATTTCGATTTCGATGGGCAGGGTGACCAGCCGTTCCACTTCCTCCGAGGCGTGGCCGGGCCACTGCGTGATGATCTCCGCCATCGGCGGCGAGAGGTCGGGATAGGCGTCCACCGGCATGCGCTGGAAGGACACGACGCCCGCGATGGTGATGGCGGCCGTCAGCATCAGCACCAGAAACTTCTGCTTCAGCGCGAATTGGACGATGCGATGAATCATGAAATCCCGGTTCTCGTCATCCCGCGACCTCTCCCGTTCTTTTCTGCTTCATTCGCGGCGGGTAGCGCCGCCTTCCCGGCGAGCGGTCGCTGCCTCGTGGCCGGGCCATCCGTCCGGCGCGCCGCATCAGTGCTGGATGGCATTCTGAAATTGGAGAAACAGGCTGCCGTCCCCGACGATCTTGTCTCCCGCGGAAAGGCCGCGAAGGATCTGCGTGCGGCCGTCCTGGCTTTGCCCGATTTCGACGGTGCGGCGGCGGAAACGATTCTCGCCGGCGGCCACGTAGACAAACGTCTGGTTCTCGTCGTCGCGGAGCACCGCGGAATCCGGCACGGCGATGGCGTTTTCCACCCTTCCCGCTTTGACCGTCACGGTGACATACATGTCTTTCTTCAGTTTGCGGCCGG
>DATEQM010000052.1:0-16219 GCA_035272605.1 Candidatus Acidiferrales bacterium | reverse complement strand
GCCATCAGCAACATTCCCGCCATGGCGATCGCGCCACCCACGTCGAACAGGCGGTAAACCTCATCGAGAAGGTGGACCAGGGGCACGCGCGGATAATAAAAGTAGAGCGCCAAGTTCCCCACCGAGAGCAGGATGCGGAGTTCCGTCGGCCCGATGCCGCCAAACGACATGTGAAACGTGCCAATCGTGTAGGTGGCCAAGTAGACCTCGATGGAGAGCATGTAGTAGGCGATCAGCAGGCCCGCGGCCGCCAGCAGGCTCATATAGCCGGAGAGCGCCAGGCCGCCGAGCAGGAAAAAAGCGCCGAAGGTGTCCACCACGTGGTCCACGTAGAAGCCGTAGCGCGGGCGCGGCTGATTGCGGAAGCGCGCTAGCGTGCCGTCCAGGCTGTCGCCGAACCAGTTGATCGCCAGACAGAGAATTACCAGCAGCAGGCCGACGCGATGTTCGCGGGCGAGCCAGTAGGACAGGCCCGCGCCCAGCATGGACAACAGCCCGAGAACCGTGAGGCCGTCGGAGCTGACCCACCGAGGGAGGCGCGCGGCGAGCCACAGCAGGCACGTTTTCTCGATGCGCGCCAGAACGCTCTGCTGTGCGCGCTCCGCGGATCGAAATTCAGTTTCGGCCATGGAAGCCACCCCGTGTGCGAAGGATGCCGTTTGGGAACCAGAAAGAAAGTACGCTCGGCCCGCTGCCCCCCGCAATGGGCCTATTCGCGAATGCCGATGACCGCCATCAGCCGGCCCGTCCGGCCTCGCTCGCGGCGGTGACTGAACAGAAGATCCGTGCGGCAGGCGGTGCACAGCGCGCTGGAAACGATTTGCGCGGCCGGAACTCCCGCGGCTTCCAATTGGCGGCGATTCGCCGCGCGCAGGTCCAGATGCACGCGCGGCGCAGGGGCATCGTGGCCGGGCGGAGTCATGGAGAGCCACGGGAAGGGCGCGGGGTCGTGGCCGCCGGCCAGGCGCTCGAACGGGCCCTCGAACCATTCCCGCGCATCAGCAAACTGTGCGGCAAACGCCTGGGCCACCTCGGGGCCGACCTCGTAGCAGCAGCCCCCGATGGCTGGACCGAGCGCGGCCACCACGTCTTCGGCGCGTGTGTCGAACTCCATTTTCATGCGCCCCAGTGTTTTTTCCGCGATGCGCGCCAGCGTGCCGCGCCAGCCGGCGTGCACTGCGGCAACGGCGCGATTTCGCCGGTCGGCCAGCAGGATAGGCACGCAATCGGCGGTCTTCACGGCCAGCAGCAGCCCCGGCGCGCGGGTCATCAGTGCGTCACCGCGCGGAGGATGCGCCGGGACCGCGTCCACGCGCTGGATCAGGTCGGTGTGGCACTGGCGCTGCGTGACGAGCCAGGCGCGCCCCACCCCCAGGGCGCGAAGGAAGGCAGCCCGGTTTGCCCCGACGGCCTCCGCGGTGTCCCATTCCGTCGAGCCGAGATTCAGGACGCGAGCTTCGCCCAGCAGGCTTGCGCCGCCGGTGCGGGTGCTGAATCCGTGGACGAGCCAGGCGAGGCGCTCGAGCGGAATTGCGCGCAGCAGAGTGAGCCGGCTCGAGCGGGCGGCGTGCCAGCCGGAGCCGGCTCCGTCGGCACCCGCGCGATCCGCGGTGCGCCGCCGGCGTGTGCCCTTGTAAGGCTTGCGCAGTTTTTTCATGCGGTGCAGAGGACAGTATAAGCCGGGTGGCGGTGCGGCTCCGAAAGATCAGCAGTCCGTCGGGAACAGATCGCCGTCACCGGCGAGCCATTAGGCTCTCCCGCAGCTCCTGGGTCGTGGCCAGGTCGATGCAGGTCCACGCCATGGCCAGGGCGCCGTCCGCTAGCGCCTTGTCCGCGTCCGGAGTCACGCAGTGCGCGGCGAATTCCGGCTGGTGGTTGACCGCGGGCAGCGAATTGATCCCGATCATGGGATGGATGGACGGCATGACTCGAGAGACGTTGCCCATGTCGGTGGAACCGGTGGGCTGCGTCTCCCACTCGCCGAGATTGGGGAACGGCCGGCCCAGCGCCTCGGAATTCTTGCGGTAAAGCGCGGCCATGGCCTCGTGGTGGCGCATCTCGGCGTAGGGCTTGTCGCCGCCGGTGATCGCGATAGTCGCTCCGGTGGCGAGCGCTCCAGCCTCGAAGCAGCGGTAAACCCTGGGCCGCAATTCGGCAAGCTGATCGAGCGTCTCGGAACGAATGATGTAGCGGGCGGAGGTGTGCGCGGGAACCACGTTGGGGGCGGCGCCGCCATTGGTCACAATGCCGTGGATACGATCCGTCGAGCGAATGTGCTGGCGCAGCAAGCCCAGCGCCGTTTGCGCGATGGTGAGCGCGTCCGCCGCGTTCACGCCCAGCTCCGGAAAGGCCGAGGCGTGGGACTCCTTGCCCGTGCAATGCACCTCAAACATGGAAGCGGCGATGATTTTTGCGCGGAGCATGTCGAAGGGCGCGGGATGCACCATCATGGCGGCGTGGATGCCCTCAAAGCCGCCGCGCTCCAGGAGCAGAATCTTTCCGCTGGCGTTGCCCACTTCTTCGGCCGGCGTGCCGATGACGCTGACGGTGAGGCCCACCTCGTCCGCCACTTTGGCCGCCGCCAGCGCGGCGCCGACGGCCGAGGCGGCGATCACGTTGTGGCCGCAGGCGTGGCCGATGCCGGGCAGGCAATCGTATTCGGCGCAAATGCCGATGTGCAACGGGCCGGAGCCGGCCCGGGCGCGGAATGCCGTGGGAAGGCCGCAAATACCTCTTTCCACCGCGAAGCCAGCGGCGTCCAACGAGTCGCAGAGCCAGGAAGAGGCTTGCTCTTCCTCAAAACCCAACTCGGGGTGGGCGTGGATGCGGTGGCTGAGCGCGACGAGCGCGTCGCGGGAGGAGTTGAATCGTTCTCGCGCCGCGGATTTTGCGTCCATGAGCGGATTCTCCCCGATGCCGAAGGCTTTCGGAAGAATAACACGGCGCTCCCGGCGCGCGGCGCCCGGCCACTGTCCGCGAAAATGGACAGTGCCGGCGAGCAGCAATGCCTGTCCCACCGGGCGGTGTGCTAAGGTTGGCCCATGATCGTCGGGCTGGGCATTGACATCGCGGAAATCAGCCGCGTCGAGGCGGCCATCCGCCGTTACGGCGATCATTTTCTCCACCGGCTGTTTACGCCCGCCGAAATCGAATACTGCGAGGGTTACCGGAATCGCTTTGAACGCTACGCCGGGCGGTTCGCGGCCAAAGAGGCGGCCATGAAGGCGCTCGGCACCGGCTGGCGGCGCGGCGTGCGCTGGGTGGACATTGAAGTGGTGCGCGAGCCGGGCGGAAAACCGGCGCTGCGGCTCGCCGGGCAGGCCGGCGTCTTCGCGGCGCAGCTCGGCGTGCGGAACATCGCGCTTTCGATCACACACGCCGGCGATACGGCGCTGGCGCAAGTGATTTTCGAAAATTGAAAGAGAAGCGCGCATCGTTGGCCCGCTGGCGCCGCAGGTTGCTGGATCGTTTCAGCCGATTCCGGGGTGATGCATGAAAGAATTCTCGAATACCTGGGTTCCTCCTGCGATGAAGGTCCAACTCGCCAGATTGTTCGGTTCCGCGTCTCCGGAAGTCACACGGGAAATGAAGTCTCCCGAGCAATGGCGTCGCATTCTCCAGAGGGTTCTGCTGGAGCTGGATCGTTATCTCAGCGCCAACGTCGAAACGGATGCGGTCCACCGAGTCATGCTGCACTCGGGACTTCATGCGGCGAACGAGAGCCTCAAGCGACAGGATTTCTGGCCGGGTTATGTCGAAGGCATCACGCGTTTGGCTCTGCTGTTGATGGGAGATTATCCCGACCACAGGA
Source organism: Candidatus Acidiferrales bacterium (assembly GCA_035272605.1). GTDB lineage: Bacteria > Acidobacteriota > Terriglobia > Acidiferrales > UBA7541 > JOPF136. The sequence goes on along the minus strand of DATEQM010000052.1, from coordinate 12,408 downwards.
AGCGCCGCCGGGGCCAGCGGCCGGGCGAGCGTTATCGGCTATCCCGTTTGAGGGAAGTCCACTTCACTCAGACACCGGCTCAGAAGTTAATGACCCTGATGGCGGCCCCCCTGGTTGGCATCCAATTAAAAAAAACCCCCGGTCGCGCCCTCGCGGAGTTTCGCAGGCAGTTCGGTTCCAAACCAAGCCCCGAAAAATTCTTCACTTGGTATTGCCAACACTATCCCGAGGATTACGCTGCCATCTTTTAGGGAAATCTTTGACGGCCACGGCGCGGATGGATGCGGGGCATGCTGTGCCCCTTACGCACGGGGATGCGTGCCCTCGGCGCGCACGCTGAAAGCCCGCGCTACTTCGACGCTTCCGCGCATTTCGCCGTCGGCTGCGGAAAGTTGCACCTCCAGCCAACAATTGCTGGGCCAGCGGCCTGAAACGCGAACGTGCAGGTAATTGCCGGTGAGCGCGGCTGTCCACGGGTGCCCGCCGGGACCGGTTCCCGTGCGTTCCAGCGTAAGCACGCGATGCCGGGAGCCGTCCTGCGCCACCCGGAATGCCGCGGCCTTCCGCGCGGAGAGTTCGCGCAGCGCGCGGCTGCGCCGGCGAATCTCAGCCGGCGCGACCTCTGCCGCGAGTACCGCAGCCTTGGTCCCCGGCCGGCTGGAATACGAAAATACGTGGAGATACGTGAACGGCAGGCGTTCGACGAACTCGAGCGTGCGCCGGTGATCTTCTTCCGTTTCCCCGGGAAAGCCGCAGATCACGTCCGCGCCGATCGCCGCGCCGGGCAGCCGCTCCGCAACCCGCAGGATGCGCTCGGCGTAGTGCGCGGCGCGATACCAGCGGTGCATGGCTGCCAGCATGCGATCCGAGCCGGATTGCAGCGGCACGTGGAAGTGCGGCGCGATGCGTCCGGAGCGCGCCACCCGATCCACGAGGTCGAGAGTCACGTCCATCGGCTCAATGGAACTGAGCCGCAGCCGCTCGATGGGCGTCTCCTCGACGAGCCTGGCGAGCAAATCGCGGAGAGGAACGCGCGGCGCGAGGTCGCGACCGTAGGCGCCCAGGTTGATGCCGCTCAGCACCACCTCGCGCGCGCCCGCTGCGGACAGCGCGCACACTTCCTGCACCACGCGCTCGGGCGCGAGGCTCCGGCTGCGGCCGCGGACAAAGGGGATCACACAATAGGCGCAGCGATTGTTACAGCCGTCTTGGATTTTCAGCACGGGACGCGTGCGGCCCGCAACACCCGCGGCCGGCGCCACGAGCACTTCATCGGCCTCGAAAATGTCGCCGGTCAGGATTTTCGGGGTGCGCGCAAGTGCCATGGGCGGCGCGCCCGCGAGAACTCCCAGCGGCACGAAGCTTTGCTCGCCGCCGGTGCCGCCAGGCGGGCCGCCCACGAGCGCACCAATGCGGCGCTGGTGCGAATTTCCAACCACCCAGGCGACGCCGGGCAGCGCGGCCAACTCCTCCGGAGCGCGTTGGGCGTAGCAACCCGTGGCCAGGATGCGCGCGGCCGGGTTTTCCCGGTGGACGCGGCGGATGGCTTCTCGCGCCTGTGCGTCGGCCGCCGCAGTCACGGTGCAAGTGTTCAGGACCACCACGTCGGCGTCCGAAGCTGCGCGCACACGCACCAAGCCGCTCCCGACGAGTTGGCCTTCGATCGCCGCCGCGTCCGCCTGCGTGGCCCGGCATCCGAAATTTTCCAGCCAATAGGTGGACATCGAGTGAGGATCACGCTGCGGAAATCTTCGCAGCGCCCGCCGCGCTAGTATAACAACTCGGCCGCCCCTGCATCAGGAGCGGATTCCTGGCTATGAATGGCTTGCTGACTCTCCGGGGGCGCAGGCTGAGAGCCCGCGCTACTTCTTAGTGCTGGGGGAACATCATCGCTTCGAAGAGGTCGGCGCGCTCTTTGTGGTCCCGCACAATGACGCGCAGCAGGTCCTGCACGGAGAGCATGCCGCGGAAACCGGACTTCTCGTCCAGCACCGGCAGATGAAAGAAGCCGTGCTTCTCCATCAGCCGCAGGCACTCATCGAGCGAGGTATCCAGCGGGACGGAGATCGGGTTGCGCGTCATGATTTCGGAAATGCGCATCCAGGCCGGACATTTATTTTCCGCGGCCACCTTGTCGGACACGTCGGCCTGCGAGACCACACCCACCACGCGCCCGTGCAGGTCCAGCACTCCCACGGCACGCACCTGCCGGTCGCGCAGGTACAGCGCTACCTCGTGGACCGTCGCGTCGTCTCGAACGGAATAAACATCCTGGCGGGAGCCGAGCAGGTCACGTACCGTCATGGGGCAACCTCCGCGGGCGAGCGCACTGCTGTGAATACTAAAACGAGAGAGCGGCGCCCGCAATAGCTTTCTCCGGCCGCGCCCGGGCCGGAAAAAACGGCCCGGCGCCGCAGCGAAACAGAAGGAGATGGGCAGCGTGCAGCGGCCGTGTGGAGAAACGGCAGCGGCATCCCGTTTACCATCGCTCGGGTGCCCTGGCCCGGCTTCAGGAGTTCGCAGGTTCCGCGCGGATGATGTCGTACTTCTCGATGACCGCGGCCACTCCCACTCGTTCCTCGTCCTCACCCGACTTTCTCTCCACGCGCACCACTTTGCCCTGGGCGTGGATGAAGACCTCGGTCCCCTGAGTAATCTCCGCGGGCAGGGTGAGCATGAAATCGAGTGTGGAACCAGGCTCAAGGTTCTGGTCAATCAAGAAATAGACGCCGCGCGTCGAGATGTCGCGCGTCTGCCCGTTCCGCGAGTCGGCGGCTTTGCGTTCCGCGGCCGCGCGCACCACTACGGGCAAATTGAGTTCGTAACGTCGTGCTACTCGGCGGTCCGTCATCTTCATTCCCCCAGAGGTCCAGACACGAGCGACGGCCAGGCCGGAAAGGTGCGTGCAATCGCTCTGCCAGACTTGGCCGCTCCGCATGCACGGCCGCGGCCTGCACCGCACTTCGGCTATCCACCCCGCCCCTAGCACACCCGTCGGTAACGAATAAAAGGTAAATGCCTTAACTTTGAGTCGTTTACGTCCTGGATCGCCCATCCAACCCCGGATCGTGAGACGAGCTGCAACGCATCATCCGCGGTCCCCCGCAGCCAAGTCTATGGGAGCGCCTCGCTGTCCAAGTTCCATGAATGTGCAAGGCTTTTCATCCCTCGCTCACCCGTGCCGGCTCCCCGCCGGGGCCGGGCTGGAGCGCGGTGCCCGTCCGGGATCCAGTTTGAACTGTCGCATCTTGTACAGCAGTGCCTTATAACTGATTCCGAGCAGCCGCGCCGCTTCTTTCCTGCTCCAGTTGGTTTTCTCGAGGGCGTCGGCGATCGCTTCCATTTCCGCTTCGGCCTTCAGGCTGCGCACCAGAGCCTTCAATCCCTGCTCCTTCGCGACAGGAGGCTCCTGCCCAGGCACCCCCGGGCGCTGGCGGCTGGCGGCGATCTCCAGCAGTTCGCGGAAGCTCGACTCGTCGTCTTCCATGATCACGTAGCGTTTCACGAAGTTCTCGAGTTCCCGCAGGTTTCCCGGCCACGAGTAGCGCATGGCCGCCTCCATCAGGTGCGTGGAGGGAGTGTGCGGCCGCTTTTGAAATTTCTCGCTGTATTTCTCCAGGAAGTGACGGAACAGCAGCGGAATTTCCGGCGTGCGCTCGCGCAGGGGCGGCACGTGGATGGAGAAAACATTGAGCCGGTAATAAAGGTCCTCGCGGAAGCGTCCGGACTGGATGGCCTCGCGCACGTTGACGTTTGTGGCCGCCAGGATGCGCACGTCCACGTGCACCAGGGCGCGCCCGCCGAGACGCGAGAATTGCTGGTCCTGCAGCACGTGCAGCATCTTGGCCTGCAATTGCGGGCTCATCTCCGCGATTTCGTCTAGAAAAATCGTGCCCTTGCTGGCCAGCTCGAATTTCCCGGGCTTGGACCGTACCGCCCCGGTAAAGGCGCCCTGTTCGTAGCCGAACAGCTCGGACTCCAGCAGCTCGCTGGGCAGCGCGGCGCAGTTCACCTTGACGAAGGCCTGGGCGGCGCGCGGCGAGCGCAGGTGGATCATCCGGGCCACCACTTCCTTGCCCACCCCGCTTTCTCCGTAGATGAAGATGGGCACGTCCACCGGAGCGATCTGCAGCACCTGCTGCCGGATTTTCACCATCTGCGGGCTGGCGGCCAGGAAGGTGAGGTCTTCGGTTAGGTTTTCCACGTACTCGCGCAGGGCGTTGTTTTCCGCCCGCAGCTCGCGCTTCTTGCGGCACTTGAGCATGGCCGCATCCAGCTCCGACTTTTCGAACGGCTTGGTCAAATAGTCCTGGGCCCCCATGCGGATCGCTTCGACCACCGTGGCGACTTCATTCGTGCAGGAGAGCATGACCACGTTCAGCCTGGGGTCCACCTGCATCAATTGCTTCAGGGTTTGCAGGCCGTCCATTTCCGGCATGAGCACGTCCAGGATGATCAGGTCGGGGCGCGCTCCCTGCCCGATCAATTCCAATGCCGCTTTGCCCGAGGTGACCGTGTTCACGTCGTGGCCATCCACCTCGAGCAGGGTTTGCAGGTACTTGCGGATGCTGGGCTCGTCATCCACCACCAGAATCCGTTCCTTCGCTTCCGTGGCTATGGCCATTCGTTCTTCCTCGTTTGCCCGGATGTGTTATTGCAGATCCGCGGGCAGCAAAAACTTCACCGTACAGCCTTTGCCGATCTCGCTCTCCACCCAGATTTTACCGCGATGCGCTTGGACCAGCCGCTTGCTGATGGCCAACCCCAGCCCCATGCCGGCCGAGGAGCGGTCCACGCGCATGAAATCCTCGAAGATTTCCTGATGGTGCTCCGGAGCGATGCCCGGGCCCGAATCGGCCACGGAAATCAGCAGGCTGTTCGAGGCGTTCTGCCGGCCGCGCCGCCGCTCGACGTGGGGAGAAACGCTGGCGGCGCGCCGCTCCCAGAAGTATGGCTCGGCGGCAAGCGTTACCTGGCCCCCCGCCGGCGTATGCTTCATGGCGTTGTCCAGCAGATTGGCCACGATCTGCTGCACTTTCTGATAATCGAATCGGAAGGGCGCGAGCCGGGCCGGCAGTTGCGTCTCCAGCCGGACCCGGTTGCGCACAAAGCCGTCTTTCCAGAGCGCGGCGAGTTCCTTGAGGCATTCGCCCGGGTCGTTTTCCATGAGGTGCAGCACCATCTTGCCGCTTTCGAGCGCCGCGTAGTTCAGGAACATGGAGACCAGACGCACCAGCCGCTCGCAGCTCTCTTTCGATTCGTTCAGGATTTCTCTATGCTTCTCCCCCAGTCGTCCCAGCGAGCTGGAGAGCAGTAGATCGTAATAACCCTTCATCACCGCCAGCGGCGTTTTCAACTCATGGGCCGCGGAGGCCAGGAAGACCGTTTTCTGCCGGTTCACCTCCTGCAACTGGAGGTAGGCAGCCAGCAGATTGCGATAGGTTACTTCGCGTTCTTGCAGCAATTCTCCCAGGGTCTGCTGAATGGCGGCGTCTTCAGCCGGGGCGGGCTGTGGCGCGGCCTCCAGTGCCACGGCAATCCAGCCCAGATCGGCAATCCAGTGAAGGCGGGCCCGCGCCGGCTTTCCCTGCGCGTCCGCCACCGGCAAATCCACCTCGCGCTCCCCGCTCCTCATCTGTTCCAGAACCGCCCGGGAGGGCACGCGGAAAACATCCGTGAACAGGTTGGCGCCTTTTTTCGCGCTCAGTCCGAGCGACTTCAGCATGCGCGCCGCCTCGCGATTCATCACGCACAGCTTTCCCTCGCCGTCGGCCAGCAGCAGCGGCTGCTCCACGCAGTCCAGGATGGTGCTGACTACCGCGAGCGGCAGGGAAACCTGCGCGGGCTGGTCGAGTATGGGCGAGCGTGCCATGGCGGAGACTTACCGCAAACTGTGCGACAGAGGGCCTCGTGTAGCGCCAATGCTGGCAAAGCCGGAAAGTGCCGTCAATGGTAAAAGAGTCCTATCTTGCACATAAAGGGAAAATGCGGGCAGAATTCAGGGAACCGTGATTTCCACATGATCAGGAGCTGGGTCCTGCGTTTAAGCAAACTACTCATTCTAAGATGCTTAGGATGCTCGCCGCGGTATCCGGTCGGGAAAGAAATTTACTGCTCGATTGTGGGTTCTTAGTACTAGAGGTACCAAGGAACCGAGCGGCAATCCCTCAGTAAGCCAGTTCGCTCAGGAGCAGAATCCCTCCAGCTCACAACCCATGGCCGAGGCTTCACGGGCAGACTTCCGTTTCAGTCTTCGCCGCCGTGGAAGAACGGGAGTCTCTTGACCTCAAAAATGACCAATAGCAGCGCGGCTGGCGAGCGTCGACCAGCCCGCACCATGGGGGTTGATTCAGCTCGTCTCTCACCGCATGCCCGCCCCCTCACCTTCCTGGACTGGTGCCGGAGGGATTACCTGCGATCGGCGCTCAAGCGGTCCGCTCTCAATCTTCGGGCGACGTCCCCATCTCCGGCCTGGAATTCGCGAAACCACTGGACTGATGGGAAAAGATCTTCCGTCGGAAACGGGCGAGTGCAAAAAGGAAGAATGTTTCCCTCTGCACGGAATTTCTTTTCCACTACAATCCACCGCAAACTGTTGAGCATACGTTGACACAGGACATACGATTCTCTACGATGCGCCATCATTGAGAGGAAGGGCCGGGCGGCGGTTGGAAGGTAACGTGCTCCTACCACCACCATCGGCCCCCCATCGGCCGGAATTCGGATATTTCACGTGAGTGGAACCGCCCCCATTCCCGACAATACGGAGAATGCTCGCCTGCAACTCTCGGCAGAGGATGCTTTCCTGGATCTGTTGATCGAGACGCTGCAGAACCTGGAGCGCACCGTTCGCGCGCAGTTTCTGCAGCGCTTCCTGAAGGCCATGGCACAGGTGGAGTTGAGCGAGTCCACCAGCCTGGAGTTCTGGGACCAGATCCTCTCGCGCCGCCGCGAGCTCTCGGAGTCGCTCGCCAAGCCGGTTTCGCTGCAGACCGCGCTGGTAGACGTCCTGGCTTCCTCGAATTTCCTGCGCCTTCCCATCCTCATGGAATACGAGGATTTGAAAAAGCTCCAGATCAATGCGGCCACGGACGCGCTCACCGGCCTCTACAATCGCCGTCTGTTCGAGGAGTATTTTGCGAAGGAGCTGTACCGCGCGAAGCGCCACAACCACCATATCACCCTGGTGCTCATGGATCTGCACTGCTTCAAGACCGTCAATGACCGTTACGGCCACCTACAGGGCGATCACATGCTGCAACTTACGGCCAGCACGCTGCGCAAAACGTTGCGCGCCTCGGATTATGCGTTTCGAATCGGCGGCGATGAGTTCGCTCTGCTCTTGCCGCAGTCCGATCCCGCGCAGGCCACTACGCTGGGCCGCCGGGTGCGCGCGAATTATGCCGCGGCGATCGAGCCGCTCCGGCTGGACGTGCCCTTGGCACTGGACTTCGGCGTGGCCGTTTTCCCCAACGACGGCGATTCCAAAGAGGCCCTGATCCGGGCGGCGGACGAGCGCCTTTACGAGCTCAAAAACGCCTCGCGCAACCCGCCCGCCTCGCCCCCGGCCCCCACGGCGCGCGTGATTCCCATGGAGCCTCCCGCGGCGCGCGAGGTTCCTCCGCCGGCGCAGCCGCCTCCCGGCCCGGCGTTTGCTCCACCTCATGGCACTCTTCCTGGCGCCTTCGCGCCTTCGACTCGCGCCGGCGAGCGCCGGAAGTGGGAGCGCGTTTCCCTGGTCGGAACCCGGGCCCACGCCGTGATCGGCGAAGGGAATGAGGTGACCGCCCGCGTGCTCGACATGAGCTATGGCGGCGTGGCCCTGTTGCTCGACCATGCCGATAAGCTTCCGAGTGTATTTCCCGCGGTACTGCACGTGCCCATTCTTCCGCCCGTGAAAGTCAGCTTGCGCAAAGCCTACGTGGAACCTGCCGATGGGCAGAAGTTCCGGGTAGGCTGCGCGTTTCTTCCCTGACAGCTCTGAACACGAAGAGTGTCCGCCATGACCCATGCGAATCCCGATGTCCCGGCATCTCCACCCAGCGTGCTGCACTTCGGCAGGAGCACCTGGGAAAGGACGGACCGGAAGGCGCGGAGCGTTAACTCTACGGAAGCAGTGAAATGTGAAAAACTTTTCACTCAGGTTCGGCCAACGGCTCCTCGTCTGAAAGCGAGGTTACCGTGGCTCGGCCTTCGAGAGGGCGTTCTAACTGCATACACAATAATGGGTTAGGAGATTCTAGGTCATGAGTCCCGTCGCCCGTCGTATGGCTTTTCAAGTGCTCACAGATAGCGCAGTCGCGTCATGAGAAGGCGCGAATAACCGTGGCAAAAGTGCAACAAATCCCGGCACCCCAGGAAACCGCGCCTAACGGCTTCGCTCCGCCGGAGATTCTCTTCGGCTTGACGGAGGAAATGCAGCGCGTGCGCCGTACCATCGAGCGCGTGGCCAACGTGCGCGTGCCCGTGCTGATCCGCGGCGAAAGTGGGAGCGGCAAAGAACTGCTGGCCGGGTACCTCCATCGCATTGCCCCCTGGCGCGACAAGCCCATGGTGAAGGTGAACTGCGCGGCGATCCCGGGGCCGCTGCTCGAGTCCGAGCTTTTCGGCTACGAGAAGGGATCGTTTACCGGGGCCTACAGCAGCCGCCCGGGGAAGTTTGAAGTCGCGCAAGGCGGCACCATGGTGCTGGATGAAATCGCCGAGATCGACTCGGGCCTGCAGGCAAAACTCCTGCAGGTGCTGCAGGACGGGTGTTACAGCCGCATTGGGGATCTCGAAGAACGCCGCGCCGACGTGCGCATCGTCTCCATCTCCAATAAGGACGTGGAGAGCGAAATCACGCGCGGCGCTTTCCGCGAGGACCTCTTCTACCGCATCAACGTCGTCAATGTGCAGTTGCCTCCCCTGCGGCGGCGGCTGGAAGATCTGCCGGCGCTGGTGGACTACTTTCTTCGCTACTACGGCGAACGGTACGAGCGCGCGACGCAGCCGCTGCCGGCCGCCCTGCTGGAGCGATTCCAGAAGCACCAGTGGCCGGGCAACGTGCGCGAACTCGAAAACTACGTGAAGCGCTTCGTGATCCTGGATTCTCCCGATTCGATTCTGGAAGAGCTGGAAGAGCGCAGCCGCGGGCCGATGGTAGGCGGATTCCAGTTGCCGCCCATCCGGGAGTTTTCGCTGAAGAAATTCTCCAAACAGGCCAGTCAGCAGGCCGAGCACCACATGATCCTCGAGGCGCTGAAGCAGACGCGCTGGAACCGCAAGCGCGCCGCTCAATTGCTGGGCATCAGCTACCGCGCCCTGCTGTACAAGATCAAGGAAGCCGGAATCCCGCCGAAAAAGCGCGCCTGACGCGCCCCTTCCCCTCCCTTTGCCGCCCGCGCGCGCACACGCTCAACCGCCGGTATGCCGCTGGAACCTCGCGGAGGGGAAAACGCTTCTGCGCGGCGCGCGCCCATGCTAGTTTGTTCGCTCAGTTCCTGCCGGACGCTGCGCCTTTCGAGCCCGCGCCGCTGCGGAAGCGTTCCCAGGTCCGGGAAAGAACCGAGCGATGACCTTCGCCCTGGTGCCTACAAAGCTGTCCGTCGTCATTCCTGTCTACAACGAAAAGACCTTCATCCAGGAAATCCTGCGGCGCGTGCAGCAGACTCCCTACGAAAAGGAAATCGTCATCGTGGACGATCGCTCGACCGACGGGACGCGCGAGTGGCTGGAACAGGTGGCCGGGTACCTGGCTCTGGGCAAGTCCGAAATCAGCATCCTGAACGACACGGCCAGCCTGCCGATCGCCAACATCCGCATCTTTTTCCAGGCCCAGAACCAGGGAAAGGGAGCGGCACTGCGGAAAGGCTTTGCGGAAGCTACCGGCGACGTCGTCATCGTGCAGGACGCCGACCTCGAATACGATCCCAAGGATTATCCCAAGCTGCTGGAACCGATTCTGGACGGCCGCGCGGACGTGGTGTACGGCTCGCGCTTCCTGGGCGGACCGCAGCGCGTCCATTTCTTCTGGCACTACGTGGCCAACAGCATGCTCACACTGCTGTCCAACATGCTGTCGAACCTGAAGCTCAGCGACATGGAAACCGGGTACAAAGCCTTCCGCAGTGAAGTGGTGAAGGGCATGCGCCTGCGCTCGAACCGGTTCGGATTCGAGCCGGAAGTGACGGCGCGTGTGGCGCGGGGCAAATGGCGCGTCTACGAGGTGCCCATCTCCTACTATGGCCGCACGTACGCCGAAGGGAAAAAAATCACCTGGCGCGACGGTGCCCTGGCGCTGTGGTACGTGATCCGCTTCAACTTGTTCGATTGAATCGATGCCTTCGAGCGGCCGACGGGTTTCTGGTCACTCGACCACGATACCGAGGTATTTGCCCCCATCGCCATACCTGGTGACGGACCAGCACTTCAAGCGAGGTTTGGCCACGATGGCGTTCAGTATCTCGCGTAGCGTCCGGCCGCGCACTTCGAGGGAGATCCTGGGCAAATGCTTCATGTCCCCAAGCGGGTAGACTGGGACGAAATGACGTTCCACCACTCCGTTTCGCTGCAGCCATGCGCTTATCTCAGGAACTGAGGCGATTGCTTGAGCGACCCCGTCGGGCGTGACTCGGCGTATGCGAAAGTGCGCGATCTCGACGTCCAGCACGCTGTCTGTCGACCGCTGCGGCCTTACATTCACAACGCCATCCGCGGTAGCCCACTCGTAGCCCGGCATTTGATTTACGATGGCGGTGAGAACGTCTGCCACGGTTCCCCGCGAGATCTCGACCGACGTATGTTTGTCCGCAAGCTCGCCGTCTATTTCCAGCCCAAAGGGGAAGCCGTAGCGCTCTGACAGATGGGCAAGCAGCAAGGGCAACTGGGATACGCCATCCTCGTAACTTCCTACATTCTGGGCAAGGATCTGAGGAAGCGAGGGCCCGTGACCCGCCTCAACCGCCGTCCCCGGGAGGAGCGAAACGATCACAAACACCGCCGCAAGGCTGAGCCTCACCTTACGGCTGGCAAACATCGGGCCTTCTAGTAATGTCCTGAGCTATGACGTCCATGTATCCATATAAGATACAATTAATTCTGATGTTCTCATAGTTGCGCTGCTTCGTTTGGACGCTGATATTCTGGCGGGTGGCCCAGGCATTGCCCTCCTCATTTCTTTCTTGACGGCAACCCACAATGAGAGGATACCACCTTCATAGCTCACCGAGGAGTGACCTCGCGAGGGGGCCCCACCCTTCGCGGTTTGAAGGGTGGGATTCTTCGTCCCATGCCGAAAGGGCTCAAGCGGTGCTACGGACAGAGGCACTTGCACTTCCTCACGTTCAGGTGTTTTCGGCGGCTTCCCTTTCTCGGAACAGTGCGCGCGGAACCTCTTCGTCAAGACATTGGGCGAAGTGCGAGAGCGCTACGGCTTTCTGCTGGCCGGTTACGTGGTCATGCCTGAGCACGTGCATCCCGCATAGCGGGATCGGCGAGCCACAGAAGGGCACGCCGTCCACGGTGCTCCAGGTGATCAAGCAGCGCGGGTCGCGGGAGATGCGGGCAGGACAGGCCACGGAGGGGAAGGAAAAGGCCCCACCCTTCCAACTGCGAAGGGTGGGGCACCCTGCTACCCAGAGCGCGCAGCTTTCCGGGCGATGACCATCATGTTGTCGCCGAAATCCACGGATACGTAAAGCCCGCCGAAGGGCATGGCCGCCAGCCGCAGGAGCGGCCCGAGCGGTCCCAGCACGGCCGCGGCTTTTTCCAGGAAGTAGCGCAGCGAGACGATGCGCTTGGCGCGCTCAATGGACAGCACGTCGAAACCGGCCTCGTCCAGCATGCGCGCGAGCGTGCCGCGGGTGAAGTAATAGAGGTGCATGCGCATGTACCACGGCCATCGCCGGCCGCACATTTTCGCGTACAGCGACCCGGTGTCCATGGTGGTCAGCGCGAAGATTCCTCCGGGCTTCACCAAGCCGTGGATTTCACGGAGCTGGCCGAGGGGATCGTGCAGGTGCTCGATCACGTCCCACAGCGTGATCAAATCGAAGGATTCCGCGGGCAGACTGGTGCGGCGCAGCGGCGCGTTGATCACCTGGTGGCCCTTCTGCTTGGTCCGTTCGGCGGCCCAGGCGCTGGGCTCCACGCCGAAGGTCTGCCAGCCGCGCGCGCGCGCCACGTCCAGAAACACGCCCAGGTAGCAGCCGATGTCCAGCACGCGGCCCGGGCGGGTGCAGTATTTCTCGATGGCGGGCATCATGCCGGAGTAGGTGCGCACGCGCCCTTCCCTCTCCCGCTCGTAAACGGAATCCTCCACCTGCTCGTAGCGTGTCTCGATGATCTCCTCAGGCTCGCGCGGGTTCTCGAAGAGCAGGCCGCAGCGGCTGCACTGCACGATGTTCGTAAAATCGCCGTGCTGCAGGC
>DATEQM010000051.1:0-8943 GCA_035272605.1 Candidatus Acidiferrales bacterium | reverse complement strand
GCCGTCAAGCATCACGTCGCGCATCGGCCCGCGGGCTCGTTCGATCCACAGCGCGCCCCAGGCAAGAAGCGCGACGCCGCTCACGGCGAGAATGAGCTCATTGCGCTTCATTAGGATGGCCGCCGCGCCGCGGCAGTTCGCGCGACGGTGTGCGTGGTACGATTCGAAGCGGCTCCAGCGCGGCTGGAGCGAGGAGCGTCGAGTTGGGCCAGGTGGTGTCGCAGGACGAATTGATTCTCCACGTTGCGCAGGCGCGCCGCAATGGCCGTCGCGTGGTGTTCACAAACGGGTGCTTCGATCTGTTGCATCCCGGCCACATCCGTTGTCTCGAACAGGCGCGCGCGCTGAGCGATCTGCTGGTCGTGGCCATCAACACGGACGCGAGCGTGCGCCGCATGAAGGGCGCGGGGCGGCCGGTTGTGCCGGAAGCAGAGCGCGCGGAAGTGCTCGCGGCGCTCGCCGCCGTGGATTACGTCACGCTGTTCGATGAAGACACGCCGCAGCAAATCATCGCGCGCGTCCTGCCGGATGTGCTCGTCAAGGGCGGCGACTGGGGTCCGGACCACATCGTGGGCCGCGCGGAGGTGGAAGCCGCCGGCGGGCGCGTGGTCTCTCTTCCTCTCGAGCCGGGATATTCCACGTCTGTGCTGCTCGAGAAAATCCACACAATTTAGGGCGCAGCGGGATGCGCAGATGCTCCCGTGGCGGATTCGGGCGCGGACGGGCGCTCCGGCCAGATGGCGGTCAGCAGTAAGGCGATCACAATTCCGATGGAGACTTCGGCGAACCGATGAGAGGCGATTCGCCATGGGGGACCTGTCCGCGGTATCAACAGCACAATCGCCAGCGTAACGCCCCCGAACCGATAGGCGAGTCGATCCGAGTGCGCCGCGGCGCAAATCAGCCCCAAAACGAACACGCCGCCGCCGAATACAAGCACCTGCGGCCCGAAGTAAGTTGCCGCAATCGCGCCAACCACCGCGCCAAGCACTGTCCCGACGAAACGCTGCCAGGAAACAGTGAGCGCCGCGCCCAGCGATGACTGCGTGATGACCAGGGTTGTGATCGGCGCCCAATACGCTTCCGGCAGCCGAAACAACCGCGCCGCCAGCAGCGATGCTACAGCCGCTACGGCGGTCCGCACGGCGTGTTCCAGGGATTGACGGTTCAATCCTTCGGACTTCTGGAGAATGGTCTGCGCCATAGGCTCTCCTTCAGAACGGTGATTCTAGCGCAAGGAGCCGTTTCCGGCGCGGTTGTTCGGCACGTGTTAGAATCGTAGTGAAATTGCTGCGTGCGTGTTCTGGATTCCGGGGCAGGAAGATACACCGGGCTGGCGGAAGACCCGGGGGGATTTCTATTGCTTCGGGGCGGCGCGAGAGCACGGCGCAACCCCGCCTTCTGATCGGAGCGCAGGCTGAAAGCCCGCGCTACCGCCTATGATTTTCCCAATTGTCAGCGAGGTATTGAGCGTGTTTGGCCGGCACCGCGCCGTGGTGGCGGCGGTGGACGGCGTGCTCCGGGGCTCGTCCGAAACGGGGATTGCCGGACTCACGGATCCGGCGAAGGCGCTGGTGGTGGCGCATGCGGCGGCAACGCTTAAGCGGCCGGTGGTTCTGCTAACCACCGCGAACGAACGCGCGGATCTGCTGGGGGAGGCTGTGGGCTATTTCCTCGCGGCACTGGCCCGGCGGACGGCGGAGGAGACGCAGGTGCTTCCGGCGCTCGACGTGACGCCGTGGGATGGGCGCGCGCCGCATCCGGAAATTTGCGAGGAGCGGGCGGCAACGCTGTGGCGCGCGGCGACGGGGCAGGCGGCGGTGGTCGTGGCACCTGCGGCGGCGGCTCTGCTGCGCTGCTCTCCGGCGCGGACGTACCAGGAGCTGGCGCGGACCGTGAGCGACGACGAAGAATTGCCGCTCGAGGAGCTGCTCGAATTCCTGCGCGGCGCGGGCTACCAGCGGGAGCAGACGGTGGCGATGCCGGGGCAGTTTGCGGTGCGCGGGGGAATCGTGGACGTTTTTCCGCCGGAGGGCATGTATCCGGTGCGGATCGAGCTGCTGGGCGACACGGTGGAATCGCTGCGCGAGTTCAACCCGGAGACGCAGCGGTCGGTGCGGCCGGCGGAACGCGTGACGCTCGTGCCGCTGGTGGAGAGGGCTGGAGGGTTATGGGAGATCGTTGGCGATGGAGAGGCGAACGCGGAGGGGAAACAACAGGAGCTACGCGGAGAACGCAGTGGAAACGGAGAGCGCGGAGAGACGCAGGACGCCGAACAGCGGAACGCCAATTTGTTTCAGTTGTTTCACGAGCCGCTCGTGGTGATGGACGAGCCTGGTGACCTTGCCGCGGCGATGCGCGAGTTCCAGGAACGCTGGCAGCGCGCCTATCAGGAACGTGGCGCCGGGATGCCAGAGGCGCCGCCCGAGGCGTTTGCGCTGCGAGAGGAAGAGTGGGCGGCGGCGCTGGCGCCGCACCAGCGAGTGTCCCTCGAACGGCTGGCACTGGGAGATTTGCCAGGAGCCGCCGGCACCGTGCTCTGCCAGCCTACCGCGCGCTACCACGGGAATTTGCCCGCATTTTTGAACGAAGCGCGCGGGCGATTGCAGGCCGGTGAGCAGATTCTACTGTCCGCCGCGACGTCCGGCGAAGCGGAGCGGCTGGCGGAAATCCTGCGCGACGCCGAATTGCCGTACCGGGTGGGTGAAGCGGGCGCGGCGCCGGCTGCGTCGGCAGCCGCGGAAGAAACCTTCACGGGAAGCCTGCCGGCGGTCACGTTGATCCGCGCGCCGATTCCGGAGGGCGTGGCCTTTCCGGAGTTGCGCCTGGTGCTCTACGGTACTGCGGACGTGTTCGACACGCAGGCGGCGGGGGAGCGGCCGCGCGCCCGCACCGCGGCACGGCCGAAGTCGGCCATTTTCTCGAGTGACTTCGCCGATTTGAAGCCCGGCAACTTTGTCGTCCACGTGGACCACGGGATCGGCCGGTTCGAGGGCCTGCGGCGGATGGAATCGGGCGATCCCGGCCTGCGGGATGCGGAGTTCATGCAGCTCACCTACGCGGAAGACGCGCGGCTCTACGTGCCGCTGGAGCGCATGGACCTGGTGCAGAAATACAACTCGCTGGGAGGCGTGGAGCCGCCGCTGGACCGGCTGGGCGGGTCGGGATGGGCGGCGCGGAAAGCGCGGGTGCGCAAATCGGTTGCGGACATGGCGGAAAAGCTGCTGCAGCTCTATGCCGAGCGGAAAGTGGCGAAGGGGTTCCGCTTCTCCGCCGATTCTCCCTGGCAGAAGGAATTCGAGGACGCATTCGAATTTGAAGAGACGCCGGACCAGGCGCGCGCAATCGAAGAAGTGAAGCGCGACATGGAAGGCGAGCAGCCGATGGACCGGCTGTTGTGCGGCGACGTGGGCTACGGGAAGACGGAAGTGGCTCTGCGGGCCGCGTTTAAGGCGGTGGAGGACTCGCGGCAGGTGGCTGTGCTGGCCCCCACAACGGTGCTGGCCTTCCAACACTGGGAGACGTTCCGGCGGCGCATGGCGGCATTCCCGATGCGCATTGAAATGCTCAGCCGGTTCCGTACGAAAGCGCAGCAGAAGGCCGTGCTCGGGGAGCTGGAAGCGGGAAAAGTGGACGTGGTGATCGGGACGCACCGGCTGCTGTCGAAGGACGTGAAGTTCCACGACCTCGGGCTGCTGGTGGTGGACGAGGAGCAGCGCTTCGGGGTGGCGGCGAAGGAGCGGATGAAGGAGCTGCGCAGGGAGGTGGACGTGCTGACGCTTTCCGCCACGCCGATCCCGCGCACGCTGCACATGTCGCTGGCGGGGCTGCGCGACATGTCGCTGATCGAGACGGCGCCGAAGGACCGGCTGGCAATCCAGACGGTGGTGGCGCCGTTCAGCGAGGGCATCGTGGGGCGGGCGATCGAGGAGGAACTGGCGCGGGGCGGCCAAGTGTTCCTGGTGCACAACCGCGTGGGCTCGATTGATTCCATCGCCGGGCTGGTGAAACGTCTGGTGCCCCGCGCGCGCGTGCTGGTGGGCCACGGGCAGATGGGCGAGCGCGATCTGGAACGCGTGATGATGCGATTTGTGCGGCGCGAGGCGGACGTGCTGGTGGCCACGACGATTATCGAAAACGGCCTGGACATCTCCAACTGCAACACGCTGATCGTGAACCGCGCCGACCGTATGGGCCTCGCCGAACTGTACCAGCTCCGCGGGCGCGTGGGACGGTCGAACGTGCGGGCCTACGCGTACCTACTGGTGCCGCCGGACGTGCCGCTCTCCGGCGAGTCACGGCAACGGCTTGCGGCGCTGCGCGAATTCAGCGACCTGGGCGCGGGGTTCCGCATCGCGGCACTGGACCTGGAAATGCGCGGGGCGGGCAACCTGCTGGGCCGCGAGCAGCACGGGCACGTGGGCGCGGTGGGCTTCGAGATGTATTGTCAGATGCTGGAGCGGGCCGTCGCGGAGCAGAAGGGAGAAGCGGTGCCGGCCGAGCGCCGCGCCACCATCCAACTGGGGTTAGACATCCGCATCCCGGAGACGTACATCCCAGAAGAAGCCCTGCGGCTGCGGACCTACAAACGGATTGCCGCGGTGGCCTCGCCGGACGAGAGCGACGACATGCTGCGGGAACTGGCCGACCGGTTCGGTCCTCCGCCCCCGCCGGTGCGGAATCTGCTGGACTATGCCGTGCTGAAGGCGTACGCGGAGCAGATTCAGGTGGAAGCGATCGAGCGGAAAGGGCATCGCGTGGGCGTGCGCTTTCTGGAGCAGACCAGCCTGCCGCCCGAGCGGTTGGTGGGCATCGTGCGAGAGCGCCGGGACTTGCGCCTGGAGCCGGGCGGAGTACTGTGGATGGAGGTGAAGCAGGACGGTACGAGCATGGTGGCAAGTCTGAAAACGGTGTTGCGGCATTTGCAAAGCTCGCGCTAGACTGTACAGGGAGCGGAGAGAACGGAGCGCCATGAAGCGATTGCTCGTGATATTAGTTATCTCCTGTGTTTCCAGTGTTTTACAGGCGCAGGATAAAGGGAAGGTGGTCGAGGAGATCATCGCTCGTGTGAATAACGAAATCATCACGCTCTCCGACTACGAGCGGGGACAGGCTCAATTGGAGGACGAGACGCGGCAGGACTGTCCGGGCTGCACCGCGGATAAGTTTCGAGAAATGCTGCAGAGCCGGCGCGCGAACCTGCTGCGCGACTTGATTGATCAATCCCTGCTGGCGCAGAAGGGAAAGGACTTGGGATTGAACGTGGAAGCGGACGTGGTGAAGCGTCTGGACGAAATCCGTCAGCAGTACGGCTGGAAGGACATGGACGAGATGGAGACGCAGTTGCGCGCGCAGGGCGTCTCACTGGAAGATTACAAACAGACGCTGCGCAACGGATTTCTGACCCAGGAAGTGATCCGGCACGAAGTGGGCTCGCACATCCAGGTGTCCCGCGACGAAGTCCAGAAATATTACACGGAGCACAAGCCGGACTTCAACCGGCCGGAGAACGTAGCGCTGAGCGAATTCTTCCTTTCCACGGAGAAGAAGCCGGAGAGCGAGATTCCGCAGATCGAGGCGAAGGCCAACGCCTACCTGGCGCGCATCCGCAACGGCGAGAGTTTCGAGGCACTGGCCAAACGTTTTTCGGAAGGGAGCACGGCGAAGGATGGAGGGTACCTGGGTACTTTCCAACGCGGCCAGCTGGCCAAGGAATTCGAGGATGTGCTGTTCAAGATGAAGAAGAATGACCTGAGCGACGTGTTCCGCACGAAAACAGGTTTCCTGTTTTTCCTGGTGAACCAGCATTACGATGCGGGCGTCCAGCCGCTGGATAAAGTGAGCAACGAGATTGAGAACCGCCTGGTCTACGAACGGACGCAGCCGGAACTGCGCAACTATCTGGCGAAGCTGCGAGAAGAAAGTTACGTGCTGCTAAGGCCGGGATATACGGACACGGCCGCGGTAGCCAGCAACCCCATTGTCGAGGTGGACGCGGCGGCGGAGCCCTCCAAGACGGAAAAGAAGTCGAGCAAGAAGAAGAAGTCAGAGCCGGCTGATGCGGCGAATCAGGGAGGGGAATAGGCACAGCGATGAAGTCGCCCTTTGTATCCGAGCTGGCGTCCGATCAGTCCATCGTCACCTACTTCGTGGTGTGCGGCAAGGAGATCTGTTCCTCGGCGAAGGGGCGGAAGTGGCTGCAACTCGAGCTGGGGGACAAGACCGGAGTAATTTACGGGAAAATGTGGGACGGATTTGAAGGCGTCGCGGCCAGCGTGGCTCCGGACGACGTGGTGAAAATCCAGGCGCGGTCCAAAACCTACAACGGGAAGCTCGAATTGACCGTCGAGAAAATCCGGCGCGCCGAGCCGGAGGAATACGATCTGGAAGATCTGATCCCGCACACGGAAAAGAGCATCGGGGAGCTGAAGAAGAAGCTGGCGGAGTACGTGCGCTCGGTGCGCAATCCGTGGATTTCCGGGCTGCTGGACGAGGTGCTGGACGACCCGCGGGTGGCGGGGCGGTTCGAGCGGGCGCCCGCGGCGAAGGTGATGCATCATGCCTACGTCGGCGGGTTGCTGGAGCACGTGGTGAGCCTCTGCGGGCTGTGCCGGTTGATGGAGGGGCACTATCCGGAGCTGGACGGAGATCTGCTGGTGGCGGCGGCCGTGCTGCACGACATCGGGAAGCTGGACGAGATGTCCTATGAGCGCGCGGTGCAATACACACCGGAGGGAGAGCTTCTGGGGCACATCCTGATCGGCTACGAACTGGTGGGGCGGAAGATGGATGCCATCCCGGGATTTCCGGCGGAACTGAGGACGCTCATCCTGCACATCATTGCCAGCCACCACGGGCAGTATGAATTCGGCTCGCCGAAGCTGCCGATGTTCCGCGAGGCTCTGGTGTTCCATTACCTGGACGAGCTGGATTCGCGCGTGGGGGCAATGCGGCGCGGACTCGAGGCGCCTGCCGCGGAGGGCGGGGAAATCTGGACAGGGCGGGTGGCGGCGCTGGGCCGGCGGCTGCTGCGCACGGATCGCTTCGCGGCGGGATCGACCGGCGCGGCGGCAGGGGAGTTGGCAGAGACTGCGGATGTTGCCGGTGGCCGAGAGACGCGCGGTGCGCCGCGTGCCGCCAGCCCGGCGAAGGGAGACGGAAAATGATGGCCGAGGGAATCTCTCGCGTGCAGGCAATGCGGAAATCCCTGCTGGACCTGGCGCCGCTGGAACTGGACTGCATGAGCCGGCTGTGGCAGCTCGGTGAGGGGACCGTGCGGCAGATTCGCGATAACCTGGCGGCCACGCGGCCGCGCGCGTATACCACCATCCTGACCATCATGGATCGCCTGGCGCACAAAGGCTTCGTCACGCGGCGGAAGATGGGCCGCGCGTTCCTGTATCTCCCCAACCTCACGCAGGATGAAGCGCGGGGACGCGCCTTGGCGCGCGTGGTGGAACACTTCTTCGAAGGCTCGTACGAGACGATGGCGAATTATCTGAGCGGCAAGCACCTGGCCACGCTGCGCCCGACGGGCGGCGCGGGACGCAACCCGTAGGCTGCCGCGCGCGGACGCACCATGCTTCCCTCTGAGCTGCGAATCCGGGACATTTCCATCCGGCCTGCGACGATTCTGGCGCCCATGGCCGGGATCACAGACACGGTGTTTCGCCGCGTGATCCGGGGGCTGGGCGGCTGCGGGCTGATCATGACGGAATTCACCAGCGCGGAATGCGTGGTGCGCGATTCCCGGAGGTCGCAGCGCTACCTGTTTTTCGAACCCGACGAGCGGCCCATCACCGGGCAATTGTTCGGGGCCAATCCCGAGTCCATGGCCGCGGCGGCGCGCACGGTGGAGGAGCTGGGATTCGACGCCGTGGACATCAACCTGGGCTGCCCGGCGAAGAAAGTGGTGAAATGCGGCGGCTCGGGCTTGCTGCGCGATCTGGCGCTTCTGGAGACGGTCCTCAAGGCGGTGCGCAGCGCGGTGCGCATCCCGCTGACGGTGAAAATCCGGGCGGGCTGGGACGAAAAGACAATCGTGGCGGCGGAAGTGGCGCGGATGGCGGAAGCGAACGGCGTGGAGGGGATTGCCGTGCATCCGCGGACGCGCCTCCAGGGCTTCGAGGGGCGCGCCGACTGGAACATCATCCGCGCGGTGCGCCAGGCGGTAAGCATCCCCGTGATCGGAAACGGCGACGTGCGCGCTCCGGAAGATGCCGTGCGGATGGTGGAAGAGACCGGATGCGACGCGGTGATGATCGGCCGGGCGGCGGCCACGAATCCCTGGATCTTCCGGCAGATGGAGCAATATGCGGCAACGGGCAGTTACGAAGCGCCGTCGGAGGACGCGCGGCGCGATCTCCTGCTGGACTACTTCCGGCGGCTGGTGGACGCCGGAACGCCCGACGCGCTGGGGAAAATGAAGCAGTTCTCCTGCTGGTTCACGCACGGCGTGCGGAATGGCGCGGAGCTGCGCCGCGGAGTTCACACCTCCCGGTCAACGGGCGAGGTGTTCGACCGCGTGGAGGCGTTCTTCTCCTCCCCGGCTGCAGCCTAGGCCGCGGCTTTTCTGCCCGCAGATTGTTTCCTCGGAACGCGGGGCAGCCTGGTAAATCGTAAATCCTGGCCGCGCTTCATCTTGGTGAGATAAATGATCTGGCCGGTATGGTGCGAGAAATGTGCGACCACGTCGGAGACGGCGGCAACCCCGGTCACGCGAAAGCCTTGAATCGCGTATTCGCGCGTCAGCGCCGCGGGAGAAAGCCGGCGGAGCACGCGACAGGCTTCCCCAATCGTGCTGCGGAGCCGCGCGGCCAGGGCTCGCCGCCCCAGGGGACCCCGCTCGGAGAACTCCCGCTCGCGCACGCGGACGTCGGGAGCGCCGCCGAGGCCGGAAACGATCCATTGCCGGACATTGCCGCAGAGATGCAGCGACAAATT